>JAMPCE010000002.1 GCA_023666335.1 bacterium
ATATCAAAGTCGCTGTCCTTATACATCAACTTTTGAAGCCGCCTGCTGTTTTGCAGCATCCGGCACAACACCAGAATGACAAAGGATGCCGCCAGAAACAGGATCGCGATGATCGCCGCGCTGTGCTGCCTTACAAACGCATCCACGCTCACCTTGGAATAGAAATTATCCTGTAACATATAGTCGCTCACCATCTTATCGGTGATCTCCAGCAGTTCCTTATTCAGGATTCCCAAAAGAAGGGAGTCTTCATCGTCCGGCACCGCCATGCGGATGTTTCGCACCTCGCTTAAGACCGTGTGGATCTCCAGCCCGCCAAGGTTTAAGTTGGAACCCAGCAGATACTCCGCCAGATAACCGTCGCAGAGCGCAGCCTCCGCCTCTTTCGTGCGCACCGTCTCCAGACACGCCTCAGGGCTTTCCAGGATCAGCAGTTTCGTCTGCTCTCCCGCAAAGAGGGAATCGCTTCCGTCTCCGTAGAGATCCTCCGGCGTCACAGCCAATGTCTTAAGCTCCTCCGTCCTGCTGCCCCGCTTCATCACGACGACGCGCGGCACTCTGGCATAAACCTTTGTCAGCGCGCCGCCCCTCTGCCTGATATTGCCGACCGCCTCGCCGCAGTAGCCGATCACATCAATGCTTCCTTCCGCAAGGGCATCTTTCGCCGCCTCCATATTTTCCATCCTGACATATTGGAAAGAAAGCCCCGTACTCACAGCCACTTCCTCTAAGATCTGCACAACCAGACCGCCGGGTCCGCCATCTTCGTCCTCATAGAAAAAGGGATAGCAGCCGTCAAACCAGCCGACCGCCAGCGTCTTTTTTTCTTCGATATACCGTTTCTCCTCGCTGGTCAGAAGGATCGTATGATCCAGGCGGCTGTCATAATACTTTACCATCAGTTCGTTTTCCAGTTCCGGACGGTTCATCTTGAGGTCCGCGACGCCCTGATTTAACTCCCGCAGCAGTTCCTCATTCCCGGGATAGGTGATATAGTAAAAAGGCATGGGCGCAAAGCGTCCGATCACCCGCTGTCCCTCTCTGATCTCCGTCAGGGAATGCACCAGCGCGTCGATCTCTCCCGCCGCAAGCGCCTCCTGCAGATCCGCCGTGTTCCCGTACTCTCTAAGCCGCGGACTCTCGATCCCGTGCCCGCTCAGGTATTCCAGAAACTCCTGTTTTCTGACATAAGTACCCACACAGCCGTAAGTCAGATCCCGCATGGCGTCAAAATCCTCGTACGCCAGACTGCTTTCCCCGGGTACGGCGATAGCCCCGAACGTATAGCCGCTCGCCAGGTCGGCATAGCGGTAACTTTCCGCGCGTTCCACAGAATACTGCGCGCTTCCCACCAGATCCGCCTCTTTGTCCGCAAGCATTTGCAGCGCTTCATCCCAGCTTTCACAGGGGACATACTCCACTTTCCAGTTTACATAATCTCCGAGATTTTCCAGATACTCCACATCCATACCGGAAAGGCTTCCGTCCGCAAGCGTCTCGTGATAGCCGCCCATCGGGAAAAAAGCCACGCGCACCTCGCGCTTTCCGGCGCCGTACACCACGTCTGCGCTCCCCTGTCGGAAAGGAAACAAAAACAACAGCGCCAGAGCAAGCGCAGCCGCTGCAGCCCGCGCCGTCTTTTTTCTTTTGTCTCCCCAAAATCCCTGATCTCCCATAAAAGAGCACCTCGCTTCCTACAGATACCGCGTCAAAAATTCCCCGATCTTCCCGTAATATGCTTCCGGGTCTTTGTCCTGTGTCTGCGCGTGGCCCGCGCCCTCCACGATGAACAGTTCCTTTTCGCAGGAAGCCGCCTCATACAATTCGCAGGACATCGCCGCGTCGATCATCCTGTCCTCCTCCCCGTGGATAAAGAGGGTGGGGACATTACTGTTTTGCACCGCCCGCAGAGGAGACGCGTCCCGCAGGTCATAGCCGCCCCGCAGCTTTAACATCACGCAGGCGGAATCCACAAAGAGCGCCGCCGGCAGATGAAACCACTCCGTGATCTTATCTGCGAACATCTCATAAGCCTCCGTGTAAGCGCTGTCGGCGACCACCGCCGCAATATGCGGCGTTCTTTCCGGCGAGCCTGCCAGAATGAGCGCCGTCGCAGCCCCCATAGACTGGCCGTGAAGTATGATCTTTGCCTCCGGAGACTCCCGCAGAATCTGTTCGATCCAAAGCTGACAGTCATAATGATCTGTCCAGCCCATACCGATGAAATCCCCCTCGCTCTCGCCCTGACAGCGCAGATCGGGCGCCAGCACCGCATAGCCCTGTGCCTGATACCAGCAGGCAAACTGATACATTTCCTCTTTCCATCCGGTATAACCGTGCAGAAGAAGCACCCATGTCTCGCTCGTCCTCTCGGGAAACACCTCTGCTGCAAGACGGTATCCATCAGGTGTTTCTGCGTATATTTTTTCTCGTTTTACCGTTTTAAGCCATTTCGCCGTCTCGGAGAGAAGTCTGCTCTGATTATCCTGTAACTGCACGGTCTGCACCTGTTCGCTGTAGCACTTTTTCGTGATCTCCTCGAACGCGGTCAGTCTGTCCATAAAAGAGGGAACCAGGCAGGCGCTCACCAGAAAATACACAAACACCGTATAGACTGTCAAAAGCGCCGCAAGTACCGCCGACGCGATCCGTATTTTCTTTCGCATCCCTTTCCCCCGTTCTCAATACAGTTCCACCGGTATCATACTGTATGCCATATCTTCCTTTCCCTGACAGCAGACCGCCGTACAATACCCCTCGATCTCCCGGTATTCCCGCATGGCATAATAGTTTCCGTCAAAACTGTGCCGCACTCTGACCCGTCCCGACGCCCCGTCCACATGGATCGCAAAATCACTGAGCGGAAGCGACATCCCTCTTCCGGTCACTTTGATAAAACTCTCTTTCATCGTCCAGAGGCGGAACATCCTGCGGTTTTTTTCCGCTTCCTCTTCGGTGTCGTAAAGCCAATCCCGTTCCTCTTCGGCAAAAAAACGGTCCGCCACCCTGATCCTGCCGTCCTTTACCAGCTCGATATCGTTTCCGAGCGGCTTATCGCCGATGCTGCAGATCGCGTAATCGCCGGAGTGGGACAGGGAAAAGTGAAGCTCCGGATGATACTTCATAGCAGGTTTTCCCCACTCGCCGATCTCATACTCCATGCTTTTTTCCTGTAATCCGAAGATCCCCAGCGCATGGTTTAACAACAGCCCTGCCGCAAGACTCCTGTTCTTATCTTTTTCATGCCGCAGAAGCGCGATCTTCTGCTGTCTGTAAGGGGAAAGCAGCTTGCATTTTTCCTGAAACAGCGCCCGGTTATCCAGACACCTTACATCCGCGTAGCAAGTGTAGATCATAGCGGTTTCCTTCCCTTTCAGTCTCTTTCCATCTTCCGATAGCAGCGGTCGCAGATCGGATAGGCGGCGTTCCACGACAGGGGTCTTCCACAGATGCGGCATTTTTTCTCAAACTGCCCCTTGTCTTCCTTTAGGAGCTCCCCGATCTCATGCTGCGCCCACTCCCTGTTTGCCGCCACCTCTTCCTTGTCGATCACCCATGCCATCCGCGCGGAAAACTGGGTGTAAAGGTCAAGCTGCTTGTAGTAGGATTCCAGCCCCTCCAGCGAGAAATCCCTCGGCAGCATGGGACAGTTCTGCTGCTTTTCCGGCTTTTCGCAGTAGTGCAGCCAGAGTCTTAACACCTCTCTGTCTTTCACATCGAAAGGACAGGTGATCAGAGCAAGCACCAGCTTCCTGTCCTCCATATAATCAATCTTTCTGCGGTAATCCCGCAGATAGCGGTACTTATCCACACTCTCTTTCATGGAGATCTTGTCGTACAGGGGCGGGTCTTCCGTCTTTTCCCACGCCTCGATGATCTCATCCAGCTCAAGGTCGATATCTAAGAGCACTTCGGGAAAACCTACCCTCGCTTTCCTGATCGGATAAAACGGCTCGGAGAGCTTCTTGCCGACATACTCCATCTCCATCGCCGACTGCACATATCCGGTATCGTAAAAACCAAAACGTCCCGCGCGCCCTGCGATCTGCCGGATCTCCTCCGCCAAAAGCCTCCGCTTGCCCACGCCGTCAAACTTCGTGGTATTCATAAAGACCACCCGGCGGATGGGCAGATTGATGCCCATGCCGATCGCGTCCGTCGCCACCACGACCTGACTCACCCCCTCCGTGAAAAGGCGCACCTGTTCCTGCCTCGTCTGCGGCGGAAGGTTCCCGTAGATCACGCTGGCGCGGATGCCGCGTCCTTCGAGGGCTGCCGCGATCGCCAGCACGTTTTTCTTGGAAAAGGCAATCAGGGCGTCGCCCGTTTCCACATCTCTGGTCATATCGTATCGTTCGGGAAGAAACACAAGTTCCGTGTTCCTCTCGTGGTGGACGATCTCATACTCGTCGCCGCAGCGCTTTAACATCTTGATCAGAATGTCCTCCGCCGTGCCGGAAGCGCAGATGTGAATTTCCTCCGCGCGGATGCCGAGGATCGCCCTCGTCCAATAACTGCCCCTGTTCTCGTCAGCCATCATCTGTGCCTCGTCGATCACGGCGATATCATAGACTTCGCGGATATCCAGAATCTCCACGGTGGACGCCTGCACAAAATGCCCCGGCGTGTAGATCGTCTCCTCCCCGGTGATCATATTGCAGGGAATGCCCGCCGCCATCATGCGGTCGTAGACTTCCAAAGCCAGAAGACGTAAGGGTCCTAAATAGATCCCGTGGTATGCCTGTTTTAAGCGCTGCAACGCCTCGTAGGTCTTGCCGCTGTTGGTCGGACCGATGTGGAGGATGAAACGCCGCTTCATACCCCTTGCCTCCGGATACTGCTTCTCCGGCTCCGCCTCCATCAGTTCCTCGATGCGCCGCCCCACCAGATACTGCATATAATCCTCTTTGTAGATCTCATAGAGGGATTTTTCGCGCAGAAGCAAGGCTGTCTTCTCCATCGCCGCAACGTCTTCCGGCACGGCTCCCGCCGCCATCCGCTTTAGAAAAGAGACGTCGAGTTTGGCAAGCATCCGCACGATGTGGCGGTACCGCTTCATCCATCTGGTATCCCGAAGCACCACCGTGTAGCCGATCTGCGCCGTTTTTTTGTGCAGTTCCCGCATGTCGGCAAGCACCGTATGGTTCTCCTGCTTCTTTTTGCGGGCAATGCGCCGCTCCAACTGCCCGAGCTGCCGCTCCGTGCTCCTCGTGAATTTTCGGTTCTCCTCCCGCTCGAATTGAAAAAACGCCTGCTCAAACGGCCGCCAGAGCTGCTCCGAAAACTTTTCCGGCATCTGATTTTTCTGTTCTTCCAGCTTTTTCTCTTCCACTTCCGTATTCCTTCTGTCTTTTGCAGTCATTCCGCCTTTTTGTTTTGTGTGGTTTACATAACAAAATATTATGTTTCCTTTTCCGACACAAAAAAACCAATATACCTTTTTATTATAAGCATACCACATTTCCATGCCATAACGCAAACGTCAGACCCTGTCAAAATCTTGCTTTTCTTTCCATCTTGTTTTACAATGAATGATATCGGACAGCATGTTTGCCGCCGATCTGCCTGTTATCGCGACAAGAAGGAGTATTCCCATGAAAAATATCATTCTGGTGGTAGACGACGATAAGACGAATCTGGCGCTTGCCCAGAAGATCCTGGGGACCCAGTACCGCATCGCCGCCTCCCCTTCCGGCGCCGCCGCCTTAAAATATCTGGAAAGCAACCGCCCCGACCTGATCCTCCTCGACATCAATATGCCGGAGATGGACGGCTTCGAGGTGATGGAGTGCCTGCGTTCCAACATTGCGACCGAGCTGATCCCCGTGATCTTTCTGACGGCGGACAACCTGGCGGAGACCGAGATCAAATGTTTCCAGATGGGAGCGATGGACTTTGTGACGAAACCCTTTGTGCCGGATATCCTGTTGAGCCGCGTCAGCAAGACCATCGAACTTGACCAGTACCGCCACAATCTGGAAACGATGGTGAACACGCAGGCGCAGAAGATCACGGAGGACGCCATGCGCCTTGGCCGCATTCAGGATTCCGTCATCGTCGGGATGGCGAATCTGATCGAGAGCCGCGACGGCAGCACCGGAAAGCACGTCAAAAACACGCAGACCTATGTGCGCATGATCGCAAACGAACTGCTTTCGCGCGGACTTTTCCCGGAGGAACTGAACGCTTCCTACATAGAAGATCTCTGCAAGGCCGCGCCCCTGCACGATGTGGGAAAGATCAAGGTTCCCGACGCCATCCTGCAAAAGCCCGGCAAGCTGACCCCGGAAGAATTTGAAACCATGAAACTGCACACCACGCACAGCCGCAAGATCATCCAGACCATCATCGGCGATATCGAGGACGAGCATTATGTGCGGCTGGTGGGGGACATTGCCCTCTACCACCACGAACGCTGGGACGGCACGGGGTATCCTGCGGGGCTTACGGGAAACAATATCCCGCTCTCCGCCCGCATCATGTCCGTGGCGGACGTGTTTGACGCCCTCTACGAGGAGCGCTGTTACAAGCCGCCCATCCGCCCCATCGAGCGGATCATGCAGATCATGTCGGAAGGGCGGGGGACGCAGTTCGATCCGGTCATCATTGATGTGTTTGTGGATATGCTGCCGCAGCTAAAAGAACTGCTGCATATAACCTGACATAAATGTCATAATTGTACAAATAATATAACCAACGCAGACGCGCTTTCGCTCCATTCCGGACGCAGCGGTACTAAATTCGGGAGTTGCACAGCAACTCCGAACCTCATTAAGTACCGACGTCCTCCAAGGGTCTGCTTATGGTTATATTATTTGTACAATTATTACAGTATTTTGACTCATTCTGATATCATGAATCACATAAATTAAGAAAAGGAGCGTCAACGTCTTGGATAATACGCAAGTGAAAACGGAACTCGCCAACAGAAAACTGGAGCGGGTCGTACTGGAGTTTCTCTGTCTGTACGCCATCGCCATGTTCATCGCGGGCATTCTCTCCGACTGGAGCATCTACATCCGGGAACTTCTGTTTCTGCCCCCGCTCGCGGGGTGGTTCGTCTTTTGGCGCGAATACTGGGACCATCCCCGCAGAGCGCGCTTCATCGGCATTATGTGCTGGGCGGAGTTTCTTCTCTACGCCCTGTGTACGGAGAGTTTTTCTTCCATGCTCATCACGATGGCGGGCGTCATCGTTCTCCTAAGTATTTTTAATCTGACGTCCATCCTGTATCCGGGGATCGTCATCCCCGTTTTTCTGTTCCTCTACCACGGTTTGATTACAAAGACGGTCGCGATCGCTTCCGTCCACGACATTCTCAGGCTGATCGTCCAGTTTATCTCGCTCTACACGATCTTATCGGTGATCTGGATCATTCAGAAAAACCGGCGGGCGGCGAACGAACTGTTGTTCGACAATATTCGGGAACTGGAGATCGCCGAGCGCAGCAAGGACGACTTTCTGGTCAATATCTCCCACGAGATCCGCACCCCCATCAACGCGGTGTGCGGCATGAGCGAAGCCATCTTACAGGAGGATCTGCCGCTGGAGGTGCGCCGCGACGTGGTGGATATCCAGACCGCAGGGAGAAACCTCCTTGCGACAGTCAGCAACATCCTGGACTTTTCGGAACTGGAGAGCGGCAAGCTGGAACTTGCGGAGGAGAGTTACAACATCACCTCCACCATCACTGATATCATCAATATGGCGATGACGATGGACAACGGCAAGCATCTGGAACTGATCGTGGACTGCGACGCCGACCTGCCGAGCAACCTTTTGGGGGACGAGCAGAAACTGCGCCGCATCATCATCAATCTTCTCGAAAATGCCATCAAATTTACCAAAGAGGGCGGCATCATCCTGCGCATCAAGAGCCGCCGCGAGGAATACGGCATCAACCTGTCCGTGAGCGTCAAAGACTCCGGCATCGGCATCGAGCGCGCCGATCTGGAAAAGATCTTTACGAGTTTCAGCCAGATCGACTCAAAGCGCAACCGCGAAGAGGGCGGCGTGGGGCTGGGGCTTGCCATCACGCAGGCGCTGGTGCGCCGTATGGGCGGTTTCATCACCGTGAACAGCACGCCCGGGACCGGCAGCGAATTTCAGTTTACCATCCCGCAGAAAGTGCTGGACGAGACGCCCATCGTCTCCATCCGCGACAAAAAAAATCTCTACGCGTCCTGCTACATCAATCTGGACAAATACGACTATACCGTGGTGCGCGAGGGCTATGAGAACTGCATCCGCCACATTTCCACGCAGTTCGGTTTCCCGTTCCGCATCTGCAGGAACCTCCCCGAATTAAAACGGCGCATGGAGCGCGAAAATTACTCCCACATCTTCATCGGCTGGGAGGAATACTGCGAGGACAGACCGTTCTTTGAAAAACTGAGCACGGAGCGGACAGTGGTGCTCCTCCTAAACTACGATCAGGAACTTCTGGTGCAGGGACAGATGATGCGCATCTACAAACCTTTCACCGTGCTCTCCATCGCCGCAGTCTTCAACGGACAGAAGATCCTGCTCGGCGAAGATTCGCACATTAGTTTACATAACAAATTTATCGCCCCGCAGGCCCGCGTTCTGGTGGTGGACGATAACGCCATGAACCTGAAAGTCATGGCAAGACTCCTTCTGCCCTACCAGATCAAGGTCACGATGGCGAGCAGCGGCAGGGAAGCGCTGGAAAAGCTGGACGCGCCGGAATTCGACTGCGTCTTCTTAGACCACATGATGCCGGAAATGGACGGTGTGGAGACCCTGCACAAGATCCGGCAGAAACCCGGTCTTTACTACCACTCCCTCCCCGTCATCGCCTTTACCGCCAACGCCATCGGCGGCGCAAGGGAAATGTTTATGGCGGAGGGCTTTAACGACTTTATCGCAAAGCCGATCGAATTAAGCGTCCTGGACCGCATCCTGCGCCGCTACATCCCGACGCATATGCAGATCGTGGTGGAGGACGAAGAAGAACAGACGCTTTCCGGACAGGTCAAAGCCGCTGCGCCCGAAACGGCAGGCTCCGCTCCACAGACACCGCACGCGCCGCAGACGCCGGGCAGCGCCGAAACAGCCGCCCGTCCCACACGCGATGAGAGCGCAAGCGGCAGGCTGCGCCTTGAAAAAGCCGGAATCAATCTGGAACACGCCTACGCCTACTGCGGCGACGAGGAAGGCTTTCGGGAGATCGTTGCCATCTTCCACGCGGAGGGCAAAAAGCGCAGCGAGAATCTTGCGCATTACTTTGCCGAACAGGATTGGAAAAACTATGTGATCTGCGTGCACGCGCTGAAAGGGAACGCCAAGGGCATCGGCGCGGACGACCTCTCCGCCGCCGCAAAGGAACTGGAATTTGCCGGAAAAGAAAACCGGATCGACGATATCTTACGAAACCACGAAGCCATGATGGAACAACACGAAGCGCTGCTTGACGCGCTCGACAAAAATCCTTTCGTCTATCCGGATCAGGGCGACGGGAATGCGGCCTCCGCCCTGGCGGAAGCGGAAACAGACGGACCTGCGGATGCAGACGACGTGACAACCGACAGCGGCGCGCAGGGGGCTGCCGACAGCAAAGAATCTCTGGAAACGCTCCTGTCTGAGATTGCCGAAAAACTGTCGGCTTTTGAGAGCGATGGTCTCTCCCCTCTCCTTGACAGGCTTGCCCTTGTCCATACGGAGCAGGGATCCCTGCACGATACCGCGGAAGAGATCCGCACGCTTGCCGCCGATTTTGATTTTCTCGGTGCGTCCGAGGTTCTGGAAAGGATGGAGAGATAACTTATGCGCAAAAAAATACAACACTTTTTTCATGCCATGTTTCCCGGGCAGTTGGAATTTAGAGAACTGATCAACCGCATCGTGATGCTCATGGTGTTCGCCTGCTCCGTGATCGGCGTTGTACTCATCCTGTTAGGCGCCGACCACCGGGTGATCTACGGCCTGTTGTCCATCAGTGTGGTCTCCGGGATATCCATTTATCTCACTGTCGTAAAACACAACAGCAAAGGGGCCTCCTGGCTTCTTCTGATCGGCATAAACGGATTCCTTTTCCCGTATCTCTTTCTCACCGGAGGCGGCACGCAGAGCGGCATGCCCGTCTGGTTCGTGCTGGGACTGGTCTATGTATTCCTGCTGTTTGAGGGCAGAAGTTTTATCCCCGCCATGATACTTTCTGTCCTCGCCTTTCTGGGGGCTTATCTGCTCGGTTACTACTACCCGGAGATCGTGCCGGATTCCACGCGCTTCTACAGCTTTTCGGACTCCTATATCGCTTTGGTCTGCGTCAGCGCCTTTATCGGCATTGTCTTAAAACTGCAATCCGGGACCTACGAGCGGGAGCGCGAACTTGCGGAGAAACAGCGGCAGGAAGTGGAGCAGATCGCCCGCTCCAAAGATACCTTTTTTGCCAATATGAGCCATGAGATCCGCACGCCCATCAACACCATCATCGGCTTGAATGAAATGATCCTGCGGGAGGATATCTCGGACGAGATCGCGGAGAATGCCATCAACATCCAGAATGCCAGCAAGATGCTGCTCACCACCATAAACGATATCCTTGACCTCTCAAAACTGGAGTCCGGCAAAATGGACATCGTGCCCGTCCAGTATGAGATCGGTACCATGTTCAGCGATCTGGTGAATCTGGTCTGGATCCGCGCGCACCAGAAAGACCTGGAATTCAAAGTGGACATCGACCCTGAGATCCCCTCCATGCTCTACGGCGACGAGGTGCGGATCAAACAGGTCGTGACCAACTTATTGACCAATGCAGTCAAATATACGCAGACAGGTTCTGTCACCCTGACCGCAAAAGGCGAACGCGTCGCCGCAGACCAGATCCTTTTACGCATCTCCGTGGAAGACACCGGCATGGGCATCCGCAAGGAGAGTCTGGACGACCTGTTCAGTTCTTTCAAGCGGGTGGACGAGACGCAGAACCGCAACATCGAGGGAACGGGGCTGGGCTTGAGCATTTCCCAGCAGCTCATGGAAATGATGGGCGGAAAGATCACCGTGGACAGCGTCTATCACAAAGGCTCCGTCTTTACGATCGAATTGAAGCAGCGCATCATCAACGTGCGCCCCATCGGCGTCATCAACTTTGCCGCCCAGAAACAGATGAACCAGCGCGCCCGCTACAGGCAGACCTTTATCGCTCCGGACGCCCGCATTCTGGTGGTGGACGACAATTCCATGAACCTGATGGTGGCGGTGAAACTCCTGCGGGATACCAAAGTCCGGGTGGACACGGCGGAGAGCGGAAAAGAAGCCTTAAAAAAGACGGCGGAAAACGCTTACCATCTCATCCTCATGGATCATATGATGCCGGAGATGGATGGGGAAGCCACGCTTCACGCCCTCCGCACCCAGACAAAGGGGTACTGTCAGAAAACGCCCGTGATCGCCCTGACCGCAAACGTGATGTCCGACGCCGAGCAGGTCTATCGGAATATGGGCTTCGACGGCTATCTGGCAAAACCCATCAGCACTCCGCTGCTGGAGGCAAGTCTGTTACAGTATCTGCCGCATGAACTGATCGAATATCTGGCAAAGGAGGAGCCGGAGGAAGAGACCGCATATGAGGGTCCCAATCAGGTGGTTGGCGTAAGAAAGCGCAAAGTCGCCATCACGGCGGACTGCATCTGCGATCTGCCAAAAGACCTCTTAGAACGGTTCAAGATCCGCCTGATGTACTGCTATGTCCATACCGGAGAAGGACGCTTCTGCGACCTCTTTGAGATCTCCGCGGACAGCCTCTTAAACTATTTACAGACAGAGGGGAACGAATCGCACTCCTCCACGGCAGAACCGTCCGAATATGAATATTTCTTCGCGGAGACGCTGACGGAAGCCGAGCATGTTCTCCACATCACGGCAACGTCGGATTTAAGCGGCGCTTTTCCCAATGCCAGTCAAGCGGCGGGCAGTTTCGGCAACGTGACGATCTTCGACTCCGGTCATATCAGCAGCGGGCACGGCCTCATGGTTCTCTATGCGGCTGTTCTTGCCGAAGAAGGAAAGACCGTTTCCGAGATCTGCGAGGCGCTGGAAAGCTACAAAGAACGCGTCTTCTCGAACTTTCTGGTACCGAGCACGGATACGCTGCACCGCTGCGGAAAGGTTTCCGGCGCCGTGCACAAGCTCTGCGCCGCATTAAACCTCCACCCGGTTTTAGCCATGTCCAAAAACAGGCTGAAACTCTGGCGGATCGAGACAGGAAATATGCACCGGGCGACCAGACAGTATGTGAAAAAACTGCTCGGCCACAGCGAGCACATCGATACCCGCATCCTCTTCCTCACCTATGCGGGATGCAATGTGGCGCAGATCGACGAGATCCTTTCCGTGGTCGAGCGGTATGTCAAGTTTGACAAGATCATCTTACAGCCTGCTTCCGCCACCGTGTCGAGCAACTGCGGCATCGGGACATTCGGGCTGATGTTTGTCAGGAAAGAGAAGCAGGAGTCTTAAGACTCCTGCTTCTTTGGCGTCTCCGGGAAAGAAACCGTCACAGTAAACAGATCCGCGTCCGTCTCCACCTGAAAACTCCCGCCGCAGGCTTCCGTGAAACTTTTCGCGATCGAAAGCCCGAGACCGCTTCCGCCGTCCGTCCTGCTCTCATCTCCCCGCACGAAACGCTCCGTAAAATCTTTGTTTTCTGTAAGCTCCACACTGGAGGTATTCTTGATCTGCACGACTGCCCGCTCTGATTCTGACACGAGTGTCATATAAATCCGCGATCCCTCCAGAGAATACTGCAATGCGTTCTGGATCAGATTCTGGAACACCCGGTAGAGACGCTGCCCGTCCGCCTGCACATTAACGCTTTCCTGCGGAATCGAAGCCCGCATAACGAGCGTACCCGCCTCGATCTGCGCCTGCATATCCGCCAGCGTCTGCCGCAGGAGTTTCCCCAGATCCAGTGTCTCAATCTGCATCGGAAGCTGTCCGGAAGTCGCCTTGCTCACTTCAAACACATCCTGCACGATGCTCTTTAAGCGCTCCGACTTCTCTCCTAAGATCTGAATATATTCTTTCACGTCCTGCGGAAGGTCTTCCTCCTGCCGCAGCAGTTCCACATAGCTGATGATGGACGTCAGCGGCGTCTTGATATCATGGGAGACGTTCGTCACCAGATTGACTTTCATGCGCTCGCTCTTCACCTGCTCGGTCAGCGCCGTCTCCAAGCCCGTTCTGATTTTATTCAGGTTTTCCGCAGCTTCCCGCAGGTCGGAATCCTCCGGCAGTTTCCACTCTCCCGTAAGCTCCCCGTCTTTCACCGCCGCGATGCGGTCGGAAAGCGCGCCGATATCCTCCGCCAGCCGCCTGGTCTTTTTCAGCCGCAGCGCATCCACACCGACAAAGATCATAAAAACAGCCAGCGTCAGGAAAGCGGTCATGATCACATAAACCGGGAATTTCAAAAGGTCTTCCAAAGCCTCATTTCCCTGCCATGCCCAGAAATTCACGCGGATATATGCCTCAAACAGCAGATACAACAAAAGCAGCGCCGCGATAAATACAAGGAGCACGCCGCCCTCCAAAAGCAGGCGGTTTCTGTCCCTTCTCACCAGACGTTTCTGGATCGGGTACTTCAGATCCCGCAGCTTGCGCCTGTCCGCCATTTCCCTGACCTGTGCCGCTGCGTTTGCGCGTCCGTCCGTAAACGCCCAGAAAAGCAGCCAGAACCAGATTGCCGTACAGACGCCCGCCGTGTGCAGATAGCTTTGCAGATAATAGGCGTCGCCACCACCGTCCTGCAAATACCAGGACGCCTGCCCGATGGCGTCCCCACCCGGCACGACGCTAAACACGAGAAGGATCACAAACAAAACGGTCTTTACCGGCAGCGGAATCTTCCGCAGAAAGCCGACGATTCCTCCAAACGCTTCTTTCAGGCTCTTATGCAGCAGGAGCGCCAAAAAGAGCAGGACTACGCCTATCCCCATCAGCTCGCAGGCACGCGTAAATTTCGCACTCCACGCCCGAAAGGCATCGCACAGATAATAGAGCTCTCCGCCGTACTGCGTGACGCCGTCGCCCTCATAATTGCCCGTCAGATAAAGCTGCGGTTCTTTCGCCGCCGCCAAAAAGATGACCGCTTCCTTTGCGGAACCTCCCAGCGTAAAGTTTGCGTAGCCCGGCACCCGCCAGTCGTTTTCCGCGCGGTAAACGCCGTCCCCGTAGACGTCCTGCTCCCAGCCGTCCTTTGTGATCTGCACCTTGCCGTCTCCGGCTCTGTTGTACCAGAGGGTAAAATTATAGATGTCCTCCGGCAGCGCTTTCGCAAAGTCTCCTCCGTCCCACGGTTTGCCCGTCTCTTCCGCCAGCCCGTCGATATTGGTATAGAGAAGCTCGCCCTCATACACGACCGCATAGCGCAGGTTCTTATCCTGATCCAGATCGTACAGATAAGCCTCCAGAATCTTCTCGCGGTCGAGATTGCCGTCCTCGTCGCGGTAATCTTCCAGGTTTACATAACTTTCATAGCTGCCGTTCATCTGCACGTCGGCAAAATTGGTCCCGTAACGCTCGATCAGATATTCGTTCCACGCCGCTTCGCTTGCGGAAATCCCTCTCGTCAGCAGAAACTGTTCATAATCGCTGTAGTCGGACTCCTCAAAATAGATCTCCGCCGCCGCGTTCCCTGTGGTTTCCGCGACGTCCGCCACCACTGTCGTTTCCGCGGTTCCCGCATGCAGGCTTCTGTCAAGCCATCCCACAAGACCGCCGTCATAGCCGTACAGCGTCACATTAGTATTCGCTGCGCCCGTGTACCACCCGCTGCCGCCCGTTGCCACACCCAAAAGGTCGTTCAGGCGTTCCTCCATGATATTGCGAAACTCCGCGCTTTTCTGATAGTCCGACGCCTGCGGCAGATCGGGCAGATCAGCCAGATCTGCCAAAAGCGATTCCCGCAGCAGATAGCCTGCCGCCGCCGCGGACGGGAGATTTGTGAAAATCAATGTCATCCCTGCCGCAAAAGCTAAAAAACTCACCACTTTTTTACTTTTTTTCCATTTTGTATCCAATGCCCCACACCACCTTTATGTATTCCGGCTCTTTCGGATTCAGTTCGATCTTTTCGCGGATGTGGCGGATGTGCACCATGACCGTATTTTCCGGCGCAAAGGAAGGCTCCTCCCAGACTCTCTCATAGATTTCCTCCGCCGGAAAGATGCGCCCTCTGTTCTTCATCAACAGTTCTACGATCTTTGTCTCCGTGGCGGTCAGCCTCACCGGCTCCCCGTCCGCATAGAGCGTGCGCTCCTGTAAGCGGTAACAGAGTCTGCCGTTTTCGATCTCGTCCTCCTCATGCGACGTATGAATTCCGCCAAGACATGTGTACCTGCGCAGCTGGCTTTTCACCCGGGCTGCCAGCTCCTGCGGGTTAAAGGGCTTCGCCACATAGTCGTCCGCCCCCATCGAGAGCCCTAAGATCTTATCCGTATCCTCTGTTTTTGCGCTGAGGACGATGATCGGCAGATTCTTCCGTTCCCTAATCTTCATCATCGCGGAAAGACCGTCTAACTTCGGCATCATCACATCCATGATGATGAGCTGCACCTCCGTCTCCGCAAGGATTTGCAGGGCTTCCATGCCGTCGTACGCCTTTAAGACCCGATATCCTTCCTTTTCCAGAAGAAGCGCGATCGCCCGCACGATCTGCCTGTCATCGTCCACCACCAGCACACATTCGTTCATCCCGAACATACTCCCTTCTCCGTAAGCCTGACCCCAGCATATAGCCGGAACCTTATAAAAAAGTCGTGGGATCTCTTAAAAAAATCTTAACCTTTATAGTACTCCCGCATCTCCCTCTGCGCCGCCTGCACTTCCTCATACAGTTCCCTCGCGGAGACGCGGATCGCCCCTGCGCCCAAAATGATGATCTGCTCCAGCCCATCGGAAGTCGCCACCCGCACATGATTGTTTTTTCCGCTCATCCTGCGCGTCACTTTCTCAATATACTGGTCGGCTGTCTCCGCTTCTTTCGTGTAGACCACGTCGATATTGTGGTAATGCTCCACGCTTCCGGGGTTTCCCTTTACCCGGTAAGCGTCAAACACCAGAATCACGTTTATTTTGCGAAATCCCTGAAAGTTACTTAAAAGATCCATCAGTCTGCCGCGCGCCGCGTTCAGGTCGCTCTTTGCCAGCTCGCTTAATTCCTCCCAGGCAAAAATGATATTGTAGCCGTCCACCAAAAGGTACTCCGCACGCTTCTCCTGCCCGCCGCGGTATTCCACTTCGACGGCGGGCGGCGTCTTTGCGCGGATCGTTCTCGCCCAGCCCTGCTTTTTTGACTCCTTTGTTCCGTAAGTCCGCGCAAAGATCTCTTCCACTTCATCTTGACCAATAAAGTCAATCGTAGATCTGCCGCCAGCCGCTCGTTTTGCGTAACGCTGCGCAAAACTGCCGGTTTCGTCGTCCTTGTCTGCTGCGTCTCCGCCGCCTGCGCTGTCTGCTTTGTCCGAGTTGCGTTGACCATTTTGGTCATTTAAGCCGTAGATACTGCCGTCAGCCAGCTTCCATCCGGTCTTCAAAGCAGGTTCTAAGTGCATATAGTCTTCCACCCGATCCCACTCTACCACAAAGCCCGCGCCGTGCGCGCAGAACACGGAGCCGCAGGGATTTTCCGTATCATGTTCCGCTTCATAACCGATCCGGTCAATGACCTCCTCCGCGTTATGGCAGGGTTCATACCCCTTTAATGTGGTAAAGAGCCGTCCTTTCCCCGCTGTGTAAGCAAGCATCCTGCTCTGGTAGCCGCCAAATTCCGAGACCGGCACCGTGCCCGTAAGCACCGCCTCCTCACCCACGGTCTCGGGCGCCTCAAAATGACCGCACATCGCCTGTATATCCGTCATGGCACGCCCCACCAAAGAGGCGGGCAGTTCCATGCGGAACGCGTAGATTGGCTCCAGCAGCACACTCTTTGCGCGGCACAGCCCCTGCCGGACGGCACGGTAGGTCGCCTGTCTGAAATCGCCGCCCTCCGTGTGCTTCACATGCGCTTTCCCCGCCGCCAGCGTGATCTGCATATCCGTGATCGGCGATCCCGTCAGTACGCCGGGGTGCGCCTTTTCCGCCAAATGCGTAAGGATCAGCCGCTGCCAGTTCCGGTCCAGATCGTCCTCGCTGCAGCAACTTTTGAAAACAAGACCGCTTCCCCGCTCGCCCGGTTCCAAGATCAGATGCACTTCCGCATAATGCCGGAGAGGCTCAAAATGCCCGACGCCCTCCGCCACGTCCGCGATCGTCTCCTGATAGAGAACGCTCCCTTCGTCGAACGTCACCTCCATGCCGAACCGCTCCAGGATCAGTTTCCTTAAGATCTCGATCTGCACCTCGCCCATGAGACGCACATGGAGTTCGCCGCTCTGCTCCTGCCTGACTGGATGAAGCAGCGGCTCCTCCTCTTCTAGTTTACATAACTTTATATAGAGGTCGTGAATGTCCAATCCCTCCGGCGGATTGACCCGATAAGTCATAACGGGTTCCAGAAGCGGCAGGATCGTCTCCTCCTCCGCCCCAAGCCCCTGCCCGCAGAAAGTATGTTCCGGACCCAGAAGCGCGCAGATGCTGCCTGCCGCCACCTCCTGCACAGCCTCGTAGCGTTCGCCTGAATATTGTCTGATCTGGTCAATTTTTTCTGCGTCTGTCGTTTGAATCGTCTGCTTCACTTTCAGGCTGCCGCCTGTCACTTTGATATGCGTCAGGCGGTTCCCCTGCGCGTCCCTGCTGATCTTAAAGACCCGCGCGCCAAACGTTTCTCCGTGATCGGGCGTCGGCGCATACACAAAAAGGGCGTCGAGCAATGCCGCCACGCCGTCCCCTTTCAAGGCGGATCCGAAAAAGCACGGAAAAAGCCTGCGCTGCGCGATCAGTTCCGCGATCTCCTCGTCCCTGATCAGATCCGATGCCGCTCTCCGCTCTTCCATCCGCTCCAGATACTTCTCCAAAAGCGACTCGTCGCACATTGCGATGTTTTCATAAAACGCGCCGTCACGTTCTCCTCCCGCGCCGATCTCGTCTGCATCCGCCTGATCCGTGCGCGCAAACGACACGCAGCGGCTGTCCAGCTCCTTCTGCACGCCCGCAAGCAGCTTATCTTTGTCTGTTCCCGGCTGATCCATCTTATTGATAAAAAGAAAGACCGGCACCCGATAACGCTCCAGAAGCCGCCACAGCGTCAATGTGTGGCTCTGCACCCCGTCCGCGCCGTTCACGATCAGCAACGCGCAGTCAAGGACCTGCAATGTCCGCTCCATCTCCGCCGAAAAATCCACATGCCCCGGCGTATCTAAGAGCGTCGCTTCCGCGCCTTTCCACGAAAAGCGTGCCTGCTTGGAAAAGATGGTGATGCCGCGTTCCCGCTCCTGCGCGTCCGTATCCAGAAACGTATCCCCGTGATCCACGCGCCCCGCGCTCCTGATCTCGCCCGCAGTATACAGAATCTGCTCCGCCAGCGTCGTTTTTCCCGCATCCACATGCGCCAACAGACCGATGCAGACCTGCTTTTTCCTTTTTCTTTCTTCGTGCCCGCCCATGCAAATGCTCCTTCCTACGCTTGTGAGAGGGACACGAAATGCGCGTAATGCTGCGGCTTAAACATCTTTCGATAAAGAGTATCCAATGCTTCCAAAGACGCCGTTTTCCCGTGTCCGCCAAACGGTCTGTACAACACACTGTAATCAACGCCGAACAGCACAGAGCGAAACGGCGTCAATGCACAGCCGCAGGACTCATAAAAAGCGATCCGCCGCTCTCTGGTCAGGCGCTGCTTTTCGTTTTTCGCCGCCGCGATCCGCTCGGATTCAATATACAATCCCTCTATATCGGGCAGCCCGCTTGCAAAATAAGCGTCAAACAGCGGAAAGGCAAGATGCCCCAGCCCCTCGCCGCGCCTGTCGGAGAGGATCGCAAAATAATCGAGCAACGCGCACCCTGCCTCCTCGCAGAGAATAAAGACCGCGTAGCCTGTAAGCCCCGCTTCTCCGTAAAGACCGAGCGTAAAGCCGTAACCGGCTTCCCTGCTTTTTAAGATATGGCTTAAGGGCTTCAATTCCGCGGGCGGGAAATCCTTTTTCATGTAAGTATGATAAATCTGCGTGATCTCCTGCTCGTCCAATCTTTCTACCCGATACTGCACCATCATTCATACCCCTGCACATACACAAACGACTCCCCGTCGTTCTCCCTGCCCATGCGGTAATTCGGATCCAGCACCGCCCGCACAAAAGCCTGCCCGCCCGTATCCGCCACCGTCACCGATATCCCCAGCGCCTGCTCCACCTGCGTTACCGTAACGTCGTCCAGAAAAACCTCTTCTTTGCTGCGCAGCATATTGGCGGGAATGATGAGCGTCTCCCCCAGATCTTCACCTGCCTGCTGCCGCTCCCTTAACTGCGCGATCAGGTCCTGCCCCGTCACGAGACCCGCCACCGTGATCGTCTCTCCAAAAAAATCGTTGCGGATTGCATTGACTAATATAGTCAATCTCGGGTACGCCTGCCGCATCTGCTCCGCCGCCGCCTCGATCGTCGGAAACGCCAGCCTGCCCGTAGCGATACTGAGCGTCCTTTTCAACTTCTCCTTTTCTTTCGGGTAAGTCTGCGCCTGCACCGCATCCGCGAGCGCCTGCGCAAATTCTTCCCGGAACAGCCGCATCATGCCGACGCCGTTTTCGAGCTGGATGTAGCCGTCATAGCGTTCTTCCTCCGGAAAGTCCCGCTCCGCCAGCAGATACCATTCGTCGCTGGCATGGACAAAATGTAGACCGAATCGGTCAAAACAGATTTTCTGGTATTCCTCGATCAGATCAATGACCGCCACCGCCTCCTCTTTCGTAAACAGCGCGAGCGGATAGAGTCTTTCCCGATACTTACTTAAGCCCGCCGGCACCACCGACACGCTCCGCATAAAGGGAAGATACTTCATCAGATCCTCGATGCTCCTTTTCAGTTCCTCCCCGTCATTGACGCCCTTACAGCAGACGATCTGCCCGTTCATCTCCACATGCCCCTCGTAAAAGCGGTCCAGATACTTGAGCTTCTCCCCCGCGAAGCGATTGTGGAGCATCTTACAGCGAAGTTCCGGATTCGTGGTCTGCACCGAGATATTGATGGGCGCAAGCTGCATCTCAATGATACGCTCCACATCGTGATCGACCATATTGGTCAATGTAATATAATTTCCCTGCAAAAAAGAAAGCCGGGAATCGTCATCCTTAAAATACAGGGTTTCCCGCATTCCCGGCGGCATCTGATCGATAAAGCAGAAGATACATTTGTTGCTGCAAGAGCGGTATTCGCTCATGAGACCGTTTTCAAACTCCACACCCAGATCCTCGTCGTAGTCCTTGTCGATCTCTAAGACCCACTCCTCGCCATCCGATTTTTGCACCAGCACTTCCACATACTCGTCTTTCATCAGATAGCGGTAGTCAAACACATCCTCTATTTCGTTGTCATTTATGGCAAGAAGGATATCGCCCGCCTCGATCCCCATCTCCTCCGCAATGGAACCGGGCATGACCGCCTTCACCACATGCTCTGTCCTGTTCAAATCCGTACCCTTTCTTATATTTGACCTATTCGGTCAAAATCGTGTATTGCAGCATCTCGTACAAAAGTTTCGTCCCCTCTGCGATCTCCGGCGGAAGCAGCGCTCTTGCCACGAGTTTGTACCCCTCTTCCGGCGCGTCGATGCGCTCCAGATTCGCGTAATCTCCCTCAATGCTCGCTACACGGTATTGAAATGTATTCATATTCACAGTCTCCTCCATCATCAGCTCTATTGTATCATAAATGCTCCGCAATTCCCACACAAACCGTTTTAAAACACGCCCGTCACAAAAATCTCGATCCCAATGAGGCTTAAGATCACGCCTCCCAGAATGGACGCCTTATCCGCAAACCGCGTGCCGAAGTTCTTGCCGATGGCAAGACCCGCCATACAGATCACAAATGTCACGGTCGAGATGATGAGCGCACAGACAAGCGCCATCACAAAACCGTATTCCGCAATGGTAAATCCGACGGACAACGCGTCGATCGAGGTCGCGATGCCCTGTATCAACAAAGCAGTCATGCCCACGCTCTGCTTCTGCGCTTCCTCCTCATCTTTTTTGAGTCCTTCCCGCAGCATATTTCCGCCAATAAACAGCAAAAGGATCAGGGCGATCCACGGAATGAATCTGCGAAACGCCATGAAATATTGAATCAATGTGTGGACACAGATCCAGCCGATCATCGGCATCGCCGCCTGAAAAAAGGCAAATACGCCCGCGATGCCGCACATCCGTTTTCTCTCCATGTACGGCTCGTTCAATCCGTTCGCCAGCGATACGGAAAAAGCGTCCATCGCCAGTCCGACCCCGAGCATCGCGCTGTTCACAAAAAACAATAGATTCCATTCCATTTTTCAACATTCTCCTTCGTATATGACTCTGCTGATGCGCACAAAAAACCGGATACAGTTTCAAAAACTATACCCGGCATTCCCTCAAAATTTGCAGACTGCATGTATAGTTTTTCTATACATGAGTCTCGCAATTTAAAACAAGCCAGACCAGACGGTCAGTATGTTGACTTGCTACGATATACGCTTGCTACTCCCTCATGGCTATTCGGTTAAACATATAGTATGACAATCTGCGGCATTTGTCAAACATTTTTCCGCCCGGCATTCCTATAAGATTCCAAGCGCCCTCCCCGCCCAATACAATACCCCCAGCGCCCAGCTGGTAAAAATGCCGTACAGGATCACCGGTCCGGCGATGGTAAAGATCTTGCAGCCGATCCCGAACACCTGCCCCTCTTTCTGATATTCGATGGCTGCCGAAGCCACCGAATTGGCAAAGCCCGTGATCGGCACGAGCGCTCCCGCGCCGCCCCACTCCACACATTTGTGATAGACGCCGAATCCGGTCAGCAGAACGCTTGCAAGCACCAGCAGCATCGAGCACCACGACCCCGCCGTCTCCTTGTCGATCCCCAGCTTCTGCGTCGCGCAGTTTAAGATCGCCTGCCCGATCAGACAGATCAGACCGCCCGTCAAAAACGCTTTGACCATGCGGGCGCCCATACTGTACTTCGGCGTTTCCCGCTCCACCCGCTGCTTGTATGCCTGCTCCTTTTCCTTCTGTGTCATCTCTTTCATGTTCCGTTCTCCCTTCTCTCATTTCTTCCCACTTTCGTAGATTGTGAAACTCGTTTCAATGTTTCTATGATTGTGCAGATCACATAATCATAAACAGACCCTTGGAGAGCGTCAGCGCTTAACGAGGTATGGGGTTGCGCAGCAACTCCCGAGTTTAGCGCCTGTTACGCTCGGAATGGAGCGAAAGCGCGTCTGCGTTGGTTATGCGATTTGCACAATCATGACACCCGCAAACAAGTTTCACAATAATCTGCTCTTCTCATCCGCCATACAAAAACACTTTCTGCGTAAAATAGATCAGACTCCCGCAGAGTTTTCCAAGCGCCACCGAAAGGATCGCAGCGCCCAGCCCGTGCCGGAACCCGATCCTCCTCGCAAAGACAGGGATCGTATTCAACATCTCCGCGATCGCGAGAGCAAGACACCCTACGAAAATACCCGCAAACAGCCCGAACACGATGAGGATCACGGTGCCGATCAGATTCCATATGCCATCCGTCGCCGCTCCGAAAAGCGCCCTGTCTTTCACAAAAGCGCCTATCTGCCCCCAATCGCCGAAAATGCTGAAATAACTTCCTGTCAGCGTGCCGAAGACGACCATTTCTTCCAGCACAAAAACCTTTTTTGCCACATGCGTCTTTCCGGCAAAGCGCGGGACCAGCCCCACGGAGATCAGCACCGTGAATACCCCTGCCGACACGATCAGCCCCGCACTTACGCCGATGACCGCCAGCAGCGCCTGTCTAAGAAACGTCAATGGTCTTTCCCTCCCTGTCCGCCGTCTCAATGAGCGCCTGATTCACATCCTTTTCATAGACCCGCATCTCCACCTCAATGGGCGTGGGATCCTTGGTGATCCGCCTGCCGCCGATGTGGTTAAAGAAAACCGTGATGCCCACCGCAAGTCCCACCGAGTAGGACAGTTCCAAAATGCCATACCCGTCGCTTTTAAGACCCGTCACCATCTGATAAAGTTTGGAAAAGACGTCGTTGATCCCGATATCATTGTGAAACGCCATGATGGTGAAAGCCGTTCCAAAAAAGCTGACCAGCGACACAAACGCGAGCTTGCACCACTGCGCCGCTCCTTTATGTCTGTCCACGTCGATCCATTCCACCAGCACATCCGTCTCCCCCAGACTTTCCACGCTCACGCCCGGGCACGCCTTTTCGATTTCCTCAATGACCTTGAGCACACTGATGACCTGTCTCTTTCCCGCCCCCTCGCGAAAGGTCCACAGCTTAAGCGACCTGGCTTTCGCCTGCACATGCGGGTCAGAACAAGTCAGCTTCCCGATGTCTTTCACACAGACTTCCGGCGTCTGCACTTCCACATTCTGTTCCGCTTTCAGATATATCGTTGCGCTACTGGTTGACATAACTTCTCCCGTCTGTTTTTTATCCATTCATTAATCCGTATTATGCAGAAATTATCCTGTTTTTATACGCGACGTCTTTCTTATCGTTGGTTATGCTGCTTGCGTAATCATCTTCTAATAGCTTTTATAAATGAGTATGGAATTTGTATGTGCACCTGTGTTAAGATGTATACATACACAGCCACACACAGAAAAGGAGCAGACATCATGCAGATACTTTTTATCCTGATAATCGGCATCTACATTTACAGCGTCGTACGAAAGGCGCGCGAAAAAGTCGATGCCAAAGACAGCAGCAGGCAGACGCCCCCGCTTCCTCCCGTCGTTACCTCCGCGCCGCCCCGCCAAAACACGCCGCCTGTGAACCGCAAGCCCATGCCGCAGAAAGCGCCTCAAAAAACACTGCAAAAATCGGCGATCGAGGAAGCAAAGGAAGACGGCAATTCCACGACCGCCTATCTGATGGAAAAGGCGGAGGCAGACGCCAAAGAACACGCCAGAGAAAAATACGAAGAACAGAAACGCCTGCACGAGACGCGCGGCGGTCTTCCCGTAGCGGAACGGCACTTTGAGGGCGATCCGTTCCCACAGGGAAAACAATGTGTCAAATGCGGGTACTGCGGCGCGGAAAATCTGCTGCCGATGACGCCCCGCACGCGGTATAGCTGCTATTTCTGTCGGGAAGCGCTGTAAGGCGCTTCCGATCTGTCACAATCTTTTTCCAACAGCACCAGCCGAATATGCGGAATACCGTTAAAATCACAGGGGACAATACCGACCTCCGCGAAGCCCTGCCCTGCATAAAACCGACGCGACGACGCACAGTTTCTTCTGCTGTTCCTGTTCATGCGTGCGCGCATAGATTTCCGCCACCCTGTCTATATCTGACTGTATCGCTTTTCGTATCATACTACGTTTCTCCATTGTTTTTAATCCAGCAGATGTCCCGCCTCATACGAGCACTTTAAATAATCCGGATTCTGATAGTAAATATCTGATCGAAAATCCGATATTTTGTCGCTGATAAAAGAGGAAAATATTTTCATCAATTCATCAATTTCTTCCCCCGGTTTGGCACAGGCATCAATCAAAATGCTATATAAACCGCCAATATCCAGAAAGCTGGGAATCGTATATTGGCACTCTGTAATCGTATCAAACTCCCCTGTCGGAATATGATATTGCTCTATGACCTCATCGCTCACTTGTTCAAAAGAAAGACAATGATTTACTTTGGCATCATATAATTGTTTTCTAATCCCGCTCTTTCCCAACGCCTCCGTAATAACACCACGTTTATTTTTCGTTTGACGCGCTATATATTCAATAAGAGAACATACATAAAACAGATCATTCTTCTCTCTTTCTGTCATAAACGACCTCGCTCCTCTCAAATGTCAGGCAATTCAATGCCAATTCCGTGTGAAAACTCACCTGATGCGTCGGATACTTAAATTCAGCCAATACCCAAAACTGCTTTCGATTGATTCTTCCAGTCAGAAAATCATTGACATAATTCCATACAGTATCATTTGCCATCGGTCCCTCTACAATATCATACGAATGCGTTTCCCCGCTTCTGCACTTTGCGATGAAATCCAGCCATTCATCCGTCATAGAATCAAATTTTAAGACAGATAATCGTCCGTCCGGTTCATAAGAATAATAATTGATAACCGGTTCCCCTTCGCCACGATTCGCCCATCGTACTGCCTGTTCAAAATTTCCGGTACAGTAAAATCCCCATGAAAAATCTTTTGTGTATTTTGTTTTTCGTATTTTCGGAAACTCTACAATCTCTTTACTTGCATGGTAAAGAATCATTTGCTTTCCTCCCTGTTTCTACTCTCTTTTTCAGTATAACAGCCTGCCCGTCTTGTCTGCAAATATTTTTCAAACACATATTCTGTTTTTATAATCCCAAAAACACAAAAATACGGCTGACTTTATCCTTATCATCGTAGGTGAATCCAAGTCCATTCCAACCCGAATGCCTTTTTTCCCAAACAGATAGGAACTGTCCGTCGTTTGCGCATATGCAAAACCTAAAGCCTCTACAACTGTCCCATTTTCTGCATCATAATCATATAGCACTTTTATATCGCCGCAATCAACAAGCCACAGCGGAAATCCACTTTCTGTATACACAATCTTTTCTTCGTATTCTCCGCTTCGTTCCCTTGTAAGAGCCTCATATCTGTATATATAATCAATACTTTCAAAAATTTCATTTGAAATATAATTTTTGTGAAAATGCTCTCTTATGGAAAAACCAAAAAAAACTGCCACGAAAACAATAATCAGGCAAATACATATCTTCATCATTTTTTTCATTTTCTTGTCGTACATCCTCTCTTATCCGCCACGCATTTCTTAATTTATTTCAAAGAAGGTTCCATCCTGCCAAGTGACCCAAGGCATTTTCAGTATCCTTTCATATCTCTCTCCGTCATATATCCCCGCGGATAAAAAAACTGCGGCAGCAATCTGTTTCTTACGACCGGATAAACGGGATACCACTCCTTTATGGCATAACAGTCCAATATTTCTTCAAATGCCGCATGTTCCTTTTTACCTCTATATTCCGCAACACATAAAAACGTATTGTAGTTTTCCGCCGGTGTCACAGCTTCCGGCAGCTTTTCTCCCTCCAGTATCACGTCTACACCTTCCTCGCCCGGAACATAACCCTCTGCATCACCGATCATGCTCCATCCTGTCCCCGTATAATGAACTTCTCTGACCAATATATATTCCGGATAATCGCTAAAGTTTTTTTCTTCTACGGCATACTTAACAGGATGCACCCACGATATTACTATACTGCTCATAACAGCCAATATCACACACACCATAGGTATCATGATAATCAATTTTTTCATACGCATTGCAAGTCACGCTCCTCCGCTGACACTCCATATATTAACTTTTGACATACCTTGCCGTCCGTGCCGAACCAAGCCTTTTTATCGCGCCGCTTTTCACCATGCCGCCGAGAACAGCCTCCACGGTCGTCGGGCTGACATCCGGAAGAATCCTGCATATTTCGGCTTTGGAAATCGGGATCAGACTGTTTAATACCGCTGCCTCAACACGCGCTTTCTTCGTTATCCTGTTTCCGTGAACGATGGCGAAACGCTTGTCCAATTCCTTATAACACAGATAAAGTGTTGATAAGAAGTTTTCCATAAACGGAAAATAACTGTTTTCATTAGATTCCCAGCCTGTTGAGGATTGACGGAGCGATTCATAATAATAAGCCTTATGATTGTTGATCTGCTCCTCAAAGGAAACATATTTTCCGGCGTCAAACCCGTTTTTGTATAAGAGCAGCAAGGAAAGCAGACGCGACATTCTGCCGTTTCCGTCACGAAACGGATGGATGCAGAGAAAATCTAAAATGACACACGGAATCAAAAGCAGTTGATTGATATTTGCGTCGCTGCGCGCTTCCATATAAGCAAGTTCCATCTGTTCCATCGCTTTTGGCGTTTCCGCCGCGGAAGTCGGTCGAAAACGCACCCGCCTGTTTCCGTCTGCACCAATTTCCAGAATCACGTTATCGTCGGTTTTATATCGACCGCCGTACTCATACCCCGCAAACGTCATCATCGCACGCAGGCTTAAAATATCGCTCTCGCGAAAATCAAGATGTTCATAACCCAAGTGGATTTCATTTAACGCATCCCGATATCCGGCAATCTCCGCTTCATCATGATTTAACGGCGCGCTGTTTTGGTTGACGATCGCCGCGATCCGCTCGTCGCTTGTAACGATCCCTTCGATCGCATTAGAACTCTTGATCGACTGCACTTTCGCAACCGCTTCCAACTCCGTAAAAATCTGAATATATTCTTCTTTCCGCACACCCGCCATCGTTTTTAATGCCGCAATATTTGCGGTAAAATTCACCAAATTCGCAGGCAGTAAGCCATTCCTTAAAAAAGTATAATCAAATTTTCTCATATCCCCTGTCCTTTCTGCACATAATTACACCATATTATATGCAGAAAATCAAGCAATATCTGCATATAATTTATCAAAAAATATGCAGATATGTTTTCCCGCCGCGCTCCCCGGCTCCTGCCCTATCCTTTGTTCAGCTTCTCCACCACTTCCGTCGGCTTGACGGTCATCTGTGCCCACGCCGGCACAAACCCGCTCTTAATCGCATTCCGCGCTGAGCGGATATTCGACCAGGCGCAGCAGTAAAACGGAACTTTCCCTCTTTGCAGGATCTCTTCCGCAAGACCGCTTGTGAGTGCAGCGGCGATTCCTTCTCTCCGGTATTCCGGCAGTACGTCCACGCCAATCTGCCACATGGTGTCGCAGTCAGCCGAGCAGCCTGCCAGTCCAACCAGTTTTTCTCCATCGTAAGCCCCGACTCCCAGAACGTCCAGTTCTTTTCTGTCTTCGCACAGGGCATTCCCCCACTGCGGAAGATACAGCGTTTCAAAATCCTCCTGCCGCATCAGTTTTCTCTCATACTTGCAGGGCAGCGCATGAAGCTTGTCCATGTCCGGCAGAAAATATTCCGCCATAAAACAGACCTTTTGTCCCATCGCAGCGAAACGCTCATTCAGCCAGTGCATATTGGGCGTTTCAAAGCAATGGTAAAATTCGAATTTCGTTATGTATTCCTCTGCCAGCTTGCGGTACTCTTCTTTGACAGAAACCACAACATTACTGCCGTAAGACACCAGATCGCATGCGACCGGCTCCTTGTAATACTTCCTTGCCCGCTCCCCGATCTCGGCGCGTACGACTACCGGTTCGGTTTTCTCAAAATCCTCCGGGCGGCAGTTGATGTCGAGCGCCGACTGCGTCATGGCGGTTTTCCATATTTCCTGATTTGTCATTGCTCGTCACCCTCGTCCGACCAGCCGGAAATAAAATGTAAATCTCCAGAATCCATATCCATTGCCATATTGTCACCCATTCGCATTAAAAAACCGCCGTCAGAATCTATTGCCATATGATCTGAAACAGTGTGTGCGAAATCACCGTCATCGTAGTCAAAGAAAGGAATCCTCATACTATCTCCTCCTCTGTAATATGTTTTATTCCATCGTACAAATCATTCAGTCTTTTGACAAGGCAGTTTATTTGACTATCTGCTGATTTCTTTTTTACTCTGGCTATATTGGTAATAATTCCGGTAACGGCAAGCGTATCTCGAAAATGCACAATATTTCCATTCTCTTGAAAATCAAATTCCATTTTCCAATTATCGCCATAATAGCAGCCATTACTAAGAGACGTCTTTATCAATATTTTCAATTTTTCTCTTGTACTCTCACTATGCACAATAGATTTTTCCAATGCCCTTTTCAAAAAAGGACTGTCGTTTTCAATCAGCATATCCAACAGTTGAGAAATATACGGAAACACAAATATATGTTTCCTGCTGCTGCCGTCCTTATATCGTACATTATCCCTTATTTCAAACGGATCTGTGAAATATTCCAGCACCTTATCACTCGACCCTGCAATATGGCTTACCATGTTTTTGTCATAATGCACGTCAAAATCCGGACAGGCGCCTGATAAATAATGTGCTTTATAATATAATTCAGGAATTTCCCTAGCCCGCAATTTTTTCAGCATGGACAGGTCATTGTAATCTGCCGCAAATGAAATGATATGCAGTCTCAGTTGATCCTCCGTTGCAAGTTTACACTGTAAATCGTTCATATCGGGGGTGAATATAAAAACACCCCGTTCTCGTTCCTCGAATTTCACGCGCTGAATGCTCGTTCCCGCACCAAATGTCATAATATAATCTTTATCTTTCCGGCTGTCAAACCATATGTAGTTTTTATTTACCAAAAATTTCAGAAAATCATAATTGCCAAACATGATTGCATATTCCAATGCGGTTTTTCCATATTCGTCGGGATTCAGAATAGGTTTGTCCTTCTTCTCAATATAAGCAGTCCATTCAGCCTCATTATGCGATTGCGCAACAGTGTAATTTGTCATCCTGCCACTTCTCGGTTCTCCACACTTTCCGGCACTCAATATCTGTTCAAGTGAAACATGTAACAATTCAGAAAAGATCGGCAGATCATCAATCTGAATTGCTTTTGTACCTTTTTTTATTTGTGACATACGGTTTGCCATGTTTTGTACAGCTTCTTTTGTCGGCCTATTTCCATCACGTTTTTGCAGATATTCGCTGCAAAACTGTCGGGTGGACTTAAATTCCCGTTCAATTAATCCCGAAAGATACTTTCCTATTTTCTGATTATCAATTTGATAAGACATTTTTATCCCTCCTCCCAAAAATATAATATCGCATTTTGTTATTGGAGTACATCATGTCTTTGCATACACACAAAATATATACTTTTTATTTTTCACAAACAGCATATGCTTTTTGCATATATAACAACCAAGCACCAATGGCACTATTTCATGTTGCGGTGAATGTATATTCCTTTGTCTCTTTATACAAAACGGGAATCGCATTCCCTTTTTGTATTATATTATATGCGCAGATGTAAAAAAGCAAATTATTTATTGTATTGACATTCCTAAACTACTGTGATAGTATATGGTTACAAACTACTGCGATAGTTTATCGAAAGGATGTGATGATATGGCAGTCAAACTCTTTGATTCCGAATTGAAAGTCATGAGCGTTTTGTGGAAAGAGGGGGATATGACCGCAAAACAGATTTCTGACATTCTCAAAACGGAGATCGGATGGAACATGAACACGACCTATACGGTCATCAAAAAGTGCATCGCAAAGGGCGCCATCAAACGCAGCGAACCGAACTTCCTCTGCCATGCGCTGATCACCCGTCAGGAAGCGCAGGAAGCTGAGACAGACGAATTGATCGGCAAGCTGTTTGACGGCTCCGCCGACAAGCTGTTCGCTTCCCTGCTTGACCGAAAGAAGCTGACCAAGGAGCAGATCGCGGAACTGTGGCGGATCGTCGGCGAGACGGACGGGGAGGCGGATGTATGAACCTCCTACAGATGAGCGTTTCCGGGGCTGTGATGATTTTTGTCATCCTTGTCATCCGCGCCCTGGCGATCAACCGGCTTCCGAAGAGAACTTTTTCGGCATTGTGGGGCGTCACGCTGGTGCGGCTGTTAGTCCCTTACACGCTGCCCTCCGTATTCAGCGTATATTCGCTGTCCGGCAGATTTTTCCCGCCGTCAGAGACGGCTCCGTTTGAGAATGGGATTTCCGGCATCCAAACGACCGTCTTCCCTGTGGCGGACGTTGGTGTCATGTCTTCCGCTCCTGCGGCTGCTGCCGATTCCCCCGCCGCTTCGCCGTATGTGCTGCTTTGGCTGATCGGCACATTGGTCTGCACTTTATATTTTGCAGCAGCTTACCTGAAATGCCGCCTTGAGTTTCGGGAATCTCTGCCCGTGGACAGCGATTTTGCACAAGACTTATTAAAAAACCGCAGGCTTTGCCGCAAAATCCGGCTCAGGCAGTCGGACAGGATTTCGGCTCCGCTGACTTACGGTGTGTTCCGCCCGGTGATCCTCCTGCCAAAGCGCACCGACTGGAAAGACGAGACAGCCCTGACGTATGTGCTGGCGCATGAGTATATCCATATCCGCCGCTTCGATGCAGTCACGAAGTTTATGCTTGCCGCCGCGCTCTGCATCCACTGGTTCAACCCTGCGGTGTGGATCATGTATGTTCTTGCCAACCGCGATCTGGAACTTAGCTGCGATGAAGCTGTGATCCGCCTGTTTGGCGGGCACATAAAATCCGCCTACGCCAGAGCGCTGATCCGCATGGAGGAAACCCGGAGCGGCCTGCGGCCTCTCTGTAACAATTTCAGCAGACACTCGATCAAAGAAAGGATCACAGCGATTATGAAAATGAAAAAAACAACATGGTTTGCGGCGCTTGCCGCTCTCACACTGATCATCGGCGTAACAGCCGCCTTTGCCACGACCGGGCAGACTGCGGCTGCGCAGGCGCCTGACGAGGACGGCATCTCTGCCCACGAAACCACTTTGGAAAGCTTTTCGGGTATGGATACGGAAAATGCAAAACTGATTGCTGCCTCTAAGTGGTTTCCAGCCTATGAAACATATGGTCTGTGCTACGATGCGCAGCAGGCTGCTCTTTCCTATGACGGTCAGCTGGTCAACTTCTTTCACGATGAAACAGCGCCCGGCGTCTACACGCATGTGACTTTCAGCCGGGGAACGGTCGGGATCAAGGTATTGCGGAATGCCGACTGGGAAATCACCGGGCTGGACACCTGTGCTGCACCAACAAATGCAGCTGTCGCAGAGGAAGACTCCCTTGCGCAGACTGCCGTGACCGACGCTGCGGCGGCTTCTCTCGCGGAGGATGTGCCAGAACCGACACAGGGGGAACTGCTTGCCGAATACGGAAACTTCGGCATCTCCTTTGACGCCTCCGGCAAAATGCTGTATCAGGGCAAAACTGTCTGCTGGTTCGCGGATTTTGTGGAACTTGAGGAGGGCGCGCTCGCGACCCGCTATGTCTATCAGAATGATGAGGGGACGGAGTATCTCCATACGGTCCGTGACCGGATCGACAACGGCGACGGCAGCTATGACCCATTTGGTCCTTTGACGGCGATCGTGCCCTGGGAAGCCGCAAAACGGGACGATTTTTGTTTTCTTGTTCCAGAGCAGTCAGGCAACGAGACCACAGAAGCCATCGGCAATTCTGATGCAGGCGGCGAGACCTTTGCGGAACGCTTTGCCAAATATAAAGACTTCGGCATCACCTATGTGGAAGCCGAGGGCGCAAGCGGGCGCGGAAATGTCTATCTGAACGGGCAGGCGGTCAGCCATTTTGCGGATGTGGCTCCAAACGGCGACGCGTTTTCGTTTACATCCGCCGAGCCGGATGGGATCCGTGTGCATACGGATTACGACGAGCGCGGAAACCTGATCGGGGTGCAGGAAATGCTGCCGGAAGCCATTATCGCAGAGGAGAAAGCCCTGCAATATGCGCAGGAGGAAAGCCTTGCCGCGTCTGAGCAGACGATAGAGCAGCTGGCTCCCTATCTCGCACTTGGACTGGACTACCAATATGACTTGGATAACGTGTATGAATCCAGCCTGACCATGACCTGGCAGGGCAAACCCGTACACAGTCTGTTTGACGCAAAGCGGGAACTGTTTATTGCCAACAGTCTGGGAGATGGCGGCTTGGGCAAGGATGCCGTCGATCTGGAGGCTGTCTATGACAGCGGCGGAAACCTGACAGGCTTAAAAGCTACCGCCGACAGATAAGTAAGGAAGACAATACGGGAAAAATATGGTATCATAGTCGCAGGATCAGCATCCTGCGACGATTTTTTCGGAAAGAGGACACAATGAGCTATTTTCAATACGGCGAACAGGAAATAAACTACCTGCGTTCCAAGGACAAGCGCCTTGCAGCAGTAATTGACCGAATCGGTCATATTGACCGGACCTGCATGGACGACCTGTTTGAAGCGGTCGTCCACTCCATTCTCGGTCAGCAGATTTCCACAAAGGCGCACATATCCCTTTGGAACAGGATAAAGGACGATCTGGGCACGCTTACCGCGCAAAAGCTCCTTTCGCTTGGCAGAGAAAAGCTGCAATCCTACGGGACGACCTGGCGGAAAGTCGATTATATTCTGGAATTTGCAGAGAAAACGGATTCCGGCGCCTTTGACTTAGACGCCGTACCCGATATGACCGACGAGGAAGCGATCGCCGCCCTGTCCTCCTTAAAAGGCGTCGGCGTCTGGACGGCGGAAATGATTCTGCTCTTCTGCCTGCAGAGACCGGACGTTTTCAGTTTCGGCGATCTGGCGATCCAGCGCGGCATCCGCATGGTCTACCGCCATAAGGAACTTCCGCGGGAACGCTTTGAAAAATACCGCAGACGCTTTTCCCCGTATTGCAGCGTCGCAAGCCTCTATCTCTGGGCGGTGGCAGGCGGCGCGATCCCTGAGCTGACCGACCCAAAGGACAGCCGTTGACCATATCATAGATAATTGTGAAACGCAACATAGTGTGTCAAGAATTGTACAATAGTATAACCATAAGCAGACCCTTGAAGAGCGTCAGCGCTTAACGAGGTATGGAGTTACATAGTAACTCCCGAGTTTAGCGTCTGTTACGCTCGAAATGGAGCGCAAGCGAGTCTGCGCTGGTTATGCTATTTGTACAATTTCAGCAACCATGAATGCGTTTCACAAACACCTATTAGCCATATCACGCTGGAAGGAGACCTCTATGAACAGAAAACCTGACAAACTTCTCTTTGGCGCAGCCTACTATGACGAATATCTGCCGACAGACCGGATCGAGACCGATCTGGAAATGATGAAACGGGCGGGCATGAATGTGATCCGCATCGCGGAATCCACCTGGAGCACCTGGGAGCCGCAGGATGGCGTCTTTGACTTCACGCATCTGCACAGGATGCTCTCCTGCTCGAAGAAGCACGGCATTCAGGTGATCGTGGGTACGCCCACCTATGCGGTCCCTACCTGGCTTGTCCGCAAGTACCCCGATATCCTCACCGAGACCCACGACGGGCAGGAACGGTACGGGCGCAGGCAGAATATGGATATCGCTCATCCCATGTACTTAAAGCACGCGGAGCGGATCATCCGCCGGCTGATGGAAGAAGTCCGAGACTACGACCATGTGATCGGCTTCCAGCTTGACAATGAGACGAAAGCCTACGACACCTGTTCCGCTTACGCGCAGAAAAAATTTATTGCCTATGTGCGGGAACTTTTTCACGACGATCTGCAAAGCCTGAACGAGGCATGGGGACTGGATTACTGGAGCAACCGCATAAACGCCTGGGAGGATTTTCCGGATGTGCGCGGCACCATCAACGGCAGTCTGGGCGCGGAATACCAGAAATTCCAGCGGAAACTCGTCACGGATTTTCTCGCCTGGCAGAGCGCCATCGTGCAGGAATACGCGAGACCGGATCAGTTCATCACGCAGAATTTCGATTATGACTGGCGCGGTCAATCTTTCGGTTTGCAACCGGATGTTGACCAATGGGAGGCTGCCCGCAGCCTGACGGTGGCGGGCTGTGATATCTACCACCCCTCCGCGCAGGATCTGACGGGAAAGGAAATCTCGTTCGGCGGCGCGATCGCCCGCTCCCTGAAAAAGGACAACTATCTGGTCTTGGAAACGGAAGCGCAGGGTCTCCACAACTGGCTTTCCTATCCCGGACAGCTCCGCCTCCAGGCATTCAGCCACCTGGCAAACGGCGCAAACTGCGTGGAATACTGGCACTGGCACTCCATCCACAACGCCATTGAATCCTACTGGAAAGGCGTCTTGAGCCACAACTTAAAAGAAAACGCCACCTATCGGGAAGCCTGCCGCATCGGCGCAGACTTTGCCGCATACGGTACTCATCTGGTCAATTTGCGGAAACACTGTCAGACCGCCATCCTCCTGGACAACGAATCCCTGACCGCCCTCAAGTGGTTTCCCACAGGCGGCGAGGGGCTTGGCTATAATGAGATCTTCCGTCATCTCTACGACGCGCTCTATGAGATGAATGTCGAATGCGACATTCTCTCTGCGGAAAGCGATGTTGACTTATTTAGTCAATACAAATTTCTCATCACACCCGCCCTCTACAGTGTTTCCGACACGCTTGTCACAGCACTGAAACGCTATGTCAGTTCCGGCGGCGTCCTGCTCTCCACTTTCCGCACAGCGGTCGCGGACAGGATGTTAAAAATCTATCACGACGATCTGCCCCACGGTCTGACCGACGTATTCGGCATGACCTACGACCAGTTCACAAACCCTGTCCGAGTCGGCTTGCGGGCGGGTGCAGAAACGAAATCGACTGACACCGCGACGGATTTGACCGATTCAGTCAATTCTTCTGTCGCGGAAACACAGCGCCATTGTGTGCATCACTGGATGGAACTGCTCCTCCCCGATACTGCCGAGACGCTTGCCTTTTACGATCATCCCCACTGGGGTGACTGCGCCGCTGTCACGGGCAACCGCTTCGGCAAAGGGTACGCGGCTTATCTTGGCTGCTATGCGGATACGGACGAACTGAAAAAACTCCTCTCCTTTCTCTGCGAGAAAGCGGAGATTGTCATGGAAGAAGCCGTCTATCCCCTCGTCGTCAAACGGGGGACAAACGGCTTGCAAAAAGAGATCGCATATTATTTCAATTATTCCGAAGAAGAGCAGACGGTAATCTACCACGGACCGGACGCCCGCCTGCTCCTTGCCGGGCATGAGACGCGGACGCAGGACAGTGTTTCCGCGTCTTCCGAAAACACAGCCGCTCTCCCGGAAAATGCTTCCGTCGGGGACGCTCCCGCCGTTATAAAAGACGGCAGCCGCCTCACCCTGACCTGCTGGGACTTTCTGATCTTGGAAGAATTCTAGGGCTTCGATTCTTCTCCACTTAAGCCCTTGCTACTCTTTCCAGTATTCTAACGTTTCTATGCTGGTAGTGACAATCCCGAACAGTGTTCTTGCAAAATCTTCCCTCTCATCATACATCTCCATAACATATACTTTCTCGCCATCTATATAATAGAGAAAATAGTTCAATCAACTTAACTTTCAATGCCGCCAATTTTTCCTGAACGATCGGAGAATAAATGATTTCATACATGCTACACACCCAGATTCTTTCTTAGCTGTCCCGAATGGATGCCGCCTTCTTCCATCATTCGTTTTTCGGATTCCATCAAATTCGATCTGATTTTCTGCCATGCAGCATCTTTCTTCTTTCGCTTTGAATACTCCATTACATTATCAACATACATCTCCACCATCTGATACTCATCAGTTGATAACGTATCTATTTTTTGGGTAAGTTCTGCTGTGATCATAACACTTTCTCCTTCCAATAAGACCATATGCCACATTGCTTATATGATATCAAAGAATATGTTTTTTATCTTTGCTTTTATAATATTACCACATAACCGCCTATTTTTCTATATAAGTATCAAAAAGAGGATTATGTCTATTACAATTCATTGATCGTCGCCGTGACTGCCATATTGCAAATCCGCTTTGCCGGCGCATAAACCGCAGCCACGCAGGAAACGAAAACCAGCAGAAACACGATTCCGACCGCCGCAAACGGCACTTTCCACACGCCGCCGAAATGGGCGATCAGCAGTTTCACATAAATGAGATAATGGAGCAATAATCCGGTTATGATCCCGACCGTCGTGCCGCAAAGGGCATACATCGCAGATTCCCCGGCTATCATTTTTGTGACCTGCCGGCACTCCATCCCGACCGCCCGCATTGCGCCGTACTGCCTGATCCTTGCGGACACGCCCATAGAAACGCTGTTCATGATATTCAGCACGGTAATAAAGGCGATGATCGTAAGAAACCCGTATGCCGCGATGCGAAACACCCAATAACTGCTGTGCATTTCAAGGTCTTCCTCTCTGTGGTCCGTAAACAGATGACTGCCTGCCAGACTGCGTATTTGGGCTGCCGTCTCTTCCGGCGCGCCTTTGTCCAGGATCACATTGATCATCAGGTATCCCTGCTCTCCCATGATGCGCAGAAAGGTTTCCTCGGAGCAGACGACGACGGCGGAACCGCTGATACTCCCGATTCCCTCCGACGCCACGCAGGCGATCTCCACTTCATGAGTGCCAATCTCGATCTGATCTCCCACATCAAGTCGGCTGACATCGCTGAAAATCGTCATTGCGTAATCGGAATTTCCGTAAATTTTCGACAATTTCCCGCTTGCGACGGACTTTTTCGTATTTTCCAGCATAAAGGCGTCGTAGGACATGAAATCAATTACCGTTTCATTCCCGTTTACCTTGACGGGAAGCGCGACCTTGTACATCGTGCCAAAAGCGTTTTTCACCCCCGGTATCTCGGAAAGCAGGGCGGCAAGATCCCTGTCGATGGAGTTCGTATTTTCCTTACTCGCGATCGTCAGATCCGGCGCAAAATTACTTTCGGACGGAAGAAGCTTGCGCACGATATCAAAGCAGGCTGAAAAAGCCAAAAACAGCATAATGGTCAGGGCAAACGAACCTGTCATGAGAAGCAGATTTTTCTTAGCCGCCGTCGCATGGTGGATTCCCAGCGCCGTTTCCACTTTGAAAAAGCGGGTGTTGGCGGCACGGCGAATTGTTTTTATCGGTTCCGCGTTACCGGACACCGCCGCGATCGGAGATACTTTCGCCGCCTGCTTTGCGGGGGAATGCGCCGCGATCCATACGGTGATCATCCCAACCGCGACGCCGCAGGCGATCCCGCTTGCGCTTACCCCAAAAAGCGGCATATCCGCAAACTCGCCTTTGACAAGGAAACGCAGGATCGCGCACAGGATCCAGCAGACTGTCATGCCGAGCAGGCACCCCGCGGGAATGGCGGTTTTGCACCAGTTCAGCGCTTCGAGTCTCACAAAGCGCACGATCTGCTCTTTGCTTGCGCCGATACACCGCATCATGCCGAAGAAACTCGTCCGCTGCGCTACCATGCTGTTCATACAGCTTGAGATCATAAAAATTCCGGAGATTAAAATCAATACAAAGCAGACCGCCGCCAGCGGATAAAGGTTCTTCATGGTTTCATTGCTGCTTACACCGATCAATCCCAAAACCGCGGTATTCTCTTCTATATTTTGCTCCGTAAGCCCATAGGTCTTTTTGATATCGCTGATGCTTTCCCGCAGTCTGTTTTCTTTGGCAAACCGAATATAATAGCGGGGCGCTGCCGCCGCTTCCTCCCATGTGCAGACAGCCTGAAACGCCGACAGATTTAAGTAGGCGCAGCTTCCGTCTATCATTGCGTTATATTCGCTGTCATCTTCATAAAAGGCGGACACCGTAAAAGCAAACTCTCCTGACGGCGTGTGCAAAGTAACCGTATCGCCCAGATCGACGCCAAAAAGTTCTTCCGCATCTGCACTGAGGGCGATCTCCCGCTCGTTTTTCGGATAGGAACCCCTTACCTGATAACGCATGATATCGGTAAGATAAGTTTCCTCCACACCATATAACTTTACGTTTTTGCCATTGATATCGCACTCCCATATGACATCCGTGTCATAATTTGCAGCATCTGTCCCCGCCGCCCTGTACTCCGCAGAAAAAGCGATATCGGTGCGCCGCCTGATCAGATTCGCCTGATCGCTTGGTACATCCTGTAGCACGATGTGGTAATCGCCGTGTTTCTTTGTCATGGTTATTTTCTCCGCCCTGATCCACATCTCCGTCATGGAAAAGACCGATGTGACCAGAAATACCGCAAGGATAATGCAGATGCGCGTCATGCGGCTCTGGCGTTTGTGCACTTTCGCCGAAATCGGCACAAGGCTTAAATAGCTTTTCATTCTCTACACCTCCCCAAATCCGTCAGCACGCCGTCCGATACACTCAAAACCCTGTCCGCCGTCTGTGCGATGCTGCGGTTGTGGGTGATCATGATGATCGTCTGCTCATATTTTTTGGAGGCTTCCTTCAAAAGCGCAATGACTTCGCTGCTGTTTACTGTGTCGAGATTTCCCGTCGGCTCGTCCGCAAGGATCAATGACGGCCGCGTAAACAGCGCGCGCCCGATCGCCACTCGCTGCTGCTGCCCGCCGGACAGTTGGTTTGGCAGGTGGTCACGCCGCTCTTTCAGATTCAGCACCGCGAGCAGTTCTTCCAGATACTGCCGATCGGGCTTCTGATAATCTAAGAGCATCGGAAAGATGATATTCTGCTCTACGGTCAGTTCGGGAATCAGGTTAAAAGCCTGAAAGATAAACCCGATGTTCCTGCGCCGAAAGACCGTCAGTTTCCGATCGTTCATGGAAAAAATGTCCTTGCCGCCGATCGTGACTTTCCCGGACGAGGGCAGATCCAGCGCGCCGATCATATTAAGGAGCGTACTTTTCCCCGATCCGGATTCCCCGACGATAGCGACATACTCTCCCTTGGGAACGGAAAAGCTGACGTTTTTCAATGCCTGTACCGCCGTTTCCCCGCTCCCGTAAGTTTTGCAGATGTTGTTGACTTCAAGTAGATCCATTGCATAAACACCTCTTTCTGTTTGATGATTGATCACAGGAAACGGCGTCAGTCATTTCCTATGCGGATATGTCCCTATCATAGCGAAAGAATCCTACGCCAATATGACAATTACCCTACAATTTTGTAGGGTAATTGCTTTTTGCCGTATTTTTCAATTTTGTTCCGTCAGAAAATTCAGCGTGAAAGAGGCGCCGCCGCCCCATGTGCTGTCCGCTTCGATCGTCCCGTTATGGGCTTCTACGACCGCTTTGGCAAGCGGCAGGCCGAGGCCGACGCCCTGCGTGTCTTTTGAATAGCGGCTCCGGTAAAACCGCTTGAAGATATGGTAGAGATCCTCCGGATGAATCCCGCTGCCGTCATCACTTACAACAATTTGAATAATTTGGGCGGATTCCCGCCACGCTATGCGGATGCAGCCGCCTTTCTCCGTGTGGTCCAGGGCGTTCTTCACCAGATTGCCGACCGCTTCGATCATCCAGTCGCGGTCGCATAAAAGCGCGGTCTCTTCGCTTCCCGACAGACAGATCTCTTTCCCTTCCCGATCCGCCCGAAAGGAGAATTGCTCTTTGACATCTTCCATGATCTTGGACACCTTTTCCAAAGATTTTTCCAGCACGATCGTGCCCGCATCCAGTTTGGTGATCTTTAAAAGATTCTGCACCAGCCCCTCGATCCGATCGAGTTCCTGCTCGGAAAGTCCGGCAAATTCCTGAATCTGCGGCATTTCTTCTGCCTCGTCCTGTATCAGCCCGATATAGATATTCAGGGCGGCAAGCGGCGTCTTTAACTGATGCGAGATATCGGATATGGTATTTTGCAAAAATTTTTTTGCGCTCTTTTCGTTCTCCGCATGGGCGTTTAAGATCGCAGCCAGAGAATTTACCTCATGGAACAATCTGTATAATTCTCCCTCGTCATTGCAGTCGATCGCAGCCTCCCGATTGCCTGCCGTATATTCCGTGATCTGCGACACGGCGGTTTCCATGATCCGGTGCTGTTTTCTGAAATAGCGAAACAAGAGCGCCAGTACCGCAGCGCTCATCAGCCAAAAGCAAAATATTATGTAAACCTCTTTGTGCTTTACGCCAAAGACTGCCGGCAGCATGGCGATCCCCGTATACCCCAAAACGCACAGCAGGATCCCCGCAAAAAGCCGTTTGATGTTCCGATTGGCAAATACTCTCATCCCGCACCTCATTCCGCCGTGTTCCACTTATATCCCATCCCGCGGACCGTAACGATCCGCTTCGGCTCCCCGGGGTCGTCCTCGATCTTTGTGCGCAGCCTGCGGATATACACGGTAAGGGAATTGTTATCAATGTAATTTTCGTCGCAATCCCACAATCTGCTCAAAATCTGTTCCTGCGAAAGGATCCGGTCGGGATTTTCCATAAAAAAGCATAACAGTTTATATTCGCTTGCCGTCAATTCGATCGGCTCTCCCCTTTTTATCACTTCCCCCTGTAAACGCCGGACGCGGATGCCGCCCGAATGTAATTCCGCCGCCTCCGCATTGAAATTTTCACTCCGGCGCAGCAGGGCGTTGATCCGCGAAAGGAACACCGCCAGCTTAAACGGCTTCGTGATATAATCGTCGCCCCCGATGTCGAGACCCATAATGATATCCGTCTCTTCATCCGCAGCGGTCAAAAACAAAATCGGCACTTTCGAGGTCCGCCGTATCTTTTTGCAGAAATCAAAGCCGGAACCGTCGGGGAGCGCCACATCCAGAATGACCAGATCATATTGCCCATCTGCCCATAATGCGTCCGCCTCCCGTGTGGTACGGGCTATCACGATCTCATATCCCTGCTTCTTCAGGGCAAAGGAAAGCCCGCCGATCAGGCTCAGATCATCTTCCAGTAAAAATAAGCGTTTCATCTGCTCTTCCCGTTTTTCCTTTTCCTCATAATGCACATCACTCAAAACAGCCCCAGAAATTTTTTCCGAAAACTGTCGTTTAATTCCGCAAACGAGGCATAATCGATCTGCCCGCCGTCGCCAAAGCGCGCCCGCCACTCGTCCCGCACCGCATCCGCAAGAGCCTCCGCACACACGCTTTCCGTCAAAAGAATCGCCGGAAAGACGTAATAGATCATAAACAGGTTGAGATCCATCTGCGTCCTGCCGCTTATCTTTCCGCGCCCCGCAAAGCGCGCCTCCACGGCATCGACAAAAGCTTTCGCAGATTGTGCTGCGGCTTCATCCCGTCTCTGAACCTGCTCTTTCGTTTCAGCTTCGCTCTGTTCCTTTGCCCGCTCGACATACCCCGTCATCTCCGCAAGAAGCTGCGCGTTTTTTTCGCAAAAATAAGTCATCCGCTCCTCGTAAACCTTTTTTCGGATGCGGTTTAACATCGCCTCCATATCGTCAAACATACTTCCCGCCTGTTCCAGCATATCTGTTCCGTCCTTTCATTCTTCTACTAATTTCTTAAATTTGTAGGTTGCACCAATTCTCCGCCTATGATATAATTGTCGCAGACTCGGCAGTCTGCGACGCAAGAATTACTCCGTAATTCTTGTTGACATTGCCAAAGATTCCAGCTTCTGAGACTATAATATCATTGTCGCAGATTCGGCAATCTGCCGTAACTTTAGGGGCATAGTTCAAAGGTAGAACAGTGGTCTCCAAAACCATCGATGTGGGTTCGATTCCTACTGCCCCTGTTATCATGACCCGTGAGCGCCGCTCGCGGGTTCTTACTATATGAGAGCCTACCGCACCGCTCCGGAAAGAGGATTCCATGAAAAAAACTTTTGCCGTATTGCTTATGTCGCTTACCGCTTCATTCCTGTTGTGCGCTTGCAGCGAGGAGACGCAGCCGCTCCTTTCTTCCGCCGACTACGAGCTGGACGCGGAAACATCCCAGACGATCCGCGGCGTAAAGATCGGCGATGACGCGGAGGCTTTTCTTGCCGCCTACCGCGGCTACTACATCCTCTCCTCGATCGGCGGCGGCGATTACCGCTTGCTCGACGCGGAGGACATTCCTTTCGACGCTTCCCTGACGACGCTCCTGCCCTCGTTTTTCGTGGACGGCGCGGCGCTTGACGTCGGCAGTTTCTGCGAAGAAAACGGCATTACGCCGGACGGTCTGCTCGACTATCTCACCGATGAGAACTACTTAAACGCGCACACCGTCGTCTACCGCTATCTGGTCTTTACCTGGAAAGACGGCGCGATCACGGATATCAGCTCCGAATCTATGGACTACAACCGCGACGCCTCGTTTTATGAGGCAAACTGACTCTCGTACAGTTTCGCATAGAACCCTCTCTTTGCAAGTAACGTCTCATGATCTCCCTGCTCGATGATATTGCCGTCCCGCATCACGAGGATCACATCCGCCTCGCGTATGGTGGAAAGGCGGTGCGCCACAATAAAGCTGGTCCTGCCCTGCATCATGGTCGCAAACGCTTTCTGGATCCGCATCTCCGTCCTGGTATCAATGGAAGAAGTCGCCTCGTCCAGAATCAGCATCGGCGGCAGGCAGAGCATCACTCTGGTAATGCACAGAAGCTGCTTCTGTCCCTGGGAAAGGCTTCCGCCGTCCTCACCGATCACCGTGTCATACCCCTTGGAAAGCCGCTTGATAAAGCTGTGCGCATGGGAGGCTTTGGCGGCGGCAATCACTTCCTCGTCCGTGGCGTCCGGCTTTCCCATCACGATATTGTCTCGGATCGTTCCGGCTTTCAGCCATGTCTCCTGCAATACCATGCCGTAGTTTTCCCGCAGGCTCTTGCGCGTCACTTCCCTGATATCCGCCCCGTCCACACAGATCTTTCCGGCATCCACGTCGTAAAACCGCATCAGCAGATTGATCACCGTGGTCTTTCCGCAGCCCGTCGGTCCCACGATCGCCACCCGCTGTCCGGGTTTGACGGCAAGGTTAAAGTCCGTGATCAGTTTCCTGTCCGGCACATAGGAGAAATCCACATGGGAAAGTTCCACCCGCCCCGTTACATCATGCAGCCGGGCAGCGTTTTCCGGCTCCGGCGGCTGCGGCGTCTCCTCGATCAGCTCAAAGATCCGCGCGGCGCAGGCAAGCGCGTTCTGCAGTTCCGTCACCACGCCCGAAATTTCATTAAAAGGTTTGGTATACTGATTCGCATAGGTAAGAAAGCAGGAAAGCTGTCCCACGCTGATACCGCCGCGGATCGCATAGAGTGCGCCGACCACCGCCACGCCCGCGTACACCAGATTGTTGACAAAGCGGGTCGCCGGATTGGTCAGCGAAGAGTAAAAGATCGCCCGCAGGGAACACGCCCCCAGCCGCTCGTTGATCTCGTCGAACTGCACAAGCGCCTCGTCTTCATGGGAGAAAGCCTGCACCACTTTCTGGTTCCCCACCATCTCCTCGATCAGCGCCGTCTGCTCGCCCCGCGTCTCCGACTGGAGCTTGAACATGGTGTAAGTGCGCTTCGCGATAAAGCCCGCCACGAAAAATGACAGTGGTGTCACCACAACAACGACACCCGTGACGGTCACATTGACACGCAGCATAAAGCCCAGCGTCCCCAGAATGGTGATAACGCCCGTAAAGAACTGCGTAAAGCCCATCAGCAGACCGTCCGCAAACTGGTCCACATCCGCGATCACACGGCTGACCACCTCGCCGTAGGAATGCCCGTCGATATATTTGAGCGGCAGAATCTCCAGTTTTCGAAACGCCTCGTCCCGAATATCCTGCACGATGCGGTAGGTCATCCTGTTATTGCACACATTCATGATCCACTGTGCAAGGGCGGTTGCCGCCACGATGACCGCCATCTGCTTTAAGATGCCGAAGATCGCCGGAAAATCCACTTCCCCCGGTCCGATCACCCTGTCAATGACTCTACCGGTCAATATCGGAAAATACAGGGTGAGCGCCACCGTCACCGTCGCCATCACAATAGACGCCGCCAGTTCAAACCAATATTTCCTGATATAGCGCAGAACCTTTTTGAAAGTCTCTTTCTGTCCCGCTCGCTTTCCCATCTCATGCACCTCATTTGCCATACTCTCACGCTTCTTTCGGGAACTGCGAATAGTATATCTCCTGATACACCTCGCACCCTTGCAGCAATTCCTCATGCGTTCCGACGCCCGCCATCTCCCCATCCTCCAGCACGATGATCTGATCCGCATGACGGATGGAAGAAGCCCGCTGTGACACGATAAAGACCGTGGTTTCTCCGGGCAGTTCCCGGATCGCCGCCCGCAGCGCCGCCTCCGTCGCATAATCAAGAGCGGAAGCGCTGTCGTCCAGAATCAATATCTCGGGATTTCCCACCAGCGCCCGCGCAATCGTAAGGCGCTGTCTCTGCCCGCCGGAGAGATTGCGCCCCTCCTGCGCTACGGGCGCGTCAAGACCGCCCTCTTTCGCCTCCACAAACGCTTTCGCCTGCGCTTTTGTCAGCGCTTCCCACAATTCCCCGTCCGTGGCGTCTTTCCTGCCCCACAGGAGATTTTCGCGGATCGTCCCCCGGAAAAGGACCGCCCGCTGCAGCACGACGCCCACCTTTTCCCGCAGTTCTTCCATGCCGTAGGTCTTCACGTCCCTGCCGTCTATACGCACCGATCCTTTCGTCGCATCGTAAAAACGGGGGATCAGATTGACCAGCGAAGACTTGCCGGAACCGGTCCCGCCGATCACGCCCACGGTCTGCCCTTTCTCCACGCGGATATGGATATCCGAGAGGGATTCGGCTCCCGCCCCCGCATAGAGCAGATGCACATGCTCGAACTCCACAGCCGCAGGCATCTCATGCTGCTCCGCTGCCGACACCGTGCTCTCGCCCGCAGACATCCCTTTCCGCTCCGCTGCGACCGCTTTTCCGTCCTGCCCTGCCGTCCCGTCTGCTGACACCCCTTTCACACCTGACGCTGAAACAGCGTTCTCCCCCCACTGCATGGAAGATTCCACCTCAAAAATGCTCTCGATGCGGTTTCCACAGGCAAGCGCCTTGGTGATGAGGATGATGAGATTCGCGAGTTTTACCAGCTCCACGAGAATCTGGGACATATAGTTGACCAGCGCCACCACCTGCCCCTGGGAAATGCTCGCCTCGTCCACGCGGACAGCTCCCGTATAGAGCAGGACGATGGTTGCTGCATTGACGATAACGTAAGTGACCGGATTAGTCAATGCAGACAGTTTGCCCGCAAAAAGCTGCATCGTCGTCAATGCACCGTTTTTTTGCTCAAACTGTTCGATCTCTTCCGCTTCCTTATGAAAAGCGCGGATCACCCGCGCGCCCGTGAGATTTTCTCTTGTTGTAAGAAGCACCGCATCAAGCCCCGCCTGCACTTTTTTGTACAGAGGCATGGTGATCATCATAATCCCGAAGACCACCACGGCGAGGAGCGGTATCGTCACCACAAAAATGAGCGCCGCCTTCACGTCGATGAGAAACGCCATGATCATCGCACCGAACACGATGAAAGGCGAACGCAGAAACAGGCGCAGCACCATATTCACGCCGTTCTGCACCTGGTTTACATCGGAGGTCATCCGCGTGATCAGCGTGGACGTCCCCAGCGTGTCGATCTCCGTAAAGGAAAGCGTCTGGATATGGTCGAAGAGCGCATGCTTTAATTTGGTGGAAAAACCCACCGCCGCCTTTGCCGCAAAATACTGCGCCGTGATGGAACAGACAAGACCGATCAGCCCCAGCGCCGCCAGAAGCGCGCCCGAGCGGAGCACGACGCCGCTGTCCGCCAGCCGGATGCCCCGGTCAATGATATCCGCCATCACAAACGGCACGAACAGTTCAAACGTGGCTTCCAGCATCTTAAAGAGCGGCGCCAGAACCGTCTCCTTTTTATAATCTTTCAGATATACCAGCAGTTTTTTCATCGTATCCGTTCCTATCCGTTATTACCGAAGATCATTGCAGATATTCGCTTGTCTGCTCTTTGATCTCGCCGCTGATGCGCCGCACTTCGCTCGACGGCGCATAATCTTCCGCGGGGTAAAGTATCTGGTGAAGCTGCAAGACGTTCTCTTCCAGATCCATCGGGATCACGCAGCTTCCCTTGCTCCCCACATTGGCGCCGGCTCTGCCGCCCGCAAACGGGAAGCCGTCGCTTGCCGTCACGCGGTATCCCGCAACGCTCCCCAGCACGCTCAGGATCTCGTTGGCGTCCAGAGAGGTCTCCACCTGGGGCAGGACGGCATTGACCAAATTAGTCAATTCACGGATGGAAGCGCTGCGCGCCTTATCCATCATAGCCGCGAGCACCTGCCTCTGCCGCTCCGCCCGCCGGAAATCATCACCCTTTGTGTAGCGGATCCGGCAGTATGCCGTAGCCTGCATCCCGTTTAAGGTCTGCCTGCCGCTCTTGTCCACGGGGATATAATCGACGTTCAGTTCCTCCGCCATACAGAGCTGGTAATTATTCAAATGCGAGATCTCCGCATCCGTCACCTCGATCTCCACGCCGCCCAGCGCATTGACCGCATCGATCAATCCGGAAAAGCCGATGGTCACATAGTCCGTGATCGCCAGATCGAGATTGCGGTTCAACATATTGATCGCCTGCTCGGGACCGCCCCGGGCATAAGCCGTGTTGCATTTATTGTAACTATCGTTTCCCAGATTCAGATAAGTATCCCGAAACACGGAGATCAGTTTGATCTCCTGCGTGTCCTGATCGATGCTGGCGATCATGATGGTGTCGCTCCTCGTGCCTTTCCCCAGCTCGCCGTCTCTGGCGTCCACGCCGAAAAGCGCGATGTTGCGGCAGCCTTTTTTCTCTTCCTTTTTCTCGGCTTTCGGTTTCTTGTTTTCCGTCGGTTCCTGCTTTACGATCTCTTCATTGACATGAATCTGCTCCCGGTCAATCGTTTTATGATTGACTTCTCTGGTCATTACAATGACTGCATACATCATGCCGATGGAGAGGAGCAATACGACAATCTCCACGATCAGAAGCGGAATGCCTCCCCGGAAGCCTCGCTTTCTCTTATCCATACTGACTCCTTTGTCAGACTTTACTTTCTTTTGCGCAGATCGGTAAATCCCCCTCATCGTACCATAGAAAGCCCTCTAAATCAAGTCGATGGCTTCGCGCACCGTTTTTACGCCGATCAGTCTGATCCCCGTTTTCTCCCGAATCTGCCCCACGTTGCTCTCCGGCAGAACGCAGGTGGTAAACCCGAGTTTCACCGCCTCCGCCACCCGCTGCGAAGCCTGTGAAACGCCCCGCACTTCGCCGCTTAGACCGATCTCCCCGAAAACAAGGGTCTTGTCATCGACCGCCCTGTTCTTAAAGCTGGAAGCCGCCGCCATCACCACACCCAGATCGATCGCCGGCTCCGCGATCCGCATACCGCCCGCCAGATTCACATAAGCGTCGCAGTCCGCCATTTGCAGGTTCAGCCGCTTTTCCAGCACCGCCATCAAAAGGTTTAAGCGGTTGAAGTCCATCCCCGTCGCCTGTCTTCTGGGAATCCCGAAATTACTGTGGCAGACCAGCGCCTGAATCTCCAAAAGGATGGGTCTTGTTCCCTCCATGCTGCAAGAGACCACGGAACCGCTCGCCCCCTCGGGCTTGCCGCTCAACATAAACTCGGAGGCGTTCTTTACCTCCGCCAGTCCCTCCTCGCGCATCTCAAAGACGCCGATCTCATTCGTGGAACCGAAGCGGTTCTTTACCCCGCGCAGGATACGGTAGGAAGCGTGCCTGTCACCCTCGAAATACAGCACGGTGTCCACCATATGTTCCAGCACCCGCGGTCCCGCCACCGTCCCCTCCTTTGTCACATGCCCCACGATAAAGATGGATATGCCGAGCCCTTTCGCCAGCTGCAGCAGCACGTTTGTGGACTCCCGTACCTGGGAAACGCTGCCGGGCGCGGACGATATCTCCTCGTGGTACATGGTCTGGATGGAGTCGATCACCGCCACCATCGGTCTCTGCTTTTTTAAGCTCTGCTCCACCGTCTCCAGATTGGTCTCGCACAAAAGGAGGAGATCGTCCGAAAAGTCTCCGATCCGATTGGCGCGGAGCTTGATCTGCTGTAAGGATTCCTCCCCCGAAATATAGAGGACTTTCTTTCCGTCCGCCGCCAGATAGCGGCACACCTGCAAGAGCAGGGTCGATTTTCCGATGCCCGGATCGCCGCCCACAAGCGTGAGCGACCCCGGCACCAGCCCGCCGCCCAGCACCCGATCAAGCTCTGCGATGTGCGTGGTCATGCGCTCGCTTTCACTTAAGTCCACCGCTGCCAGATTCACAGGCTCCGCCCCGCGCAGGCCGGGCAGCGCATCGGCGCCCCGTCTGCTGCCGCTCTTTGCCGGAGCCGGTTCTTCCACCATCGTATTCCACTCTTTGCAGCCGGGACACTGTCCCAGCCACTTCGCGGACTCGTGACCGCAGTTTTGGCAGTAAAATATCGTCGCTTTTCCCTTTGCCATCCTTCCCTCCGTGTCGAAACGCCGCACCATTTCATCAAGGCGCTTCCGCAGCACATACGAAAGGACCTCTCAACCGAATGTGACACACATGTCAGTTGAAAGGTCCATTGTCCCACAGACCGTCTACTTCACGATCCTGACCTCCGCCTTGCCTGTACTTGACAGTTCCACGCTGATACTCAGCTTGCCGCTCAGGTTCGTCTTCATCTCCCCGACGCTTACGCCGTTGACATACACCGTATACGCGGTATCCTCCAAAAGCCCCACGGTGATCTGCGCGTCCTCATCGCCCTCCACCGTAAAGGTAAGCCCCTCTTCCGTCTCGCAAAAAGCGTTGACGCTGGTGCCCGGCTCCGACTCGTAGGCAAACATCCCGTTCTTTTCCAGCTTTGTCAGCTCCTTGAACGTCTTCACCTTATACAGGTTGCCGCCGTGCTCATAATCCTCCTTTTTTGCCTTGGCAGCCAGCGTATGATTGCCAAAACTGATCGTCCCGTCACTTTCCGCGCGCAATAACTCTTCTACTACAGCCATCGCTCTTTCCTCCTAAGTCTTTTTGTTCTTACAGATCCTTTCCCTGTTATGGTCTGTTTTTCAAACCTTTGCGGCTTTCACCGTAAAGGTTATCTTCTTATTCTTCATACCCACAGCCACCCAGTCGCCGCTCTTGACACGCCCGGCAAGGATCTCCTCCGCGAGCGCATCCTCGATCTCCGACTGGATCGCGCGTTTCATGGGTCTTGCCCCCATCTTCACGTCCATGTGCTTTTCGATCAGATACTCTTTCACCGGCGAACCGATGGTCAGCTCGATATTCATCTGCTCTTTGCAGCGCTTTGCCAGATTCTTTGCAAGCAGCGTGACGATCGCTTTCATATCGTCCCGATTTAACGGGTGGAAGACCATGATCTCGTCGATCCTGTTGATGAACTCCGGCTTAAAGAGGCGTTTTACCTCCTCCATCACCTTGTCCCTCATCTTGTCATAGCTCTGCTTTTCCGTCTCCGCCGCGCCAAAGCCCAGATTCTTCGGGTCGATGATGCGCTGTGCTCCGGCGTTCGAAGTCATGATGAGGATCGTGTTCTTAAAGCTCACTTTCCGCCCTTTCGAGTCGGTGATATGCCCGTCGTCCAATACCTGCAACAGGACGTTGAACACATCCGGATGCGCTTTTTCGATCTCGTCAAAGAGCACCACGGAATACGGATTTCTCCGAATCTTCTCGGAAAGCTGACCGCCCTCCTCAAAGCCGACATAGCCCGGCGGCGAACCGATCATCTTCGACACGGAATGCCCCTCCATATACTCCGACATATCCACGCGGATCAGCGCATTTTCCGAACCGAACATGGCTTCCGCCAAAGCTTTCGACAATTCCGTCTTCCCCACACCCGTAGGTCCCAGAAACAGGAATGACCCAATCGGTCGATTTGGATCCTGCAATCCCACTCTGCCGCGCCGCATAGCCTTCGCCACTGCCACCACAGCCTCCTCCTGACCGATCACCCGCTTATGCAGGATGGATTCCAGCTTTAAGAGCCGTTCGCTTTCTTTCTCCGCCAGTTTCTTGACAGGGATCTTCGTCCAGAGAGCGACGACCTCCGCGATCTCGTTTTCTCCCACCACATAAGCGCGGTTTAGCTCTTCCTGCTCCATGCGCTTCACCAGACGCTCATACTTTTTGATATAACTCTCCTGCTGTTTCTTTAATTCCGCCGCCTGCGTGAACGCCTCCATACGGATCGACCGCTCGATCTGCAGGTCGATCTTATCGATCGCCTCCGAGAGTTCCTGTAACTTATCGGGCTGTTTCGTCACATGCAGCCGCACCGCCGCCGAGGCTTCGTCGATCAGGTCGATCGCCTTGTCCGGCAGATTTCTGTCGTTGATATAGCGCGCCGAGAGAGCCACCGCCGCGCTGATCGCCTCGGGCGTAATTGTGACTCTGTGGTGCTCCTCATACTTATGCGCAATGCCGCGCAGGATGTTTTCCGTCTCCGCGATCGTCGGTTCCTCCACCGTCACCGGATGGAATCTGCGCTCCAATGCGGCGTCCCGCTCCACATATTTGCGGTACTCGACTATAGTGGTCGCGCCGATCAGCTGGATCTCCCCCCTTGCAAGAGAGGGTTTCAGGATATTGGAAGCGTCGATCGCTCCCTCCGCGCCGCCCGCGCCGATGATGGTGTGCATCTCGTCCAAAAACAGGATGATATTGCCGTCGTCGATCACTTCTTTGATGACCTTTTTGATCCGCTCCTCAAACTCGCCGCGGTATTTGCTGCCCGCTACCATACCGGAGAGATCCAGCGTCAAAAGCCTTTTATTCTGCACCGTGAAAGGTACGTCCCCCGTCACGATCCTCGCGGCAAGCCCCTCTACAACAGCCGTCTTGCCGACGCCCGGCTCGCCCACCAGACAGGGATTGTTCTTGGTGCGGCGGGAAAGGATCTGCACCACTCTCGTGATCTCCTCCTCCCTGCCGATCACCGGATCGAGTTTTCCTTCTCTGGCAAGCGCCGTCAGATCTCTGCTGTAATGGTCTAAGGTCGAAGTGTTTCCCTTTTTCTTATTCTGCTTTCTGCCGAGATCTTCTTTGTAAAGACCGCCGTCCTCGCCCATAGCCACCAGCACGTCCACATAGAGTTTCTGCACGGAGATGCCCATCGTATTGAGGAGCCTTACCGCTACGTTTTCCCCCTCTTTTAAGAGGGCAAGCAGGATGTGTTCCGTCCCTGTCCTCTCGCTGCGGAATCGGTCCGCCTGCCTGTGCGCCTCTTCCAGGATCGCCTGCGCCCTGGGGGAATACCCGTCCCGCTCCGCGATCAGCACCGAGGTCTCCGGCACGAGCAGATCCTTGATCAGTTCCTTTAACTGCACAACATCCACGCCGTTATTCTGCAGAACCGTGGCTGCAACGCCCGTATTCTCCCGCAGAAGACCGAGCAAAATATGCTCGCTCCCCACATAGCTCTGCCGCAGGCTTCTTGCCGCCCGCTCCGCAAGAGCAAGCGCCGCCCTCGCCTTATCCGTAAATTGTGGCTGCATCAGTCCTTCATTCCTTTCCGATCGTTTCCTCTATTATAAAGCATACACTTCTTTTTCGGAAATAAACCGATTTATTTTAAATCCTTATCGTCCATATTCAAAAACTCAAATTCAAATTCATCGTCGTCGAGCAGGAAATTTTTCGCCTTGCGTCTGGCTGCGGGTCTCACCGCCTCCGCCGAAGCGTCTTCCTCATAGCGCACTTCACGTTCCCGGCGGCTGCCCTCCTGTCTGTCAGCCCGTCTGCGGGGTGTATCCTCCTCAGCGGTCCGCCGTCTTGCGGCTCTCTCACCGTCCCCGTCCGCTCTGCGCGCGGCGCTCCGATCCTTTTCCGCGCCCTCTCTGCGCGCGCTCCTGCGTTCGTCCCGCTCCGCGGTTCCACGCTGTGCGGGCTTGCGCACCGCTTCTTCCTCGTCATCCTCCTCATAGTAGGTATCGCGGAGTTTGAAAGCCAGAACGATCACAGCGACCGCAAGCAGAGCAAGCAGCACCGAGAGCACCACGATCACAATACGCTGTTTGACGATAGCTCCCGTCTCTTTCTCATCATCCACCGACTGCGCGGAAGACATGGCGTCCAAAAGCGGCTGGAGCTTTTCTTTCTGTCCCCTGATATTGTCATAGAGATACCAGGTCGCCACGCCCTCGGAATCCGTCTCGATCTTCAACTCATAATCGTTTCGCACCGTCGGTTCCGCAGGCGCTTCCGGCTCCTCCACAGGCGTCTCCTCAGGCGGCTCCTCCACCGGAAGAAGTTCCCCCAGATCCAGCAGATCGGAACGGATAAATCCGGTTCTCTCCGATCCGTTTCCGCCGATGTAAGTGACAAAGTACCAGGTCTTGCTGTCGCTTCCCTCGGATTTTCCGCTCACGACCACCTGCGTTTCCGGCGCAAGGGAATCCAGATGCGGATTGGAAGTGGAAGGATCCGGTCTGACCTTGGTCTGCGTCTTTGTCGTGGCATATTGGGAATCCATGCTCTCCTGCGCCGCCACCGTTGCGCCGCCCTCAGAGACCGTCGGCTGGGAGGATGTATCCTGCCCTGCCTCTCCTCCTTCCTCCGAGGACTGCTCCGCATCGTTATCTGCTGCCACAGAGACGGTGGGAATGGTCTCATCCCCCTTTTTCTCGATCATGTCAGCGCGCACATAACCCAGCGTATTCGCGTCGATATACACCTGATACCAGGTAATGCCGTCGGACTCCACCTGCCCTCTGATCGAGATCTCTTTCCCGGCAGTAGAGCTGCCGATCACCTCGCTCCCCTGTACGGGTTCTTTCCTGATATTGACGGAATTGGGAATGACCGTGCCCGTCGGCTCCGCCCGGCTCACGATCGGGTCCCCCCACAATAAGAGCGCTGCCGCTGCCAAAAGGGCGATCCGCCGTCTTCCCCCTACGCATCCCCACACATTCTTTCGTATCTTCATGTTTTCCTCCATGTCAGACTGTCTACTGTTCTCTGGTGAAGCGCTTGCTGCCGTCTTCTCCTTTTCTCCGTTCGGTACTGTAACCGAAAGTATCGTCGTGATGCCTTGCTTTCCGCGCCATCTCCTCCAGATCCCTGTGATGCGCCACCTCGCATTTGGAACAGAATCTGCCCCAGCGAATCGCGCTTCCGCAGATCTCGCAGCGCAGGAAAAAGGTGGAATTGGGTGCGATCTCCAGCCTCGCCTCCTTTAACATATCCCTGATCGCTTTCTGACTCACTCCGGTAGCTCTGGAAGCTTCCGCCGCGTTGGCGCCCATATGTTTTTCAACATAGTTGCGCACTTTCCCATAATCGTCGTAATCCAGCGCGCCGCACTTCTCGCACTGGTACTCGCCCACGCCCCGAAAGATCATCACGCCGCCGCATTCGTTGCAATAGGTGGGTCGGTTGTAAGTGTTGATCGCCGTCAACTCTTTCTTGAGCATCTCGATCCGTTCTTCCCTGCTCACAGAATCACTCCCCTCTCCTTACATCTTTTTTGATAAAGTCTCCCCGCAGACCTTACGCCTCGTCGATCGCTTTTCCGATATCGCGCCGCATATACTGATGGTCAAAATGCACCCATTCCGTGGCTTTGTAGGCATTGGCTCTCGCTTCTTGCAGCGTCTTTCCCTTTGCCGTTATCCCCAATACCCTGCCGCCATTTGTGACAATAGTGTCATTTTTTAGTGCTGTCCCCGCATGGAAACAGTAATAGCCGTCTTTCTGATCAAAGTTTTGAAGCCCCTCGATGGCAAATCCCTTTTCGTAAGATACAGGATACCCCTCCGAAGCCAGGATCACGCAGACCGCCGCATTATCCTCGAAAACAAGTTCCACCTGATCCAGCCTGCCGTCGATGCACGCTTCCACGACCTCGATCATGTCGTTTTTCATGCGCGGGAGCACCACCTGCGCCTCGGGATCCCCAAAGCGTGCATTGTATTCCAGGACCTTTGGTCCGTCCTCCGTCAACATCAGCCCGAAAAAGATCACGCCCTTAAAAGGTCTGCCCTCCGCCGCCATAGCGTCCACCGTCGCCTGATAAATATATTTCCGGCAGAACGCGTCCACTTCCTCCGTGTAAAAAGGGCTGGGCGAAAAGGTTCCCATACCGCCGGTATTAAGCCCCTGATCGCCGTCCAGCGCCCGCTTATGATCCTGCGCGGAAGACATGATCCTGATCGTCTTTCCGTCCACGAACGAAAGGACGGAGACTTCCCTGCCCGTCATAAATTCCTCGATCACCATGCGGCTGCCCGCCTCGCCGAACTTTTTGTCCTGCATAATGGTGCGCACGCCCTCTTTCGCCTCCGCAAGCGTATTGCAGATCAGCACGCCCTTGCCGAGCGCCAGCCCGTCCGCTTTCAGGACGACAGGCATCTTTGCGGTCTCCAGATACGCAAGCGCTTTCTGCGGATCGTCAAAGTTTTCATAAGCCGCCGTGGGAATGTTGTACTTTTTCATCAGATCCTTGGAAAAAGCCTTGCTGCCCTCCAGGATCGCCGCATTTTTCCGCGGTCCGAACACCCGAAGCCCCGCCGCTTCCATCACATCCACAAGACCGCCCACCAGCGGATCGTCCATGCCGACGATCGTCAGGTCGATCTCCTTTTCCCTGGCAAAAGCGGTCAGTTTCTCAAACTCCATCGCGCCGATCGGCACACACTCCGCGATCTGCCCGATCCCCGCGTTGCCCGGCGCACAGTAGATCTTTTCCGCCCGCGGGCTATTCGCCACAGCCGCCGCGATCGCGTGTTCCCTGCCGCCGCTTCCTACAATCAGAATCTTCATATGACTGCTATCCTCCAACTTCTTCTCACATAGTCAGGTTCATGCCTGCCCTGCCGCGATCCGATTGATGCAGGCGGGTAAAAGCACCCACTCCGCCTCCTCCATCACGCGCTTCTGCAAGGTCTCCGGCGTATCGTCGTCACGCACCTCCACCGCCTTCTGCATGAGGATAGGTCCCGTATCCATTCCCTCATCCACAAAATGCACCGTCGCGCCCGTCACCTTCACACCCCGCGCAAGCGCGGCTTCGTGTACCTTGATGCCGTAATAGCCTGTCCCACAGAAAGCCGGAATCAGGGACGGGTGAATGTTGATGATGCGGTTCGGGTAACGCCTGATCAGTTCCGCCGGAATCTTTACAAGGAATCCCGCCAGCACGATCAGATCGGGTTTTGCTTCTTCCACGCTGCAAATCAGGGCTTCCTCAAACGCTTCCCTGCTCTCATACGCTTTCGGGGAGACGCAGATCCCCTCGATGCCTGCGTCTTTCGCCCGCGTGAGCGCGTAGGCGCCGGGGTTGTTGCTGATGACCCGCACCAGCTCCGTATGTAGGACCGTTCCCCGATCGATGCCGTCTATGATCGCCTGTAAGTTTGTGCCGCCGCCGGATACGCAGACTACGACTCTAAGCATTATTGCTCCTCCGTGTTATTGACATTGTACAAATACCATAACCAACGCAGACTCGCTTTCGCTCCGCTCCGAGCGTAACAGTGCTAAACTCGTGGAGTTGCCTTGCAACTCCAAACCTCGTTAAGCGCTGACGCTCTACAAGGGTCTGCTTATGGTTATGCTATTTGTACAATATTTACTATACTGAAATGAATGTTGCAATCACCTAATGATTATTCATGAAATCATATAATAAATACTGCTATATACACGCAGGATAGCGTCACGTCCATAAAAGACTCCCGCAGCAGTAGATTGTATGCGTTACGCAAATACCACTTCATGTCCGCCGGAAACGGCTTCCCCTACGATCCACGCGCGCTCCCCCGCCGACTGCAAAGCCGCGACGGTCTTATCCGCGTCTGCGCTCTCTACGGCGAGCACCATGCCGAGTCCCATGTTATAGGTATTGTACATCATTTTTTCTTCAAGGTTCCCTGTCTTTTGCAGGAGTGCAAAGATGGGCGGAATCTCGTAGCTTCCTTTTTTGATCTTTGCGGAAATTCCCTCCGGCAGCATCCGGGGGATGTTCTCATAGAAGCCGCCGCCTGTGATATGGCTGCACCCCTTGACGGTAACGCCCGCATTCTTTACTTCCCGCAGCGCTTTTACATAGATGCGGGTCGGAGTCAGTAACGTCTCGCCGAGCGTCGCGCCCAGTTCGTCATAATAGACAGCAAGCGTCTCCTTTTTAACGTCGAACACCTTTCTGATCAGGGAAAAGCCGTTGCTGTGCACCCCGGAGGACGCAATGCCGACCAGCGCGTCGCCGGGCTTCACCTCCGCTCCCGTGATCAGATCCTTTTCCTCCGCCACGCCCACCGCAAAACCGGCAAGATCGTACTCCTCCTCCGGCATCAGACCCGGATGCTCCGCCGTCTCGCCGCCGATCAATGCCGCGCCTGCCTGTTTGCAGCCCTCTGCCACGCCTTTTACGATAGAGGCGATCTTTTCGGGAATGTTTTTCCCGCAGGCTATGTAATCCAGAAAGAACAGGGGCTCCGCGCCCGCGCACGCCACATCGTTGACGCACATAGCCACGCAGTCGATGCCCACCGTGTCATGCTTGTCCAACAGATAAGCAAGCTGAATTTTCGTTCCCACGCCGTCCGTGCCGGAGAGAAGCACCGGCTTTTCCATATTTTTGATTTTTTCCAACGAAAACGCGCCGGAAAATCCGCCAAGCCCGCCCAATACTTCGGACCGCTCCGTTCCTTTCACATACTGCTTCATCAATTCCACCGAGCGGTAGCCCGCCTCGATGTCTACGCCTGCCGCCTTGTAGTCCATCATACTCTCCTTTTTCTTTATCCATATAAAACATTCCATTTTAAAACCTGCATTAATCGCGAAATAGGATAACCATAAGCAGACCCTTGGAAAACGTTGGTACTTAGTGAGGTTTTCCACGAACTTAGTACCACTACGTTTGAAATGGAGCGCAAGCGAGTCTGCGTTGGTTATGCTATTTTCACGATTTTAGTCACGCTTTCAGATATGTTTTATACCCAACCTCTTTCAGTTTCGCATCTTTCTCCTGCACGCTCTCTTTCAAGCTTTTGGTGTACTCTTTCAGCCTCGCAAGCAGCGCCGCATCCGAAACCGCCAGGATCTTCGCCGCCAGGATCCCCGCATTTAGCCCGCCGTTTATCGCCACGGTTGCCACCGGAATACCCGAGGGCATCTGCACGATAGAATAGAGGGAATCCACGCCGCCCAGATCGGAGGTCTTCATGGGAACGCCGATCACCGGCAGCGGAAAGATCGCCGCGCACATGCCCGGCAGATGCGCCGCCTTGCCCGCGCCCGCGATGATCACTTTTAAGCCTTTTTCCTCCGCACCCTTTGCATATTCGTAAAACACGTCCGGCTCCCGGTGCGCGGAGATGATCGTCATCTCATAGGAGACGCCGAGTTCCTCCAAAAAATCCGCCGCCTTTGCCATCACGGGCAGATCCGAATCACTCCCCATCACGATGCCTACCTGTGCCATTCTCCCGTTTCCCGCCTTTCTTTCATAACCACAATATCTTGTGGATAAACAAAGTTTCTTAGGTTATAGTATACTAGATTTTCCGCGACTGCGCAACCATTTCTTACTCCGCAAGCGCCCGATTCAGTTCCTCGCAGCCCGACAGCACAAATTGACCGTTTTGGATAATCACATGCTTCTCACCCGAATCGGTCAACACCGAAAGCTCCCCCAGCTCGTCATAAGGGATCGTAATGTCCGTGTGACACTGGAAATATGCCTTACTGACATCCGTGTCACGTAAAACTGACACCTCGTTCTCCTTTGCCACGATCTCCTTACCGTCAGGATTAAAGCTGTGCAGCTCCTCCTCGTGGGAGTAACAGGTATCTCCCAGCGCAAAATGCGGTCCGGTCTTTTCCGCGATCAGGATCGGCAGTTTCTCCTCGATTCCGTATTTTCTCGCCACCCGATACGCCGTCGTATTGGTGCCGATCGCGAACTCTCCAAGAGGAAGCCTGTCGTGATGGAAGAGCACGTTATCCTTGATATAGCTGCGGTTTTCCTCCTCTGTCGGGAAATTTTTACAGCTGTATTCTTCCACAAAACCGTCCCGAAAGCGAAGCCGCAGATCCCTGTATTCCAGCCCGTTCAAAAACACCCGCGTCACATGCAGAACGCCCTCCGTGCCCGCAAGACGCGGCGAAGTAAAGACTTCCCCCACCGGGATGTTGACGTCCGCCACACAGTTTTCAAAATTTGTCTGGGATTCCGGCTTCTCGAGGCGGTGAAGCTGCACTTTCATATCCGTTTCGTTTCCGTTCGCGCCATTGACCAATACAGTCAATCCCGTATCCAGCACATCGATAATCTTTTGCTGAATCTCCCGATAGAGCATATAATCCAATGTGTTGATGCGCACCACATCGTCAAAGATCTCCTCATAGCGATCTCCAATCTCCGGCACTGGAAAGGCAATGATCGTAAAACTGCGCTCCTCGCCTTTGATATACGCATTCTGGATATCGGCTGTCTTTCCGGCTGTGAAAACCGAAAGCTTCTGCTGCTTTTCGCTGAAACGGCATACCGCCTCCTTATTTTCCGGCACAAACGGCTCCTCCCCGAAGCTCTCCACCACCGCCGGACCGCCGAAGAGAGCCGCCGATTCCCTGTGCCGCTCAAAAACGTTCCGCACCGCCTCGACCTTTCTTTCCGCCAGCGCCCCGTCCAGAAAAAGCGCCATATCCTCCTTGTGGTCATAGTCGTACTGTTTGTTCGGATTCGCGCCGCAGTACCCGTTTTTGTTCACGCTCCTGCCCTGAAAGATACTCGCGCCTGCCCGACAGAACGTCGATTGTAGACCGATTCGGTCAAAGTTTTGCACCGCCTGCCTGATCACACGCTCGAAACCCAGAAAATACCGGATCTGCACCGTTTCCTTGATGGAGAGATCCTTATTGGTCGCTTCAAAGCCGATCCGATACCCCTCCGTGTAAGTATCCGCCATCAGCTTGATTTTTTCCGGCGCTGTCTCATTTAAGTGCGCCGCCGTTTTCAGCTCATTCTCGGTGATATATTCCCCGAAATAATAGAGATAACGCAGATCCGACAGGTCGCTCTCCATGATGATCCGGCGGGCATGATCCCGTTCCGCATAAAGCATCGCAGTCAGTTTCTCCTCAAACTCCGTCTCATAATAATCGCTCACGAACCAGTAAAGAATCTGCCGCAGCGCTTCCGCATCCGGCGCCGCTTCTTTCCCCACGTCTTCCGTCTCCTGCGCCGCGCAGACAAACGCCTGATATACCTCCAGCAGCAGCTCCGCCCGAATCAGCATTGCCGCGCGGTTTCCCTCGTAAGCCGCCGGAATCATTGCCCGCAGTTCCGTGTAGAGAAAAGACAGCATTTGACCAATTGACTCACCCAGTCGATCTACTGCATAGGACGGATTCCCGTAGCTTTCTTTGTAATGTTCCGGCAGGATATCCTCATAAAGCGCACGATTATGCGCTTTTAACTCCTCCATCTCCATTCCCGCAAGCGCGCCGCTCTCCACCAATTCATAAGTCTGATCCATCAGCAGCACAAAGTCCGCCATCCGCATAAAATAATCCCGATAAGCCTCCCCGCAGATTGACTCATCCGGTATTTCTTTGATCCGCGCCAGAGCAAGGTCGTAGCGCTCCATGATGATTTCTTCCTGTTTCATATTCCCTCTTTTCCCCTCAGGCGTATGCCCCCGCGTAGAGAAGCACGCTCAAGACCGCCAGCACCAGTACATTTAATACAATGCCCAGATAACTGAAAAAATAAAACTTATCGCGGTCCGATTTTGAAAGGACTCCCAAAATGATGCCCGCAAAGGCAAAGATCATCGTCAAAAAGGCGACCGCGCCGTACTGCAAGGGGACTTCGCCTGCGTTTCGATAGCTCTCAAGCATTATGTAAACCAATGTCGCCAGTGAAAGAACCCCCAGAATGGTCGCCATGATCCCTTTCTTGCTGTGCTCTTTACTGGTAAACATGAAACTATTCTTTTTCCACATAGGTTTTTCCCCACAATGAAAGAGAAGGCATTCCCGCCCGCGCCGAAAACACCCTCCCGCTTTCTTCAAAACAGTATCTTATTTCTCCCCGCCAGGAGTTTTGCGCCGCTGATGATCAAAAGCACGCCTCCTGCCACACCGACCACCATAGTCAATACGCCGAGGGCGATATTCAACGCACCCGACCCGCCCATGATCTTATAAGTTCTCTCTTCCATTTCCGTTATGACTCCTTTCCGAATCTGTATCCGTTTCCCGCCAAAGCTGCGCCGAAACGCTACTTTGCTCCGTATGTTTCATAATAGGCGTCGATCTTTCCCTTGATCTCATCGTCGATGTAGACCGTGCCGCCGTAAGGTTTGTTGTAAAGGCATTCGACCACTTCCTTCATCGTCACGATGGCGCCTGTCTCAAATCCGTATGTCTCCCGGATCTCATCCAGTGCACTCTGATCGCTGGAAAGCCCTTTCTCCATGCGGTTTAGGGACACCATCAGACCCTTGACCGAAACATCCGCCTGCGCCTTGATGATGGGAAAGGTCTCTTCGATGGATTTCCCCGAAGTCGTCACGTCTTCGATGATCACCACGCGGTCGCCGTCCTGTAGTTTCGAGCCGAGCAGGATCCCCGTATCGCCATGATCTTTCACTTCTTTTCGATTAGAGCAGTAGCGGATTTCCTTTCCGTAAAGTTCACTGATCGCCATAGTCGTCGCTACAGTCAGCGGGATCCCCTTGTAGGCAGGTCCGAACAGCACGTCGAACTCCAGCCCGTACTTGTCATGGATCGCTTTTGCATAGTATTCGCCAAGTTTTCTCAACTGTGCGCCGGTCACATAAGCGCCCGCGTTCATAAAAAAGGGAGACTTGCGCCCGCTCTTTAAGGTAAAATCACCGAATTTCAGCACCTGGCTGTCCACCATGAAGCCGATAAACTCCTGCTTGTACTGTTCCATCGTCACCCTCCTCGTTTTTCAGCCTTTTGTCGTTTGCGTCCGGGACAAAAAATGCCCGCCTTTACTGTACCACATCGCCGCGAGGTTTTCAATGTGCAATTCCCGCGCAAAAGCAAAGGGCTGTTCTCAGGCTGCTATTATCGTAAAACAGGCTGCCGGCGCTTTCGCCGGCAGCCTGCCGCCTTATCTTTATGATGCTGTTTTTTCCTTCCCGTCTCCTTCCCCGTCATCCTTCTTCCTCCTCACGAGCAGGATGATGATAATGATTGCCGCAATGATAATTGCCAGCCAGATAAAGTAACATACGCCTAAGAACGTCGGGCAGATATGGCACAGCCCGCACTTTGCGCCGCCGTCCGCCTGCAGTTCTTCCGGTATGCCGACCACGATGTCTACCGGCTCGCCGGTCTTTGTGATGGCATTCCAGTCGCCGTCACCGATCCTGATGTACATCGCAGACATTATCTGTGCTTAACAGATTTTATTTTGCAGGATATACTATTCAAAATTACAATAACATAACCACCCCTGAACATCTCAAGTGGTTTTTTTCACTTTTTTTAATTTTTTACTATTTTTCCGGTGGAATGAAGCGCAAAATTTTTAACTTTGCAAAGGAAGCCTTTGCGGGTATAATAAGGGTACAGACGTGGAAGCTATTTCAGATGGAGGCAAAGACATGAGTACATTAGAGGCTACGGTGTCCATGATCGAACGATGTACGGAAGACGAAATGCAGGTCGTCCAGCAGGTCATCCGACAGTTTTTCTTAAACAGGGGAACACAGATTATTACGAAAAGTCAGTTTCTTGAAGAATTGGAATTGTCCAGGAAACAGCATCAGAATGACCAGTGCCAGGACGCGGCGGAAGCGTTGTCAGAATTGAGGGGGAAGTTACAAAGAGCCTGATCTTGCCCGGTATGGTTATCGGAAAATCCATTTTGCATCCCATAGATACATCATGTTATATATTGTAGGCGGTAAAGATATCCGTGTAGACAGGATCTACCATGAGCTTGAAGATTACCGGAATCTGCCGGATTGACCCCGTTTCAGCCTCGGAACTGATGGAAGTATTTGTAAATGACAGTGCCTATAACAGTAAATTCCCCGTCACCTCCGGCAGTAAACGCCGGTACAAAGAAACAGAGAAAGGACAGGCTGGAAGACCTAAAACGCGCTGCCGCTGACAGGGATTATCAGATGCAGCTTATGATCGAACTTCTTCCGGAAGAATCATAACAAGAAAAAAGAATCCGATGCACCCTTTTTCAAAGAAGCATCGGATTTTTATATGATAAATGTATCAGACAAACTATCCAGAGTTACATAAAAGAAATTCTTTCTTGTATCAGGAGCAGTTTTTGAGTATACTAAAGATATCTTTATGGAAAGAGGTGGGTTGTATGAGTCCAGCACAACAAGTTTTGGATTATCGGAGAGAAATAGATGAAAACCAGAAGCAGATACGGGAAATGGTAATGGAAAGCTACCATGATATCGCAGCGGGAGAAGGTCGGGACAGCAACGAATTTTTTGAGGAACTGGAAAAAAGGTATTCTAAATGAAAGTCTCCGGATACTGCGCTTAATATGGTAAATGGATTTAAGAAAACAATCAACAGCCTGAGCCTGTTTCCACAAAGCCACGAATTGGACGAGGATGAGGAACTGGCAGCATATGGTATCAGAAAGACATATTATAAAAATTATAAAATCTACTTTCTGATTGATGAGAAAGAGCAGGCTGTATACATATTGAGAGTTTTTCATATGCTGGTAGACAGCAGGGAAAAGCTTTTGAGAATTTTCAGAGAAACGGGCAGACCGTAACATGACAACAATCGAACTTCTTCCGGAAGAATCATAACAAGAAAAAAGAATCCGATGCACCCTTTTTCAAAGAAGCATCGGATTTTTATATGATAAATGTATCAGACAAACTATCCAGAGTTACAATAACATAACCGCCCATGAACGCGGTGGAATGAAGCGCAAAATTTTTATTGAGTATCTTTGTAAAAATGATATACTATAGATAACAGCACAAAAACCGCTGTGAATACCATTTAAGGACAAAGCATGAGCAATAAAGCAAAAATACGGGAAGAAGCAAAGAAACTGAATCCCATCGACGACCTGATGTTCCGCAAGATGGCGGAAGAGAAAGCATTCTGTGAAGAAATACTGCGGGTGATCCTCTCAGACCCAGCGCTTTCCGTCCTGGAAGCCACGCCCCAATACGCAGGCACCAACCCGCAGGGACGCTCCGTCATCCTTGACGCGAAATGCCTCCTGGGGGACGGACGGCAGATGAATATCGAAGTGCAGAAATCAAATGACACCGACCACCAGCGCCGCGTCCGCTACAATGGCGCGGTCCTGACGACAAACCTTACCGATCCCGGTGAAGATTTCAGGAATATTCCGGATGTCTGTGTGGTATTTATCTCCCGCTTTGATATTTTCCACAGCGGTCGCTCCCTCTACCATGTGGACCGGGTCATAAGGGAAACCGGAAAAACGGTCGATAACGGTTTTACAGAAGTTTACGTCAATGCCAAAGTAAAAGACGGCTCCGCAGTCGCGGAACTGATGGAAGTATTTGTAAATGACAGTGCCTATAACAGTAAATTCCCCGTCACCTCCGGCAGCAAACGCCGGTACAAAGAAACAGAGAAAGGACAGCAGATCATGTGTGAGATCATGGAAAAGATAGCCAAAGAAGAACGCAACGAAGGCAGGATCGAAGGCAGGATCGAAGGCAGGATCGAAGGGGAAACCCGCATCAATACACTTAATTCCATCCTCATCGAACTGAACAGACTGGAAGACCTAAAACGCGCTGCCGCTGACAGGGATTATCAGATGCAGCTTATGATCGAACTTCTTCCGGAAGAATCATAACAAGAAAAAAGAATCCGATGCACCCTTTTTCAAAGAAGCATCGGATTTTTATATGATAAATAGGAGTTTACATCATGGATAAACCGATCAACGAAACTGACTACAGCTTTTTTACCATCAATCAGGCTGCCCATGCCTGCGGCATTTCCCGTTCCACCCTGGTCCGCTTGGAGGAAAAGGGGCTGCTTGTGCCTGCCCGGACAAATCCAGCCAGCGGATACCGCTATTAAGTCCGTATCCATCATAAAAATCCCGGAAACGGTCTGCTGCATGCACCGCTTTCAGGGAGCTTCCGTGCAGGATAAATATGTTGCCATGTACGAATTCCATGAATGCGTGGAAAAGGGATATGTCCTTTCTTCCGAGCCGCTTTCGATCATCAATGAGCGCACAGACTATCTGGAAGGGCAGATCTCTTCTGCGCCCTATGATTCTTATATCTGTATTCCCGTCCTGCCGGAACACGCGCCGGAGGATGCGGTCCGCATTCCCGCCTGCACCGCCCTTTCGGTGCTGTTTTATGGGAATTATGACAAGGTGGATGACGCCTACCTCTATCTTGGGGAGCAGGTAAAGGAGCGCGGGCTTACCCCTGCCGGATATGTCCGGAGCATCGCCCTGGTTGCGCCTTATACATCGCTGGAGTTTGATCCGGACAGGTACTGCTCGCAGTTGGTGCTGCCGGTGGAATGAAGCGCAAAATTTTTAACTTTGCAAAGGAAGCCTTTGCGGGTATAATAGGGGTACAGACATGGAAAGTTATTTATGGTAAGGGGGTTTTTATATGCCGGAGAGATTGACATGGGAACAGATGGTACAGAAATATCCTGACAAATGGCTTGCCTTATCCGATTGTGAATACTATGACAGCAGCGAGACAACCATCATCAAAGCAGCGGTCTATAAAGTATTCGATTCTGATGATGAATATGAAGACTTCCGCATAGACAACATGGGGAAAGGTTACAGATACAGATACACTACAGAACCGGTCATAAGCGGGGTGACATATGGAGAAAACTTTGCAGTTGGAATTAGATAGGACCAGGGCGCTCTGTAAGAAACTCTATACCGCATAGGAATCCGATGCCCCCGTTTTCAGAGCGGCACCGGATTTTTACATGATAAGTAATCCAGATCATTTATGGCAAAGCTGTCAATACTCACTTATTTCCACCACCAGATGAAACCTTTCGCTTTGATGGAATATTTGACTGTCTTTGTACCTCCATAATTATCCATCCCCCGAATGGTAACGCTCGCCGTTCCTTTTTGGACATTGTTTTTATAGCTCCCCGGCACGATCTCATACTGGCTTTCTTCCAATTGCTGCCCTTTTACCCTGACTGTGATCTGACTTTTGTCCAATGTGACCGCCTGCCCCGTATAGGTCTGTTTCGGGATGGATACCGATGCCGAAGAAACAGACGCTTTTGTAAAGCGATACTCTCCTGTCACAGTTCCGATATAATTACCGCCTTCTTTGGCGGCTGCGGTCACTGTCAGATATGTTCCCGCCGGGATCACATCCTTTTTATCCACAGCGTCTCCCGCCTTTCGCACCACCGTTCCGGCATCTGCCGCCGCACTTTCTTTCACCGTCGTATCATCCCTGTAAGCATAACGAATGGTATTTTTATCATAATCCGTCCCTGCCTTTAAGGTCTTGCCATTCTTGTCTGTGATCGTAATCTTCGTCGCATAAATATTCTTCTTATTTTGATAGGTCTTATCCGACGCAGTCAGTTCCATATTTCCGATATCCTGCGCCGTGATCAGATAGGTGAGCGGTGTACGGTAAGTTCCCTTAAAGTTTCCCTTTCCCTTGATCGTTACCGTCGGAAGCTTATTCGGATTACTGCCGTCATTCCTTGCTGTATGATTTTTGTAAGACAAAGTGTAGTCTTTCCCCTCCGTCAATGTTTCTGCCTTCCCGTCCTCTGTTCGGAAAGCCACCGCCACCTCGGCTTTCGCGCCGCCTTTGGCATAAGGAATCGATGTGTCCTGAAGAACCACGTTCAATCTGGTTCCCTCATTCGCCACAATATCATACTTCTTGATCTTAAAGGTCTTTTTCAGCGTCCCCGTATAAGCGCCTTTTCCCGTAAAGACTACCGCCGCCGTGCCTGCCTCACGGTTCTTCTGCCAAGAGACGGTATAATCAATACCTGCCGCAAGCGGCTGTTCCGTCGTCACGCCATCCTGTTTACTCTGCATACTCAGGCGAAGTTCCGGTGTAAAGTCTGTCCCGTTATAGACATACTGCGCACCCTGAAACACCGTTCCCGCCTCATCCCTGACAACCGCTTTCTTGATGGGCGTTCCCGTGATTTTGAAGCTGATGCGCTTTGTGCCGCTGTAGCCGCCCGCCTCAATGCCGCGGAGCAGGATATAGGCGGTGCCAACCTCTTTATTTCGGCTGTAACTCACCGTGTAATGGGTATCCTTTGTCAATACCGTCTTGCCGTCTTTTACCGTCAGTTCCGGCATGATTGCTTCGCCTGTATAAGGCGTGTTCTTCACCTTGCCGACATTCAGTTTACTCATCAGTTTCAGGCTGTCCGTGACCGTCAGGCTGATCCGACGCTTTCCCGTAAAGTTTCCCTTACCTGCCAGCTCGATTTGATAATTTCCGACATCCCTGACCGCATCAAGCTTGTCTTTACCGCTTCCGTCATAGTAACTGACCGTATAGTCGGTCTTGTTTGTCAATTTCTTATCATTCCACCATAGCACGGGGAGCGGCTTCTGACTCTTTTTTTGATAAGCAACCGTCATATCATCCGCCGTAAAAATCTCTATCCCGTCGTCCTCCACCTCCTGCCCGATATCTAACGGCAGAATCTTAAAAGTCTCCATATCCTTACCCGCATAATTGCCTTTACCCGTCACGGTGATCGTAGGCGCTTTCTTCGCGTTGAAGTCCTGATCGCCGCTGCCGTATCCATAGGCTTTTACGTTATTCTTATAGGAAACGGAATAATCTGTCTTTTCTTTCAGCAGTGTTTTATGATCATAGACTCTCACTTCGGGCTTCACCGCTTTTCCGGTATAAGCCAAACCCGCCTGCGGCACTCCTGCGATCCACAACCCTTTCGGGATGACACCGCTCTCCGGAATATCCCCCGGCAGCACTTCTCCGGAATCTTCGATCAAAAGCAGCCCGTTCTCATAGCGGATACGGTAATTATTTCCCGCTTCCGCGCCGTAAGGCTCAATGATATACCGACCCGTCTCCTCAGCGGAAATCGGCTCCGGCACATAACGCAGGGCAGGCTTTTTCACAAACGCCTCTCCGTTGACCAATCCGGTCACTGTATACTGGACATTTTCCTGCGGATCTGCCAGAGAAGGCAGCTCCTCTCCGACCTCGATACGGAATTGCTTCGCCGTGATGGTTACCTGCCTGCAGCTGATGACAAAACCCAGGGATGGATTGTGGAGGTAATATCTGTCTGCTCCTTCGCCTGTCAGTTTCACGGACAGGGTGTACTGACCCGCCTGAGAAGGCGCCTCCGCTGTCTCCGCATAAGGCGTGCCGTCCGCAAGTGTTCCCGCATAAACACAGGCAGCCGTAATGCCTGCCATTTCCCTGCCTTCCACGTCAGTTACCGCCATCGCTCCTGCCAGCACGACGGGCTGACCGTCATACACCTTACTCTTTACTGCCGCATCCGACAGAAATACGAGTTCTTTCGTCCCCAGAAAAGCATCCTTTGTCAAGAGCATACTCTCGGCATGATTCTGCGGCAGCGCCGTATAGACAGTTCCCTCCTCCGAAGTCCACCGCTCCTCTCCGTCAGAGACAGGCAGCGTTATCACGACGGGACAGTTCTTCGGCGTAAGGATATAAGACAGGGAAGTACAGCCGTCAAAGATCTCTCCGGAATTACTCCAGATCTGACTCAGATCAAAACTCCGCAGATCAAGCCCTTTCAGACTGCGGCAGCCGGAGAACATCCCCGTCATAGTACGCAGATTTTCGGTATCCCAGCCGCTCAGATCCAGACTCTCCAGACTGCTGCAGCCGGAAAACATATCATCTGTGTTCCCCCTGTCCTGTGTATGTGTGTATTCATTAAGCTCCGTTTCAAATCGTGTGTCAAACCCACTCAGATCCAGGTCCCTCAGACTGCGGCAGCCGGAAAACATTCCCGTCATACTTAAAACCGCTTCCCCGTCAAACCCGCTCAGATCCAGACTCTCCAGACTGCTGCAATCCTGAAACATATATTCAAAGTTCCAGAGGCCATCGGTATGAAATTCACCCAGATTCACATCCTTCAACGCGCGGCATCCGGAAAACATACGCCTTACATCCATCCTGCCTGTAGAAGAAAGTCCCCTCCAGTCAAGGCTTTCCAGCCGAAAACACCCCTCAAACATTTTCTTCATATCGACGCTGCCATAGTCAAAGACATGAACCACGCCTATCTCCACTTCCCGCAGCTTGGTACAGTGATCAAACAACCCTGCCAGATTCCCCTGCGGGCTGTACCCTTGCAAGCTGATATTCCCCAGCTCTGCATACTCCAGACCGGTACACCAGGCAAACATCTCCACGCAGTTCACAGGATTCTCCTGACTGCCAAGATCACCCAGACGAACGGATTTCAGACTGCGGCATTCGGCAAACATCCTCGTCATGTCCTTCGCCTGCTCCATAGGAATACTGCCCAGATCGATTTCCTCCAGACTGCTGCATCCCAAGAACATACCGCGCATATATTTGGCATTCTCGGTGTGAAATCCGCCTGTCACTTCTTTCAGACTTTTACAATCTTCGAACATACCGCACATATCGATCAGTTTACTGCTATCCAGACCCGACAGATCCACACTGGTAAGATTCGTGCAGCCTGCCAGCAGGTGATGCAGACATGTGATGTCTCGTATTTTTATTTCCGCCGTCTTTACCTGATCGCTGCACCACGGAGGATAATAGAATCTTTCCGTATTCGAGCACTGATCTCGCTCGCCAATGCCTTCAGGCGGCTTTCCGCCATCCCACCAATACTCCCCGCTGCCGCTTATGGTAAGTTTCCCGTTCCGGTCCAGTTCCCATATGATATTTTCATCAACGCCGCTGTCGATCAGATCTTTCAACGGCTCTACCACCGCCAGCCTGCCGTTGACATAGCAGATCCTGTAATTATTGGGATGCTTCTCCCCGTTGATCTCTGCGCCGGAGGGTATGATCTCACAGTGTCCCGCCTGATTCGCGGAAAGTTCCTCACTGTATTTTAGAAACGGCGGTTTTGTCATGCTGTCCCCCTCCAGCAGTCCCTCCGCCTTTACTTTCGCTGTCATCTCATCGGAGTTTGCAGACGGGATCCGCCCGCCTGCCTTGATCTCCAGCGAGGGAGCGGTTATGACTGCCTCCCTGCGTTCGATCCAAAAAGACAGCGTACTCCTGCGCAGGAGATATTGACTCTCGTCAAGACCATCCACCTGAAAGGTCATGGTATATCTCCCCGCCTGGGTCGGCGCAACGGAAGTTTCCTCATAGACCGTACCATTCATCAGCGTACCGGAATAAACGCACCCGCTCACGGTAACGCCCTCTATCTCCTGTCCTGCCGCATCCGCCACAACCGCCGTCCCCTCATAGGAAAACGGCGTATTGTCATATACCCGGTCCGCCACCGTGATACCGGAAAGAAAGACTTCCCGTCTTCCGCTCAGACCGCCCCGCTCTTTATATAAGACGATGCTGTCAGGCTGCGCAAGCGGCAGGATCCTATGCTCTGTTCCATCCTCCTCATACCACGGAACATTCCCCGGCAGATCCTCCGTGACCAGATAATTTTTCGGCGTGTGGATCGATGTAAGCGCCTGACAGGACGCGAGATCCATCCCGCTCTTTGCCAGATTCAGATCAAAACCGCTCAGATCCAGATTGGTCAGGGAACTGCATTCGGAAAACATATTGTTTACATTGGCCACATTTCCCGTCCGAAAACTGCTGAGATTCAAGCGTTTCAAATGCCCGCAGCCCCAAAACATATATTCCATATTTGTCACTTGGCAGATATCCAAACCGCTTATGTTCAGATTCGTCAAAGCGCCGTTGATCCAATCGCTCACCTGTGCGCCGTATTCATTCTTGTAAGTATGTAAGGCGCCGACGGCAAACATATAGGACATATCCGTGACATTGCTTGTATCCCAACTGCTGACGTCCAGACCGGTCAGGCTTTGACACCGCTGAAACATCTGCGACATATCCGTGACGTTGCTCGTATCCCAGCCGCTGACGTCCAGACTGGTCAGGCTTTGACAGTCATAGAACATCTTGGACATATCTGTGATGCTGTCCGTATCCCAGCCGTGAAGATTCAGTTTTCTCGCGCCGCAGCCATTAAACATACTGGTCACAGTTGTGAGACTGCCCGTATCCCAGCCGTGAAGATCCAGTTCTCTCACGCCACAGGCGCCAAACATAGCTCTCATATTCGTGACGTTCCCTGTATTCCAGCCGGCGACATTCAGCGCGCTCACACTGCACCCATAAAACATAGATCCCATATTCGTGACGTTCCCTGTATTCCAATTGCCAAGATCCAGTGCAGGCAGTTTCTTACATCCATCAAACATACACGACATATTTGTCACATTCCCTGTATCCCAACGGCTGAGATCCAGTTCCGGCTGCCCCTCGCTATTCTTAAAACAGCCATCGAACATATTGCTCATATTCGTGACCCTGCTCGTGTCCCAGCCGCTGATATCCAGAGTTTCCAGCTTTTCACAATCCTCAAACATCCTCGACATATCTGTCACATTCCCCGTATCCCAGCCACCGATACGCGGATTCCTGCACTCCGTGCATTCCCGAAACATCCATGACATATTCTTCACATGGCTTACGTCCAGATCCTCCGGAAGCTTGGTTCCCTGAAATTTTGTACACCCGAGAAACATCGACGACATATCCGTCACTTTACTCATATCCTGCTCTGACAGATCGACCTCGCGCAGATTGTAGCATCCCCAAAACATCTCCCTCATAGAGGTGAGCCCTTTGATATTTACTTTGGCGCTGGTGATCCAGCCACGCTTTTCCAGCCAGGGGCAGGAGACGTCGTCTCCTGTGATATAATCTCCGCTCCCTTCAAGGATCAGACGATTTGAGGTATTAATCTCCCATGTGATATTATTGATCTTTCCCTTGAAAGGAAGACCGACTGCCAGCGTTTCCGACAGATTATTGGCTGCAATACTGTTTGCGGAAACACTGTTTTGGGAAATGCTGTCAGCCGGGGCTTCCGCTTCCGGCTCTATGGTTTCCTCCGGATCAGCCTGCTCCGAATCATTTGGATTCCGCTCTTCCGCATCTTCTGTGATCGCAGAATCTTCTGTCACCTCATCTTCACCGGTATCGCTTTCCGCTTCGATCTCAGAATCGTCGGAAACTTCTGCCTCCGCGTTTTCTTCCGCATCTTCTTCATCTTCTTCTGCGTTTTCTTTCACGCTTTCTTCCGCATCTTCTCCGTCTGTTACAACAACGGTTTCCTGCTGCGCTTCGCTTGCCAGCGCCAGCAGATCTGCGGATGAAAAATCCGCAAACAACAGCGCCATACACAATATAGTTGTCAACAGCCGTCTTGTTCTCCGGTTCATTCTACTCCTCCTTGCCATTTGGGTCAGACTTTTTCTTTTGCAATCATTCTCTTTTTTATATCGCAATGTATTATATCATTATAGCTTCTAAAAGCATCAAAATCAATAAAGGGAGGGCGCATCGCATAATGCTTTCTTGGAAAATCGAAAAACCGGAAACGGGCAGTAACCGTTTCCGGCTGCTGCCCGCTTTTACTTTAAGCCCCCTCTTCCATTCGATCAATTTTCTCAATTAATTCATCACGGAATTTACCTGCTTCACTATATGTGTCAAACTCTTGAACCGAATCCCAAGGAACCTGATATCTGCCAAAATTCAAAACCACATCTTCGGCGCTGTCTCCGTTATGTATCCAAAACACTATGTCCGGTTCCCCATCCCGCTCATAATTCCAATCGGCTGGCGCAAACAGACTATTAAATTTCACTTTAGACACAGGATTAAACCCATATAATTCATACATTCCCGATAATTTTGAACTGTCATAATTGTCCAGCTTTCTACCGCCTTTATCAATGGCTAACGGAAGCAGCGTCTTTAACACTCCTTTTTTCTCTCCGCCGTTAAATATTGAAACAATATTGTTATCCGCTGTAATAGCTATTCCAGCTGCACCGTCTAAAGTGATATATAACCTCATTTTTGAATATTCTTCTACCGAATGTTGATCCACAAAAGCACCATGCTCATTAGTCTTTTTAGCCTGTTCTATTGCTTTATAAAACTCTTCCGCTGTTGCAACTTTAATAGGAAAATAGTCAATTTTCTGCTTTTCAAATGCCGCCTTAAGTTTATCACTTATTGTAAAACCGCCCATGCTACGTCCTCCGGTAATCTATTCCGTTTTATCGCATTGTATATCGTTGCATCATGTAATAAATTCTTTTCATTTTCAGATGCGCCCATCTTATCTAATTCCAAAATGACCATCTCGCGAAAAGAAGCGATATCTTCCTGCGTAATATCAGAAACTTCTTGCAACGCTGCCAATTGATTCATAAAATACTTTTTCATAATATCGCTCCTTTCCCTCATTTTTATATCAAATTTTTATAATCATATTATTATGTCAATAACAGCTTTTCTTCGCATTTTCATAATACCATCATTCCCCCAAAATGTCTACAAAAACCGCCAAAATACTCCCTTCACCCCGCCTCTCTCCTGAGCCGCAGCAGGATCCGCTTCTCCATCCGGCTGACCTGCACCTGGCTGATGCCTAAGGCTTTCGCCACCTCCACCTGCGTCTTATCCTGAAAATAGCGCATATGGATGAGCTCCCTTTCCGTCTCGGTAAGTGTCGAAAGGAGCTGCTCAAGCAGGAGACGATTTAAGATCCCCTCCTTTTCCTGATCCCCCTCATTCCGGTTGATGCCTGCCGTCGCGCCCGCGCCGCCGCTCACCACCTGATCCACGAGAAAGATCTCGTTGCCGTCGGACTGATAGACCGACTTGTAGATGGACTCCACCTCGACGTTCGCGTCGAGCGCCATCACGATATCTTCCACGGAAAGTTCCGTCTCGGCGGACAGTTCCTGCAAGGTCGCCTCCCTGCCGTAGATCTGGGAAAGCCGCTGCGCCGCCTGCCGGATCTTCCAGCCGTTTTCCTTGAGCGTGCGGCTCACTTTCACCATCCCGTCATCGCGCAGAAACCGCTTGATCTCGCCGCTGATCATCGGCACAGCGTAGGTGCTGAACCGCACTTCGTACCTAAGATCAAATTTGTCGATCGCCTTGATCAGACCGATACAGCCGATCTGGAACAGATCCTCCGCATCGTATCCTCTCCCGATAAAGCGTTTCACAATATGCCGCACCAGCCCCAGATTTTCCTCGATCAGTACCTCTCTTGCCTCTTTATCTCCTGCCTGTGATCGTTCGATTAAAACGGCAGTCTCCTCCATAGGCTATTCCTCGTTTCCGATCCAGGCGGTGAGCCCGAGTTTTTTGTACATGCGCACCGTCGTCCCCTGCCCCGGCTCCGACTGCACTTCCAGATCATCCATAAACGCTTCCATAAAAGCGAATCCCATTCCGGAACGCTCCCACTCCGGTCTGGTGGTAAAAAGCGGTTCCATCGCCCGTCCCACATCCGCCATCCCCACGCCGCGGTCGATGATCTCCACCTCCAAAACATCGTTTTTCAGGGCGCAGTTCATCTCGACGCGGTCCGTAACGATACCCCGATTCTCATACCCGTGCAGGATCGCATTGGTGACTGCCTCGGAAACTGCCGTCTTCACATCGGACATCTCCTCCAGCGTCGGATTTAAGGGCGCGATAAAAGCGGAGACCGCCATCCTCGCAAAGCCCTCGTTCTCCGACACCGCCGCAAATTCCAGGTGCATCTCATTCGTGATCTGTCTGTAATCTTTCTTTTCCAAGATCTCTATCATATCTCCTCCATCTCTGAAGCGTTCCGCCAAAGCCGCTTCTCTCATCTCTTTTTGACCCGCTAATCCATGATCTCCACGATATGTTCCATCCCCGACAGCAGAAGCAGACGCCTGATCCTGCTGCCCGTATTGACCACATACACCTTGCCGCCAAAACAGGCGATCTTCCGATACCGCCCCAGGATGACCCCCACCCCCGAACTGTCCATGAAAGTCGTCCGCTCGAAATCAAACACCACGTTGCCCACCTTTTTTGAGACGATGTAGCGGTCTGCTCTTGTACTTATGTCAACCGATTTGTGGTGATCCACCTCGGTCGGCATCCTTATCATTAGATAATTGTCAATCACTCTAAAATCTTCTTCCATATTATGTCAACCTCTCCTTTCTTTTCTCAATAAAAAAGAGAACATGATGTTTTCATCACATTCTCTTTCGCATCTCTCATTCTCTTTTCTTTTGCAACAACTGCGCCGGCGGCTCCTGCCCCTACTCCTCCGCATCCTCCAGCTCCGCCAGAAGATCCTTGGACTTGTCCGCTTTCTCCGTATTGGGGAAGAGTTCGATCACCTGCTCGTAGAGTTCTTTCGCTTTCGCCGCCTCCCCGATCCGGTTGTAGGAATTTGCCAGATCAAAGAGCGCCTGCCCGTTCGTCGCGTCATAGAGGAACGCCTTTTCCAGATTCGGGATCGCATCCGCATAATTTCCCGCCCAGAACGCATCGTGCCCGTCCTTGTCATAGGATTCCGCGATCTGCGGTCCGATCAGGGCAAGGAGCGTATTGTACAGCGCGTCAAACGCCTCCGTGCTCTCGGAGTCTTCCTCGGCTTTCGCCTCGTCGATCTCCTCCAGATAATCCATCACCGTGACAACATCCTCCGGATCCGTCAAATAAGCCCCCGCTGCCTTTAACAGACTCTCCACGGACTGCAGGGTCCCGTCCTGCCCCATATAGGCAGCCACATCCTGCTGCAGATTCTCATTCTGCGTCTGCAATTCCGAGATCTGCTGCTGCAATTCGTTAATGGTAGCCGTCTTTGCATCGGACTGCTCGCTGACTTTGCGAAGCTCCTCGTCGATCCCCGCTTTCGCGGTCTGGATCCGCGCCGGCAGGATCAGGAAGAACGCGATAGCGATACCGATCGCCAGACCGATCCCCAGATTGAGGAGCGACGTGACGCCCCTGCCCTCTTTCATGTTGACCGGCTGGATGATGGTCTCGTTGCCGCTCTGGTATTTGACGATCTCTTCCGATTTCTTCTGCTTCTTTGAGGGCTTTGCGCCCTCTTCCGGAAGAAGCATCTCGTCCACTTCTTTCAGATAACGGAGCGTAGCCGTGTTGTTGGTATCGATCTCCAGACACTTGGTCAGTTCCCGTTTCGCCCGCTCCCACTCCTCGCTGTTGATATACAAAAGGGCAAGGAGCTGGTGCGCCCTGATGAATTTCGGATTCAGGGAAAGCACTTTCTTTAGCTGGATGACCGCCAGGTCCAGACTGTCCTGATTACAGTATGTCAGCGCCTGATTGTACTTTTTAATCGTCTGGTTGATGGTGTCCAGACGATTCTGGTTTGTCTGGATCATGCTGATGTAGTCGTCCGCGATATTCTTCTTCGGACGCAGATTTTTACTGATGACCCACTCGCTTAATGCCGCAACGACCTCCCCGGTCTCGAAATACACAAGACCCAGAAGATTTCTGGCTTCCACATTGTTTTTATCAAATTTAAGACTCTGCCGCAGACTCGCGATCGCACCTGTCAGGTCCCGAACGCCTGCCCGTTCAAGACCGTCGTTGTAGAACCGATTCGATATATATATGATCCTCTTATAAAGGGCTACATCGGCGCCGCAGTTCGTGCAAAAATCGTGTTCGGACAGAGTACATCCACACCGATAACAAATCATCTACGTCAATCCTCATTCTAAATAATACTGCCTGTTCGCGTCATTCTCCTGCTTTCTTCGTCGAATCCTTGACGATCTTGACCATCAGATCCGCCATATCCGTCAGATCCTGATTATAGATCGCCTCTTCCGCATCTTCCACTTCCAGACTGGGGTGGAATTTTTTGAGTTCCTCTTCAAAATTGATCATGATAAACGCTCCTCAAAAGGGCTTTCATCTCGCCCGCCAAATATAAAGAACCGACAAGATACACTGCATCCTGTTCGTTTTTGTGTGCTGCCTGTTCCGTAAACGCCCGTTCCAGCGTGTCGTAAGCTGTCATTTCAAATCCGTCATACCGCGCAAAAGACTCTGCGAGTTCCGCCAGCGGCAGAGCGCGTTCTCCCTGCATCTGTACCGGACAGATCCGCGCAAAAAGACCCGCTTCGGCGATCGCTTTTGCCGCCTCGCGATACTGTTTGTCCCGCACGGAAGAGTAGAGAAGGATCCGTTTTCCCGCGCAGGGATGTGCCCCCACCGTCGTAAGAAACGCGCGGATCCCGTCGATATTGTGCGCGCCGTCCACATACACCGACGGCAGAATCTCTTCCATCCTGCCCTCCCACGACGCCGCGCGGATCCCGTCCCGCAATACGTCCTCCGTGATCCGCTCCTCCCGCAAAAGGGACAGCGCCCTTACCGCCAGGGAAGCGTTCTCCACCTGATAGAGCGCAGACGTGGACACAGTAAAACCAATATAATCATAATAGAGGAAATGGAGAGAAAAATCAATCGTTTTATGCTTAATCTTTATTTCTTTTATCGCATCTTCCTCCAAAGGACAGGATTTTGCCCCGCATTTTCGGATGCAGGACTCGATCGCTTCCCTCACTTCCTCCTGCTTTTTCGGATAGACGACAGGCACGTCTTTTCGCAGGATCCCCGCCTTTTCCGCCGCGATCTCGGGAAGCGTATCCCCCAGATATTCCATATGGTCATATCCGATTGACGTAATCACGCACAATTCTTTCCGTTCTACCGCGTTCGTCGCATCGAGTCTCCCGCCAAGTCCTGTCTCCAGCACGAGATACTCTACCTCTGCCTCCTCAAATAAAAGCATTGCCATAAAAAAGAGAAATTCAAAAAAAGTCGGATGATATGCTTTCTGCGCAAGCGGCTTTGGCAGACGCTCCAGCGCCTCCATCACCCGTAAGAATGCCCGTAGGAACCGTTCCTCGGACACGATCTCCCCGTTTATGCGGAACCTCTCCCGCATGGAGACGAGATGCGGGGAAGTGAACATCCCGCAGGAAATGCCCGCCTTTTGCAGGACGGAACACAAATAAGCACAAACAGAACCCTTTCCGTTTGTGCCTGCCACATGCAGAATCTTCCGATCCTGTGCAGGAGAACCCAGATGCGCAAGGAAGCGCTTCGTGTCCTCCATGTCGTTTTTTGAGGTAAATTTAGGGACGGCGCTTAAATAGTTTACCGCCGCCCCGTAGGTATCGTAAGTTTCTTTCATATCGCTTTCCAGACATTATCCGTGCACAATGACCGTTCCCTCGATCACGCCTTTATCCGCCGAATACTTCATAAAGCAGGTGTTGCGGTCAAGCGTCATCTGCTCGGCATTGATGCTGATGACCACATTGCGGTAGATATTGCCGTCCACCTTGATGTAAGCGTCCTTGCCCTCTTCCATCGTGCTTTCAAGCGCCTCCCGCTCCTGACCGACCTTATCCAGCTCCGCAAAATATTCATCCTTTAAGCTGTTCCACTCCAGGAGGCTCGCCTCCGTCGAGCGGGAAGTATTCGCCCCGCGCATACGCTTCTCGCGCAATGCCTCCGTCATGGTATCCACCAGCTTGGAGAGCTTTTCCTTGATCTCCGACTCGCGCCGCCTTGCCTCTAAAAGCTTGTCGAACGCTTCCGGCTCGTAGCCGCAGTGCAGAACGGTCTTTAACTCCACATCGTTCCCTGCCGTGATGACCTCGATGCTCTTGAGCGCATGGGTATAGCCGCCGATGATCGCGCCTTTCTTACCCGTGGTGACGACTTTCTCCTTGGCGTTGACCTTTGCGTTCAGGATGACGTTAGACTGCACGAGACCGCCCGCGTCCACCGTGGTATTCTCAATGAACTCCGCAAAAACATTTCCTCTCGCGGATATCTTGCCGCCGCCCTGAATGCCGCGCGTCAGGAGCACATCGCCGCCCGCAAACAGGGTCGCTGCACCCGTGGTGCCGTGGATCTCGATATTCCGTCCGGCGCGGATGACGACGCCGCCCTCCACGTTGCCGTTGATGATGATATCGCCGAAAAATTCTATCTTGCCGATGATCGCATCCACATCGCCCATGATCTCATGGACATTCTGGATATCGATCTTGCCGTCCTTGACCTCGATCTTACCGTCGCTCTGCGCGTAGTAGACCTCGTTTTCCCGAATGATCCCCTTGCCGCGCATGGGAGGAAGATCCCGCACCGGATCGGCTTTCATCTCGCCGCCGAGCACCGTATAGCCGTTCACGCCCTGGACCGCATAGTGATAGATCGCCACTTTATCGCCCTTGTGTACATTCTGTAAGGCGTTCATGCTGGAATAATCTACCGAGCCGTCCTCTCTGACCTTGGGCGCACCGTGCTCCTCCGGAGAAAACAGATATTCGAAATAACCGTCCGTTCCGGGCTTGATCTGGGCTCCTCTCGCCACCAGAATCTCCCGGTCGTAGATCCGTTTCTTGATCATCGCCGAAAGGTTGGAACTGTGGAACCCCTTGACGACGCCGTGCTGTTCCATATAGCTTTCCAGCTCGCGCTTCGTGTAGGTCTGCTCCTCTTTCGGCGGGGCAAGGTAGAGCCACGCAGCCATCTCGTCCTCGTCTACCCGAAGATAGGTTCCCTCCGCCAGATTGGTCTCGATCAACGGCTGTTTCTCTTCCGTTTCGACGCTTTCTGCTGCCGCCTCCGAAACCGCCGCCTGTTCCGCCGCTGCCTGCGCCGCCTGCTGCGCCCTTTCCTGCAAGGACATCGTGCCCGGCTGCGGGGCTGCCTGCGCCGCCTGTAACGCGCCTGCCAACGGGCTCTGCGACGCGGAACCTTTCGCCTTTGCCATAGCCGCTTTTAATTTATCAAGCTGCTCCGCAGACAAGTTGATCTCCGCCATGTGACTCACCTCCTTCCCCTCTTTTATATTATGACACAAGTGTCATATATTTCCAGTATATTTCCCTTACATATAACTTTACACCAAATCAGCACATATTTCCAGTAGTAATATCGTTTTTTTATAAATTTATAAATTTACGAAATTACCGAAGCTGTGCGAGCCGCTCTTCCACCTGTTCTTTCATCTGTGCATACTTCGCAAGCTTCGCCCGCTCCTCGTCCACTTTCTGTTTTGGCGCTTTGGAGAGGAATTTTTCGTTGCCGAGCATCCCCTGCACTCTTGCCAGCTCTCCCTCCAGACGCTTCTGCTCTTTCGTGAGCCGTTCGATCTCCTGCGCGATATCCACCAGCTCCTCGAAAGGAATATACACCGTGGCATCCGGAATCACCACCGACACGGCGCTGTCGTCGATGCCGCTCTTGTCCGCCTGTACGGTCAGCTCGGAAGCCGCCGCCAAAGCCGTGAAGAACTGTCCGCCCTCCTCAAAGATCCGGCGCACTTCCTCCTTTTCGCTGACCACATAGACCGCCGCCTTTTTGCCCGGCGCAACGTTCATCTGCGTCCGCACGTTGCGGATGCCGCGCACCGCCTCTTTCATCAGCTCGATGGCATTCTCCTCTTTTGCAAAGTTCTTCTCTTCTCTGTAAACGGGCCACGCGGAGACCATGACGGACTCCTCTTTGGTCTGCAAGGAACAGAAGATCTCCTCCGTGATAAACGGCATGTAGGGATGCAGCAGTTTCAAGGCGTCGATCAGCACATTCTGCAGCGTCCACAGCGCCGCGCGTTTGCCCTCTTCCTCGCCCGCTTCCGTACTGTAGAGGCGGGGCTTCACCATCTCGATGTACCAGTCGCAGAACTCGTCCCAGATAAAGTCGTACACCTTCTGCACGGCGATGCCCAGCTCAAAGCTGTCCATATTGTCGGTCACGTCCCTGACCAGCGTGTTCAATTTCGAGAGGATCCACTTGTCCACCGGATAAAGGCTGTCTTTCACCTCCTCGTAGGAGACTTCCCAGCCGCGCTTTCCGGTCTTTTCCTCCTCCTGATCCATATTCATCATGATAAAACGCGACGCATTCCAGACCTTATTGGCAAAGTTCCGGCTCGCTTCCACCCGCTCATAGTAGAAACGCATATCGTTGCCGGGCGCGTTGCCCGTAATCAACGTCAGCCGCAGCGCATCCGCGCCGTACTTGTCGATGATCTCCAGAGGGTCGATGCCGTTGCCTAAGGATTTGCTCATCTTCCGCCCCTGGGAATCCCGCACAAGACCGTGGAAGAGCACCGTCTTAAAAGGCTTCTCCCCCATCTGCTCATAGCCTGAGAACACCATGCGGATGACCCAGAAAAAGATGATATCGTAGCCTGTCACCAGCACATCCGTGGGATAGAAATAGTCAAGGTCTTCCGTCTTTTGGGGCCATCCCAGCGTGGAAAAAGGCCACAGTGCCGAGGAAAACCAGGTGTCCAGCGTGTCGGGATCCTGTGTGAAATGCGTCCCGCCGCACTTCGGGCAGACGGACGGCGCCTCTTTCCCCACCACGATCTCCCCGCACGCGTCGCAATAGTACGCGGGGATCCGATGCCCCCACCAGAGCTGGCGGCTGATACACCAGTCGCGGATATTGTCCGTCCAGTTGTAATAGATCTTCTCCATGCGCTCCGGTATCAGCTTGATCTCACCCTTTTTCACCGCTTCCACGGCAGGCTTGATCAGTTCGTCCATCTTCACGAACCACTGTTTCTTGATCATCGGCTCGATGGTCGTCCCGCAGCGGTCGTGCGTTCCCACGTTGTGGGAGTAATCCTCAATCCGCACCAAAAGCCCTTCCCGGTCCATCTCCTCCACGATCCGCTTTCTCGCTTCATATCGGTCCAGTCCCTCGTATTTGCCGCCATTTGCATTGATCGTGGCGTCGTCGTTCATGATATTGATCTCCGGCAGACCATGACGTTTTCCCACCTCAAAGTCGTTCGGGTCATGGGCAGGCGTGATCTTCACAACGCCCGTCCCAAACTCCATATCCACATACTCGTCCTCCACCACGGGGATCGCCTTATTTACGATCGGCAGCCAGACCTGTCTGCCTTTCAGATAGGTGTACCGCTCGTCGTGCGGATTGACCGCCACCGCCGTATCACCCAGCATCGTCTCCGGACGGGTGGTCGCAAATTCCAGAAACTCCGTCTTACTTGGTTGACCATTCTGGTCAACCAGCGGATACTTGATGTGCCAGAAATGACCCGCCTGCTCCTCGTACTCTACTTCCGCGTCGGAGATGGAAGTGTTGCACACCGGGCACCAGTTGATGATGCGGCTGCCTTTGTAGATCCAGCCTTTTTCGTGCATCTTGCAGAAGACTTCCGTGACCGCCCTGTTGCAGCCCTCGTCCATCGTGAACCGCTCCCTGTCCCAGTCGCAGGAGGAGCCGAGTTTTTTTAGCTGGCTGACGATACGCCCGCCGTACTCTTTCTTCCAGTCCCAGGCGCGTTCAAGGAACCCCTCGCGCCCCAGCTCTTCCTTGTCGATGCCCTCCTCTTTCAGCTTTTCGATGATCCTTACTTCCGTCGCGATGGAAGCGTGGTCCGTTCCCGGCTGCCAGAGCGCATTGTATCCCTGCATCCTCTTATAACGGATCAGGATATCCTGCATCGTATTGTCCAGCGCGTGCCCCATGTGGAGCTGCCCCGTGATGTTTGGGGGCGGGATTACGATGGTGAACGGGGTCTTTGTCCTGTCCACCTCGGCGTGGAAGTATTTTTTGTCCAACCATTTTTGGTATAATCTGTCCTCGATGCCTTTCGGGTCGTAGGTTTTTGCGAGTTCTCTGCTCATCATCGTCTCCTCCTGGTTTTCAGATTTTCTATTCAGACTTGAATTGAAAACGTATGTTCGAAAATTCCACCACCGGATTACGCAGACTGTTTCCTTGTGTCAGGCTCCGTCATATGGATTTTCTAAAATATTCCATCAAAGTCATGACACCGAACGAAACCGCCCTCTATTCGACTTCCAGTCTCAGGTCGGGCTTTTCGGGACATCCATGTCCCGAAATTTCTGCATATTGCATGGAATATTTAAGAAAATCTCATATTCCTGCGCAATGACAACTTCGGGAACAGTTTGCGCAATCCTACGGCAATTCTTTCATAGTTATTGAAGTTGTACAAATAGCACAGCGCATCGATATGTTTCGCAGTTGCATGAATCGACCGTGGGAAATGATATTCCGTAAGAGCCCCTTAAAAAGCGTCAGCGCTTGACGAGGTCATGAGTTGCACCGCAACTCGTCGAGTCTAGCGTCTGTTACGCTTTTTATGGAACGAAAGCGCGGCGACGCAGGAATATCATTTCCCACGGTTGATCGCTCAATGGTCAAAAATCAAAAAAGCCCTCTGCCGTTTCCGACAAAGGGCGCGTCCGCGCGGTACCACCTTCACTTATCACTCAAGAACCTCCGGCAGTCTCTGCCAAAAGCCCGATCCGTTAACGGAGATGACCCGTGAGCGCTTACTGCCGCCCTGCTCCGACGCGCGAAGTCGAAAGGCGTTTCTGCGCTCAGGCTTAAGAGCCACGTTCCGCAATCCCTCTCCGAAAGGATCTCTCAGCTTCCGATCCCTCTCTCTGGCGGCGGTTCTTTGCGTACTCCTCTCTGTCCCTGCCTCTTGTATATGAAAATCTACAACTTCTTACGTTATTATAGTAAACCGAAGCGGTTTTGTCAATTCCCCGCCTCCAAAAATCTGGTATGGTTAAAAATTCTTAATTTGGCACTTTTATGATGCCAAAATAGTGCTATGGTGGAAGAAAGGAAACGAGCGCTCTTATTTTTTGAGAAAGGAAGCGAAAGACATGAAACATGAAAAATTATTGAAAATCGTATTCACGGGTATCATTGCCGCCCTGTCCTATGTGGTATTCACCTTTTTGCAGATCAAACTCCCCCTGCCGGGCGGCGACGCAGTCTCGATCCATCTGGGAAACGCGGTCTGCGTCATCGGCGCCCTGCTCCTCGGCGGCGTATACGGGGGGCTTGGCGGCGCGATCGGCATGACCATCGGCGATCTCTTTGATCCCGTCTATGTGGTCTATGCGCCAAAAACCTTTATCCTGAAATTCTGCATCGGGCTGATCACGGGCTTTGTCGCCCACAGGCTGGGGCACGTCAGCACGGAAGCCGACAGGGCAAAGGTCCTAAAATGGAGCGTGATTGCCGCTGTCTCGGGGCTTCTCTTTAACGTGATCTTCGATCCGCTGCTCGGCTATTACTATAAGCTCCTCATCCTCGGCAGACCCGCCGCGGAACTGACGATTGCCTGGAATATCTCGATCTCCGCCCTGAACGCGGTGACTTCGACCATCGTGTCCGTTCTGGTGTATATGGCGGTGCGGCCCGCGCTCAAGAAGTCGGGGTTGTTTTTTACATTGTCATAAAGAAATTACAGACCGCAGACCGCAAGACATGTCTGAAAAAGCAGTTTATATTTTTGTTGGGAAATGTTATAATAAAATTAAATATGAACACACCTATCAAGCTGCATTTTATAAAATTGTTTCTCATGCAGAGAGCAGGAGGATTAAGATGAGTCCTTTAGAAAGTACAATCTCTATGCTGGAAGTGCTGCCTGAAGCTGATTTAGTCAAGATTCAGGATTTTACTAAGAAATTGTTCAGGCAACAAGGCGCTGCATGTCCGTTCCAGCCAAAGACTCGGGAAGAAATATATAGGGACTTGGAAATTTCCAGGCAGCAGGCCGCCGAAGGAAAATGCCAGGAAATGGGGCAGGCGCTTGCAGAAATCAGTGAAAAATATGGATTATGAAGTTATTTTGACCTATCCGGCAAAAGCGCAGCTTGACCATGCCGTTAATTACATCCTTTGTGAGTTTGAAAACGAACAGGCTGCCCGGAGCGTCATAGCTGATGCTGAGGACACGCGGCTAAGACTTTCCCATGTAGCTGGCAGTCTGAAATTATGTGATGACCCCGGGCTGCGCGTTTTGGGATATCGGACGATTCATTTTAAGCGCCATAGGTATTTTATGCTTTACAGGATAGAAGACAATAAAGCCTATGTTGATGGCATCTATCACGACTCGCAGGATTATGAGAATATTACTCGGTAGACTGCGTTATCAGAAGTCCGCCACTCTTCACTCAGCTTAATCGACGTGATAACATGATGCGTTTCGCAAATACCGATTATGAAAAAAGAGTGGGTGGTTTACATAACATAAGCCACCCGCTCTTTTTTTGATTTATCCTACGATATTATTGTCCTCGGGGATCACCACCGCCGCAACGAAATAGATGATTAACCCCATACCGACGCTTGCCAGCGAGCACAGCGCCCAGATCAGGCGCACCAGCGTCGCATCCACGTTCAGATACTCTCCGATGCCGCCGCAGACGCCGCATATCATTCTGTTTGCGCGGGAGCGCATGAGTTTCTTTGTTCCGTTATCCATTCTGTTACCTCCACCTTTTTCTTTTTGATTCGTTTTTATTCCGCAAAGGATATCTCTACATTCCCCATATTGCATTCTATCTCAAAAACGCTCCGCTGTCCACTGTTCCATTCCTGCGATGCGGAAAGACCGTCGATCTTTCGGCTGCCGACTCTCACATTACCCATATTGCACGACACATCGTATGCGTGGTCGTCCTCGCTGCCCGCAAGGCGCATGGCAACATTTCCCATCCCGCACTCCACAGACAGTTCTCCCGTAATCTCGCCTTCGATCTCGGCGTTTCCCGCGCCCAGATTCAGATCCAGTTCCCGCCTGACCGAAACGCCTCTCAGATCTGCTTCTCCCGCGCCCACGTCAACGGAAAGTTCCTCGGCATCCAGATGCGCCGTTTTGACGTCGCCCGCACCGATCTCCATGCTGATCTCGTTACCCGCAAGTTCCTGTACGTCGCACGTTCCCGCGCCCACTACCATATCCAGATCCCGTGCGCGGAGCGCATCGCCCCGCATCGTTCCCGCGCCGATCGTCACATCCGCCTCGTCGAAGATAAAGTCCGTCGGAAGGCTCAGATAGATCTTATCGGCTGACCCCGCGATCTTCGTGCGCCCCGCATTCCTAATGCGCAGGGTGGAACCGTCCAGCAGCCAGTAAAACCGCAGCGCATTCCCCTCCACGTCGATTTTTACCTGATCGTCTTCCGATTCCTGCAGATACAGGCTGCATCCTCCCAGTTCGAGTTCCAGCTCGCGGCAGGAATCCGCCGAAAAGGAAGCATGACCGCCATCCTCGATCGGCAGATAGCCTTTTTTCTCCCAATCTTTCCCGAATGCCCCCTCGTTATCCGCAAAGCCGAGCGACCAGTGCACGCTGTCCCCCTGATACACAAACGGGAACCAGCCGATCTCATTGATCTTCTCCATCTGCCGAAACCCGCCCAAAACCCAGCCGGTTCCGCTGATCACACAGCCGATGAGTAACAGCACGAGCGCCGTGATAAGACACCTTCTCATAAATTTATTCATGCCTTTCATGCTCTACCTCCTTCTGCGCTGCTTTTCGCGCCTTTCCCGAATATCCTGCGGCACAGATTCACACATGCCCGCACGAGTGCCGGAATCGCGGCGGCAATCATCCACACCATGAGGCACCCGAACAAAAGCCCCAGCGCAAACAGGATCAGTCCGACGCCCACCAGACAGATGCCCGGAAGCGGTGCGGCAAAGATTCCCGCAAAGCCGCTGACAAAGAGACTCGCGCCCACTGCCAGAAACACCACGGCTACCACAAAGACCGCAATGAAAATGCCAAGCAGCGCCGCAAGCAGTCCTACGATACATCCGAAAGCAGCGCCCAGCACCCCGATCCAGATGGGAGAAGTCAGGATCGCCAAAATCACGATGAGCGCGATCCGATCGCCCGACATGGATTTCTTCTGTTTCTCCACGCCTGCGTTTGCCGGCTGTCCGTACGCGTTTCCTGCCTGCTGCCCGTATGCGCCGTACCCGTTTTGTGCCTGCTGCCCGTATGCACCGTACGTGTTTTGCGCCTGCTGCCCGCTCGGGCTGCCGCCGAAGCCATTGCCTGCGCCCTGCGCGCTGTTTCCTGCACCGCCCTGCGCATTATTCTGCGCGCCGCTCTGCATTTCATTGGTTGACATAACTTGATTCTGATTGTTCTGCCCGTAGGCGCGGAAACCCGCTTCCGTAAACTCTCCCGCGTTCCCGCCGTCCGAAAGACCAGCCTTGATGGACTTCGCCAATTCCTCCGGCGTTCCCAGCGAAGCGATGACGGACACCTCGTTTCCCTCGCCCGCATCGTCTAAGTAATCGTTGTAATATTGCAGCGCTTCCTCCCGCTCCGCAGGCGGCACATCCTGCAGCAGTTCCGAGAGCCTCCTCATAAATTCCGCTCTATCCATTCGTGACTTCCCTCCTTATGTCTCCCTCAAAAATACTGTTCAATTTTGCCGAATACCGATACCATTCGCTGATGTAGAGATTCAGCTGTGCCCGTCCTTTCTCGGTGATCCGATAGTAGCGTCTGTTGCGCCCCGCGCATTCCATGTCGTAGATCTCCAGGCATTCGTCTTTCTGTAACCTTCTGAGCACCGGATACAGGGTCGATTCCGAGATCTCGATGACCTGCCGCACTTCCTGCGTGATCTTGTAGCCGTAGGTCCCCTCCTGCTCGTGGGACACCACCGCCAGCACGATCGCGTCGAGCAGCGCCGCACCTGTGTTAAAAACCATGCAAATGACTCCTTTCTTTCCTTTTACATACTTCATACATCATCCTTTTTCAGGCTTCTGCGCCCTTTCCTTGTTCATTTATAATATTATTCATTTATACAATATTATATGCTGTATAATATTGTATCTGCACATACTATACGACATATAATATTATTTGTCAACACTTATTTTTGGGCTTATGCGCATAAGCAGACTCGGTTCGCCTGTTGCTCGTCATAAAGCCGATGAATCATGCTTCCATGCAAGCATGGCGCCTGATTCCCGGCTTTCTGACTCTGCTTATGCGCGCAAAAAGACAACATCAGCCGCCAAGTGTTCTCCGGGATATTCTGTGTGTGAACCGAGACACTGGCGGTACGTTTCCGCACTCCTCCCAGAACTGATGTTGTCTTTCTTCATTGTATTCTGTTTTTTCTTTCGTTTCAAGTCCCGTTTGACCGTTCTGCAAACGGACCGCCTTTACTCTGTCAGATCGATCACCAGTTCCGATAAGATCCCCGACACGCTGATCTCATTTTCACTGTCGGAAACCGCCTCGCACGCCGTCTCCTTTCCTTCTTTCCTATAATAAACATTACATTTTCTGCCCTTATTGACCACATTTACCATATTTTCCTGCGGAATGTGCACGATCGCTTTTGCTTTCCACTGGTTGATATCCAGCTTTCCCGTGATCCGATCGACCGTAATGTCATAATCCGTTTTTGCCGTCAATTCCAGCCTGCCGCTGCTGTCGGCGATCAGGACCTGTTCCGCGTCCCCGTCGTACTCCAGGCGGTTCAGGTGCAGATTTCTGATCGCGAGCAGTTTCACAGAGGCTGCGATCTCGCATCTGTCGGAATACTTATTCGGCAGAAGGATCTCGACCGTGAGCGCTTCCTCCGCCTCATAGCGGCTCAGCTTATTCTGATTCAGGCAGACGATGTCCAGCTTGCTGTTCTTTTCATCCAGCTTGATCTTAAACATGGAGTCTAAATTTTCAAGGATCTCGGAAGACAGCTTCACATGCAGCTTTTCATCATTGCCCGACGAGAGTATGATCGCGGAGGCGCTGCCGATATGGAAATCAAAATGCTTTTCGCAGTCGATGTCATAGATCGTCTCGCTGGTATACACACATGTTTCCGCAACCGCCTTTGCCGCGGAATCCGTCAGCAGTTCGTCGATGGTCGTCTTAAAGATCTCCGCGATGATCACCATGTTTTCCACATCGGGCAGCCCTTTTCCGGTTTCCCACTTTGTGATCGCCTGTCTGGAAACGCCGATCCTCTCTGCGAGCTGTTCCTGCGAGATACCCTCTTTTTTCCGTATTTCTCTTAATTTATCAGAAAAATTCATAAGAAACCTCCTTTAATCTTTTAACAGCGAGTACGCCGTGATCTTTTTGATCGGCGCGGACAGAAGCACGCTGATGATAAATGCCGCCGCCGTAAATGCCGCCGCAAATGCGATCAGGATCAGGATCGATACTTCAAAATGATTTTTGACAGCCCCGATCAGAGAAAAGATAACATTGTCGATCGCGGGAAGATACCATAATCCTGCTGCCGCCGAAATAAAGGATGCCCCTGCCACGACAGGGATAAACGCGAGCGCCGTCTTCATGGTGAGCTGCCTGTTCGTGTATCCGATCGCCTTGTAGATCCCGAATTCCTGTCTGCGCCTGCTGAGCATGGAATTGATGATGACATACATCACGAGCAGTACCATCAGGACGGAGATCACAAACAGGACCAGCACAACGGCGGAAACAATGCCGGTATACATCTTTTGCCCGTTCTCATTCATCTGTTCAAAATTGACGGACGCTTTCACTACTGTATCGTACTTTTCTTCATATTCCTTTATGAACGCCCCGGCTTCTTTCTCGTGCAGATAAACATTGACGGAATCCGGCTTTTCACCGATTTTTTCATATCCTTTTCCGGTCAGCTGACATACCGCTCCGGCATTGTTGACGCTTTGGATATAGCCAGTTACCGTGTAATCCTCCGCCTTGGAGCCGACGGTTATCTCGATCTTCCCACCGATCGGATAATCGTCCGCAAGCGCGTTTCCGACTGCGATCTCATTCTCTTTTTCGGGGCTGCGGCCTTCGTAACAGATATCGTTCGTCACTTTGGAAAAATCTTCACACACAAAGGCGGTCAGACTGCCATCCGTATAGCTTACGGGAACGGACGCATATTCCAGCAAAAGACTGACACGCGTGTCATTTTCCAGCAATTCTTTCAACTCCGCCATTTTTCCGTCCTCCGCCGTAAAGATCACGGACGGCAGTTCCTCGGAAAGGGTATTCATAAAATTGTCCGGCTTGATCGTTACATTATATAAGAGTGTCCCCGCAAACGATAAGAGCACCATGATGCCGAAAGAGACGATAAACAGCAAAATATTCTGCCCCGCCGATTCCGCTCCGACAACGCCCCGGATCGCATTGATCGGCTCCAGTTTGTAGATCTTTCCTGCCGAAAGATACGAAAAGAGCAGGATTGCAAAAATCAGGATCAATCCTGTGATCAGCGTCGCCGTGATATCAAACACGGGCGTATAGGAAAATCCCGACTGGACCGCCAAAATACCCGCCACAAAGGGCAGAACGGCATAAGATGCGGCGATTCCGGCGATCGCGGCAAGCGCGCCCACAAGCACATAGGGCATGACCGTGGCTGCAATGATCATATTGCTGGTATAACCGATCGCCTTTAAGACGCCCATCTGCGCCAGTTCATCCTCGATCGCGCTCTTGATCCGGAAATTGCTGAGGAAAATACTCACAACGAGTATGATCGCGGCAAGCGCCAGAAAGATGACGATCAGCAGCGTACAGACCATCGTTCTGGTCTGCTTTGCGGTCGCCCTGTCGCCTATGCTGATCAGCGCGATCCCCTTGTCTTTGATCATCTCGGAGATTCCGTTTTTCAGTTCATTCAAATCGGCGTTTTTGTCCGCCCTGACGGAATATTCCGTGACAGCGCTGCCGTCGTATTCTTCCGCCAGTTCCTCATAGAGCGCCTCCGGGAGATAGCCGCCGATCAGCCCCGTACCGTAATTGCCGTACTGCATTTCCTGCACGATGCCGCCGACAGGATAAGTATGCTCCCTGCCGTCTATGCTGTAAGTGATGTCGGACTTTTCCGCAAAACCGCCCAGCTCCCGCATATACAGGGGAATATAGGCAGAATCGTCCGCCGCCCCGGCGTCTTTTTGGATGTCAAGCAGGTTTAAGGTCCTTTCCTCGTCGATGTTGTAAAAAACAGTATTCATATCAAAATCGGAACCGGCAAATTCGCGGACCGTCACCGACGTAAAGAGCCCGCCGTGCTTTTCTGCAAGCGATACGCCGTCGATCTCTTCCACTTCCGCAAGCAGATCCTCGTTGTCCTGCATTTTAGGAATGATAAAATTCACATCCGCCGTGTCGAGTTCGTCAAACAGATCGTCATAAGCGTCAAATGTCTGAAATGCGAGCACAAGCGCAATATTGATGATAAAAGCGGTCAGACAGATAAAGATACCGAAAGACAGATATTGTCCTTTTGCCTTTTTCAGGTTATGTATAATAAGCGTGGCCAGTTTTTTCAATCTTACCACCCCATTTCCTTGATGAAGCGCTCCAGTTTTTCGCTTCTTTCGCTGTTGTCCGGCTCATATTTCCCCAGATCGCATTCGCCGAAGATCTTGCCGTCCCGAATATAGAGAATGCGGTTTCCCCGCAGCGCTGATTTCTTGTCGTGCGTGACCATGACGATGCTCTGCCCTTTCGCGTGAAGCGAGGTGAAAACATCGAGAACTGCCGCTGAATTTGCAGAATTTAACGCGCCGGTCGGCTCGTCTGCAAAAAGCACGTTCGGCTCGTTGATGACCGCTCTGACGATCCCGGCGCGCTGCGCTTCGCCGCCCGAGATCTGCGCGGAAGTTTTTTTCCAGGTCTTCTCCGGAATATTGACCAGAGAAAACAACTCCTCCGCCCGGCTTTTGATCGCGTTCCGGTCTTTGCTCGTGAGCACGCCTGCCGTGATGACATTATCCATCAGGTTCATCCGATCGATCAGATAGATCTGCTGAAACACGAATCCGCACTCCTTGCGCCGAAATACCGCCAGTTTGTCATTGTTTAATTTTGTAATGTCTGTTCCGTCGAAAAGGATCTCTCCGCCGTCCGGCCGATCCATCCCCGACAGGGAATACATCAAAGTCGATTTCCCCGCTCCCGATGATCCCATGATCACGGTAAAATCTCCTTTGAAAATAGAGAGATTCAGATCTGAATAAATGACCTGAAGGCTTTCGCCTTTGCCGAAAGCCTTTTTCAAATGCTTTGCCGATATGACTGTCTCTTTGTCCATGACACAACCGCCTTTCTCTTTCTTTTGATGATGTATCCACCATACAGAAAAAGTGCAGACTGCGCCAGCAACAATTGTTTCCATTTGTATCTTTTTTGCTACTTTCCGTTTCCTACGGTCAATCCGCCTCCCCGCCGTCGAGAAGCTTTCTCACTTCCTCGATGCCAATCTCCCGCTCCCTTGCGATCCGCGCCAGATCGTCGTACTCGAACTTCGCACGCGAAACGCCGTAGCCGGAAGAGACCTTGCGCCGCACTTCCCCGTAAGGCGTGGCGATTGTTTCCACGCTGCGCTCCATCACATATCTGCGCGTGACGGCTTCCCGCACGCCGATGGTCGTCGTGTATCGGAAGATGAGACGCAGCATCTTTTCCCGCTCCTCCTCCGCGCACATCACCCGGATCAGCGTGCCGGGGCGGGACTTTTTCATGCCGATGGGGACGGTGTAGACTTCACGCGCGCCGCCCGCAAAAAGGCGCTCCGTGGCAAACGCGATCTCCTCCGCCGTCATATCGTCCACGTTGCAGGAAAGTTCCAGCACAACGTCCGTGCGGTCCCCGCTTTCCCCCAGCATGGCGCGGACACAGTTTGCCGCCGCAAATTCCTTTTTTCCCATGCCGTAGCCGATGGCATGCGTTCTCATGACCGGCATCTCGCCAAATCGGTTTGCATAATATTTCAACAAAGCCGCGCCCGTGGGCGTGCAGAGTTCTCCCCGGATCTCTCCCCCGTAGGTGGGAATGCCCTGTAAGAGATAAGCGGTCGCAGGCGCAGGCACGGGCAGGATCCCGTGCGCGCACCTCACCTGACCGCACCCCACATGAACGGGCGAAGCCGCCACCTCGTCGGGCGCAAGTTCATTCATCAACAGGCAGACCGCCGTGACGTCGGCGATCGCATCCATCGTGCCGACCTCGTGAAAATGGATGTCGGTGACGGGTACGCCGTGCACATGGCTCTCCGCCTCCGCGATCATCCCGTAAACGGCGAGGATATCCTTTTTGACCTCTTCGGTCAATTTAAGTTCCCCGACGATGTGCCCGATCTCGTGCATCCCGCTGTGGTGATGGTGCGCCGCGCCCTCTTCCTCTCCATTGACCAACACGGTCATATGGGTTCCGGTGATCCCGCACCGGACCGCCTTTTCCCTGCGGATCTCCACGCCGGGAATCCCCAGCGCATTCAGCCGCTCCACGAATGCGTCCGGGTCAGGTAACAGTTCCAACAGCGCGGCGGTCAGCATATCGCCCGCCGCGCCCATTCCGCAGTCCAAATAGAGTGTTTTCATAGTGTAATTCCTCCACGCCAGAGCCGTTTACGATCTGCCTGCCCTGTCTAAGCTGTCTACCGCAATTCAGAGTCCGCACTGTTTTTTCTTTGAAACAGCGCCGCCCTTACCACGCCTTTCGGATCCTTGATCAGAAGATATACCAGCCAGATGATCAGACCGAGCGCCACCACGGAAAGCCCGAGGAAGAAGTCGTTCAACATATCTTCCGGCGCCGGCGTAAAATATGCCGCGTGCAGCTCTGCATACTCGAAAGCAGCATCCACCAGCCACATCAGGGAAGCGCCCCAGTACAGAAAGCAGAGCGTTCCGACTTTCATCTCGTTATTCGGCGCGCTTCTGTACCAGATCACGGTGCAGATGATGGCGGCAAAAACCGTCGTCAGTAATGTCATCTCGCCGCCCTCCCTTTCTTTGCACCGGGCAGTTCTTTTAACGCTCTGTTTTCTATCAGCGACGTGACCGCGACCATACCGCCCCAAACCGCTGTCACTAAGACCGCCATCGTAACGCCCACGGTTGACATCTCATGCACCATCTCCGCCATATCCGCAGGATCCGCCGCTGCGGTGAGGAACGGGAACCACGGCACTACCTCGCCGTGCCAGACGTGCTCAAATGCAAGAAGCGCCGAACCGCCCCAGAGCAGCTTGTTGAGCCACCCGAGCTTTCTGGAGAACGGGATCTTCTCCGCTTCTTCCGTCGTCGCTCCGTCCAATGACACCGATACCGTCTCCGGTTCCGTCTCCCTCGCCTTTACCGCCTTTGTTACCACCGTTGTGACGACGGCTTCCGCCGCCGGAACAAAAAAACATGCCATTGCTTTATTCTCCTTTCAATTTTGATAAAACAGTTTCGCCGTACGCCAAACAAAAAAGGCATACGCTGTCTCTCTTCAGAGAAAACGCATACCTTCAAGATACGCAATCCGCAAATTCCGTAAAACAATTCGGGGCACTTCTGTGCCGACGGCCGGCTTCTGCACGGTCTGCAAAAAATATAGCACACCGCCCCTGCTTTTGTCAAGGCGCGCCGCGCTTAACCGATATCCCAAAATTGAAATTTAAAAATTCGAATTGTTCAGCAATCCTTTACTATACAAACTGTGGGATTTTGGATATAATATAATCTGATAATACAAAACACTCAGAGGGAGGCACGGTTGTTATGTTAGCGGCAGTAAAGGGATATTATAACGGCAATCATATCGTGATCAATGAAAATATCGATCTGTATACCGGACAGGAAGTTATCGTGACGATTCTGGACACACCGAATCAGCCTGAAAAGAAAATAGATCTGAAAAAATACATGAACAGAGGTGAAAAGATGTTCCACACCGATGCGCAGGATCATATACGGGAGATGCGGAATCATGACAGACTATAAAAAAATCTTTTTAGATACCACCCCTATTATCTATTTTCTGGATGCCGATATCAATTATGGTGAAAAGGTAGAACTTATCTTCAACGGATTCCTTGAAAAGAAATGCCCTATCATAACTTCAACGATCACCTGCGCGGAATATCTGACCTATCCCTACAAGACCGGGAACACAGAAAAAGTCAACGTTTTCTTTGAGTTTTTGACCGACTGCGGTATACAGATACAGCCGATCGACATTGATATCGCGAAAAAAGCAGCGCAGATCCGCGCCGAATATAAAGATTTCAAGACAATGGACTGCCTACAGCTTGCTGCTGCCTGCTTACAAAAGTGTGATCTGTTTCTCACAAATGATAAGCAGCTGCGTCAATTTGAAGCGTTAAAATGTATGTTGATTGATGATTTTACATGATATTTACAGCTAAAAATATAAAAGCGCACGCTACAATAAAAGAAAACTGCGCAGGGGGATTTCCTTTATGACGATCTTAGTAATCGACGCACAGGGCGGCGGCATCGGTCGGCAGCTTGTCTCGTCCATCACGCAGACCTTTCCCGACGCGGAACTGATCGCAGTCGGCACGAATACCACCGCAACAGCCGCTATGCTGAAAGCGGGTGCCCGCGCGGCAGCGACCGGCGAGAATGCGGTCGTTGTCGGCTGCCGAAAAGCGGATATCATCGTAGGGCCTGTCGGCATCGTAATCGCGGACGCCATGCTGGGCGAGATCACGCCGAAGATGGCGCTTGCCGTCGCACAGAGCAGGGCGAAGCGCATCCTGATCCCGTTCAGCTACTGTGACAACGTGATCGTCGGCACATCCGCCGCGGGCACTTCCGCCCTGATCCAAAGCGCGGTGGAAGAGATTCAGAAGCAGGGCTGCTGATCTCCGGATCCGCAGGCTTTCCCAATCATCAGACAAAGGAGTTGTCTTTCGCTATGACAACAGAAAACAAGATCTGTTTCCGGCACGGTATGCGGGACGGCAGTCCCATCGCGCTGGGCTATTTTGCTGTGGCGTTCACGCTCGGCATCGCCGCCAAAAAAGCGGGGCTCTCTGCGATCCAGGCACTCACAGCCAGCGTCCTCAACAACGCCTCCGCCGGAGAATACGCGGGCTTCGCGCTGATCGCCGCGGGCAGCACTTATCTGGAAACGGCAATAATGACTCTAGTGGTCAATGCAAGATATCTGCTGATGTCCTGCGCCCTCAGCCAAAAACTGAAACCGGACACGCCGCTCTATCACCGTATGCTGATCGCCTACGACGTGACGGACGAGATCTTCGGCATCTGCGTGGCGCAGCCGGGATACTTGAATCCGTGGTATGCCTACGGCGCCATCGTGGTGGCGATCCCCGGCTGGGCGCTCGGTACGTTTTTCGGTGTCATCATGGGAAATGTGCTGCCGACCAGAGTGGTCAGCGCATTGAGTGTGGGACTCTACGGTATGTTTCTGGCGATCATCATCCCGCCTGCCCGCAGGAACCGGGTGATCGCGGGCGTCGTCGCCGCAGGTTTTGCGGCGAGCTTCCTCGTCAACCGCCTGCCGCTGTTTGATGGTCTGTCCACAGGCGTAAAGACCATCGCGTTGACAGTTGCCCTTGCCCTTTTGGCGGCGGTCTTATTTCCGACCGACACGGTCAATCCTGCGGAGCAGAAAGAGGAGGTGCCCTGAGCATGGAACATAACATCTGGATCTATCTGCTCGTTATGGCGGTCGTCTCGTATCTCATCCGCATGGCGCCGCTGGCGCTGATCCGCCGCGAGATCACGAACAAACTGCTGCGGTCTTTTCTCTTTTATGTGCCTTACGCGACGCTGGCGGTCATGACGTTCCCCGCCATCATGGAAGCTACGCAGAAACCCGCGGCGGGACTCTGCGCCCTGATCGCAGGGATCGTGCTCGCATGGAAAGGTCGCAGCCTCTTTCAGGTGGCTGTCCTGTGCTGCGCCGTCGCTTTCGTCGTGGAACTGCTGCTTCTGCCGTTCTGACGCGCTGAACCCGCCAAACCCGCAGCCGCTTCTATTTGACCGAAATGGTCAAAAATCACTAAACAGATTGACCTTTCCCACCACGCCGTCGTTGATCACATAGTAGGCGGTAAAATCCTCGGGCTTGACATAGATCTGCATATTGGTGATCGAGTCCGCCTTGAAGCCCTTGGCGACGTAATGTGCTTTGACCCGTTCGGTCACTGTGTCCATATTGACCTCGTAATTCCGATACTGCAAGATCACTTCCGTCATCGGTTCCTCCACTTTCTGTTCCTTTGTCATCACTTTCTTTTCTGTTGTCTCCATATGTTCCTCCTTATCGTTTTCTATCTACTTTCCGCTCCATGTACTCCGGGAAAACAGGATCAGGATCGGGAAGATCTCCAAGCGCCCTGCCAGCATGTCCACGATCAGCAGCAGCTTTGAAATCAGACCGTAATCCCCAAAATTACAGCTCGGTCCCACGCTCTCCAGTCCCGGACCGATGTTGTTAAAACATGCCAATACCGCGGAAAAGTTCGTCATCGGCGAAAAGCCGTCTATGGAGATCACGATAAAGCTGAATACGATAATGAAAAAATAAGCCGCCAGATAAGCGTTGGTATTATCCAGTACCCGCTCCGTTACCATCTGCCCGTTGACACGCACCACCTGCACTTTCCGCGGATGCAGGATCTGCCGCACATTGCGCCGCAGGCTCTTGATCAAAAGCAGCGTCCTGCCGCATTTGAAACCGCCGCCGGTGCTTCCCGCGCAGGCGCCCACGATCATCAGGCTCACAAGGATCGCTTTGGAAAAACTCGGCCACAGGTCAAAGTCGGTCGTCGCAAAGCCTGTCGTCGTCATGATACTCGCCACCTGAAATGCCGCGTGGCGCACCGTCTCGCCGATCGTTCCGTAAAGCCCCCGTATATTCCAGGCGATCAACAGGACACTCCCTAAGACCGTCCCCAGATAAAACCGCAGTTCCTCGTCCCGAAACACGTTCTTCACCTGCCGGATCGCCAGCATATAATAGCAGCTGAAATTCACGCCGAACAGCAGCATGAACACGGTGCACACATTTTGCAGATAAGGGCTGTAGCCTGCCATACTGTCATTCTTGATGCCAAAGCCGCCCGTGCCCGCCGTCCCGAACGCCGTACACACCGCGTCGAACAGCGGCATCCCGCCGAGCAGCAGAAAGACCACGTCCAATATCGTCAGAAGCACATAGATAAAGTACAGGATCTTTGCGGAATCCTTCATCTTCGGCACCAGCTTTTCGACCTTCGGTCCCGGGCTTTCCGCCCGCAGAAGATGCATCGTGTAGCCGTCGCTCTTCTCCCGCCCTCTGCCGATCGCCAGCACGAACACCAGAACGCCCATACCGCCCAGCCAGTGCGTAAAGCTGCGCCAGTAGAGATTTCCTTTCGACAGCGGCTCCACTTCGCTCAAAATTGACGCGCCTGTCGTCGTAAAGCCGGAGACCGTCTCGAAGAGCGCGTCCACAAAATACGGAATCTCCCCCGAAAAGTAAAAGGGAAGACAGCCTAAAAGGCTCATCATGATCCAGCTTGCCCCCACACAGACAAGCCCCTCTCTCGCATAGAAACCTTTTCGCGCTTTTCTGCACAGCAGATACAAAAGCCCTGCCGTCGCCAGTGTAATGACCATACCGGTCAAAAATCCGAAAACCGTATTTGTTTCACTGTGGTATATTGCGATCAGCAGGGCAGGTATCATAAACACCGCTTCCACCAAAAGAATCCTGCTGATAAATTTTCCCATCATTCGGTAATTCATACTGCTCCACCTCAGGACTCAAAAATATCGTTGAGCTGATAAATGACCTCGTCCCGTCCGGTCACGAGGATCACGGCGTCGCCCTTTTGATAGAACGAATCGCCGTTTGGTATCTCAAAGCTGTTATGTCGGTTAATGCCCGCCACACGGATATTTTTCTTGAGCTTCAACTTTTTGAGCGGTTCTCCACAGTGCTTTGTATTTTCATCCACGATAAACTCGACTGCTTCTGCCTGTCCGTCCGCGATCACATTGACCGCCAGCGCCGCTCCCGTCTGATTCCTGATCGCCCGCACATACCGCACGATATCGTTGCAGCAAAGATCTTTCGGACTGATCGTACTCCCGACGGGCAGGGAATCCAGCATCCGGTTGTTGGAAAGCCTGCCGAGTTTCGTGATGATCTGCGGCACGTTCGCATTGCTGCCGATCAGGGAGATAAACAGGTTCATCTCGTCCACACCGGTCAATGTGACAAGCGCGTCACATTCTCCGATCCCCTCCCGCTCCAGCAGAAATTCGTCTCCGGCGTCGCCGTGCACCACCGTTACATCGGGAAGCTGATTCGCCAGAGAAAGGCATCTGTCATGATCCTGTTCGATGATCTCCACCATGATGCCGTCCTGATTTAAGAGCTGCGCCAGATAGTAACTGAGCCGTCCGCCGCCGCACAGAAGCACCCGCTTCGCCTTGTGCGTGATGATGCCGATATTTTTGAGGAATACGGTCAATTCTCTGGTGGAAGCCGTCACAAAGATCCGGTCCCCCGCCCGCAGGACAAAGTTACCGTCAGGGATGATCGCCTTGCTGTCTCTGAGGACCGCGCAGACTAGGATCTTACATTTCACAACATTTGCCAGATCGAAAAGCCCCACGTTGCAGAGTTTGGAATCTTCGCCGATCTTTAATTCCACAAGTTCCACCCTGCCCTTGGCAAACGTGTCCCGCTTCAAAAATCCGGGATACTTGATCAGCCGTTCCATCTCAAGCGCCGCCTGCCGCTCCGGATTGACCACCATAGACAATCCAAACAAATGCCGCATCTGATAGATCTGATCCTTGTATTCCGGATTCCTGATCCTCGCTATGGTATGCAGTTTCGGGTTCATGCCGTGGGCAATGGTGCAGCAGAGGAGATTGACCTCATCCGCTCCCGTCATCACGATGAGGATCTCCGCTTCCTCCACCCCGGCTTTCGAGAGCGTCGCCATAGAAGCGCAGTTGCCCTGCACCGCCATGATGTCGTAACGCTCCTCACTCACTTCCAGAACTTCCGACTTCGCGTCGATCAGCGTGATGTCATGTCCCTCCGCCACCAACTGTCTGGTCAGCGTAGCCCCGACTTTTCCATCCCCCGCTATGATGATCTTCACTTTCCGTTTCCTCCGTCATGTAACATATTTCTCTTGATTCCTATTACAGGATAGCACGAAAAAGTCAAAAGTCAAGTTTCTCATGCGGGGATCCGCAGCACCTGCCCGATCTGTAAACCGTCACTGCTCAGTCCGTTCAGCCGCCTGATCGCGTCCACCGTCGTGCCGAAGCGGTTTGCGAGAAGCCAGAGCGTATCCCCCGCTTTAACCGTATAATCAAAATATGCCGAAGACTGCTCCGACGGGATCCGCAGCACCTGCCCGATCTGTAAACTGTCGCTTGTAAGCCCGTTCATGCGCCTGATCGCATCCACCGATGTGCCGAAGCGGTTCGCCAAAAGCCACAGTGTATCTCCGGACTTCACCGTGTAATCAAAATATCCGCCGCCCGTCTCCGGCGTCTGTTCCGGCTGCGGCACATTCTGCCCGATCCCCTGATAAGTCTGATAGAGCGCATTCCAGGTTGCCGGACCGACGACGCCGTCCGCCACAAGCCCCTTTCTTCCCTGAAAAGCCGTTACCGCCTGCTTCGTCCCCGCGCCGAAGATACCGTCCTGTGCCACCGCCGGAATATCGGCATAATATTCCGCAATGAGATCCAGCAGGTATTGCAGCGTGATCACATCCTGCCCTCTTGCTCCCTGCCTCAGAACGGAAGCGGGCGGCACGGTGCCGATCCCGAGATTCGTGCCTTCGCTGTTTAACTCCGCAAGCCTTGTGACTGCCGTATAGAGGCTGGAAAGCTTATACCAGGTAGCCTTTCCCACGATCCCGTCCGCCGAAAGCCCGAAGATACTCTGAAATTTTCGGACTGCCGCCTGCGTGCTCTCCCCGAACGTTCCAGACGTGTCGGTGATCGCCGGTATCGCCGGATAATTGACCCTGATCCGCTCCAGATACGTCTGGACCGTCTGCACATCCAGTCCCGAACTTCCCACTTTCAGGGACGTTCCCGGATAGGACGTCAGCACATTCGTTATGATATTCGTCTCCACGATCTCCACATCGTCAGGATAATAATAGCGCAGGATGCGGATCGGCGTATACCCCTGATTCGCCAGACTGACCGTTCCCCACTGGGAAAGCCCTGCGCAGGTCGTCGTGGTGCCGTTGCAGAAAGACGTAAAATAAGGCGCCTCCTGCCCCTGCCTGCGGACATATTCGTTAAAGATCTCGTCTGCGATCCGGCTGACGGATTCATAGATCGGTCTGCCGTAGACAAATGCCTGATCGTATGCAGTGCTGTTCGTGATGTCAAAAGAATACCCCTGCGCCCGATACCACTCCGTATAGACACGATTCAGGGCAAAGGTGATGATCGCATATATATTCGCCCTAAGCGCCGCCTCCGGCCATGTGGGATAGATCTCGCTGCTCGCCACATTTTTGACATAATCCGAAAAGGACACCTGCACATTGGAGGCTGCGCTGTTCGGCGTGCCCAGATGGACCGTGATCGGGTTTGGCACGGCGACCTGCCGCAGCACCTGCTCCGCTTCCCCGCTCTGAAAAGCGCCTTCCGGCTCCCGCTCTCCTTCCTGAGAGACTGCCGGAGGACCGACCACAATCTGCGTCTGCATCCGCTCCCGCTGTGCGCCCTGCATCGGCACAAGGACAAGCGGAAGCACCGCCGATTCCCCCGCAAAGATCGGAATGTCCGAGACATAGACCGGCTCAAACCCTTCCGCCTGCGCGTATACATTGTACATGATATAAGGCGTTCCCGCAAAGTCCTCGTCCTGCGAATAACGCCTGTCTATGGTCTCAAGCGCCGCCTTTCTCGTCTCGCCGCTTTCATCCGTCGTCAGTTCATAGATACGATTCTGTTCATCGTCTAAGACAGTTACCTGTACGCCCTGCAAAGGCAGCGCATCGTGCGCCGTCCTCGCCTGCATGATCAGATATCCGATCGCCGTCATCCACACATCCTCCCTCGCTGTTTCCCAAAAAGCCTATGCTATAGCGTATGCGGCATGACGGTTGATGTGAAAAGGAGACAGCTTTGCATGCGCGCAGGCTGTCTCCCTTTCCGTTCAATACTGTTGATTCTCTTATCGGATGCCGATCTCCGTGTCGCTCTCGGTCACGCGGCTGTTTTTCTTGATGTAGTCCACGATCTCGTCCAGCTTCGTGAACGCAAGACCCACATAGCTGTCCGCGCAGCCGTAGTAGAGCGCGATCTTGCCGCTCTCGGAATCGTGGATGGTCGCGCAGGGGAAGCAGACGTTGGGAACGAAGCCCCTCTCCTCGTACCACTCCTCGGGCGTGAGCAGGAAATTCTCACAGCGGTAAAGCACCTTAGAGGGATTGTCGATATCCAGGATCGCGCCGCCGATCGAGTAAACCAGACCGTTGCAGGTGCCGGACACGCCGTGGTAGAATAAGAGCCACCCCTCCGTGGTCTCGATGGGCGCTGCGCCGCCGCCGATCTTTACGGACTCCCACCACTCGCTGCCTCTCTCCATCACATGCCTGTGCTTACCCCAGTACACCAGATCCGGGCTCTCGCTCAAGAAGATATCGCCAAACGGCGTATGACCGGAATCGGAAGGACGGCTTAACAGCACATAATTCCCGTTGATCTTTCTGGGGAAGAGCACCGCATTCCTGTTGAAAGGAATGAAAGGATTCTCCAGCCTTGTAAAGGTCTTAAAGTCCGTGGTCTTTGCCATGCCGATGGACGCGCCGTAGAAATCCTGACACCAGATGATGTAGTAGGTGTCCTCGACCTTTACCAGACGGGGATCGTACGCATAGCGGGGCATGAAATCATTGCCTTTCTCGTCCTTAAAAGGAATCTTGTTTTTGTCAAATTCCCAGTGGATCGCATCTTTGCTGTGACCGAGATAAATATACGGTATACCGTTTGTCTGTTCACCGCGGAACACGCCGATAAATTCGTCTCCGTAGGGCATTACCGCGCTGTTAAAAATACGCGCCACGCCCTCCAGCGGATTCCTGCCGATGATGGGGTTCTCCGTGTACCGCCAGATCGGCGCGCCCACAAGGTTTGCGGGCTTCTCCTGCCAGGGCACATTCTTTACTACCGGACTGATCATTTTTACTTCGCTCATAACTGTCTCCTTTTCTTTCTTATGATTTATTTTGGATTTCTCTTTTTCTTACTGTTCCTTTAAAAATTCCAGATTCTTTTTGATGAAGTCACACCGCTGCGCCACGCACTCCACCGAGCGGTAAGGGTCGCGCGGCGTGTTAAACACATAATCCGTCAGCTTGTCGATGGTCGTCGTTGCAACGTGCATTCTCGTATCGCTGGCTGCGTAGTAGATATACACGTCGCCGTTGTCCTTTGCGATCGCGCCGTTTGTAAAGACCACGTTGGAAACGTCGCCCACGCGTTCCCAGTTCCTGGGACCGATCAACATTCCGGACGGCTCCGCGATCACCTTGGAGGGGTCATTTAAGTCCGTCGCAAACGCATAGATCACATAACGTAAGCCCGCCGCGGTATTCCGCACGCCGTGCGCAATGTGGATCCAGCCGTCCTTTGTCTTGATGGGCGGTGCGCCCGCGCCGTTCTTCGCCTCGGTGATGGTGTGGTATCTGCGGATGGAGGTCATCTTCTCCTCATCGACCACCGCATGGGTGATGTCGTCGCACAGACCGAAACCGATGCCGCCGCCCGATCCTGTCTCGATGAAATCATCCATCGGACGGGTGTAGAACGCATACTTGCCGTCCACGAACTCCGGATGCAGCACCACGTTTCTCTGCTGGGGAGAACGCTTCGTCACCAGATTGGGCAGCCTCTCCCAAGTCTTCAAGTCCTTCGTCCGCACGATGCCCGCCGCCGCCACCGCCGCAGACAGGTCGTTCACCGTGGTATCCTTGCTCTCGGAACAGAACACGCCGTAGATATAGCCGTCCTCATGCTTCGTCAGGCGCATATCGTAAACGTTCGTCTCCTCCGGACAGGTGTCCGGCAGAAGGATCGGATAATCCCAGAAGCGGAAGCCGTCGATCCCGTTGTCACTCTCCGCCACGCCGAAGAAAGACTTTCTGTCGTTTCCCTCGATCCTGGCTACCAGATAATATTTCCCGTTCAGCTCGATCGCGCCCGAGTTCATCACCGCGTTGACGCCCAGCCGCTCCATAAAATAGGGGTTCGTCTCCGGGTTTAAGTCGAACCGCCAGGACAGCGGAATGTGCTCGCGCGTCAGAACGGGGTAGCGGTAGCGGTCGTAGATTCCGTTGTAGTCGTCCGCTTTTTCGTTCTTTCTCGCAACCAGTCTGTTATACTTCTCTAATTCTACATAATATTGCGGGTGTAACATAAAAACTTTCCTCCTTACTTTTTTGTTTCATTATGATTCGGATGTCAAAAAGTACCTTTGAAAAATCCGCTGGCAGATTGGATAAAATATTCCCTCGTGTCAGGTTCCGTCATATGGATTTTCTAAAATATTCCAGAAAGGCTATGAAAGCGAACGAAACCGCCCTCTATTCGTCATCCGGACTCATGTCGGGCTTTTCGGGACATCCATGTCCCGAAATTTCTGTGCATTGCAGGAATATTTAAGAAAATCTCATATTCCTGCACAATGACAACTTCGGGGATATTTTACCCAATCTGCCACTTCATTTTATAGAATGTACCTTTTTGTCACCGAATCAACTTAAATGCTTACAATAACCAGCGTGAGCGGATATCATTATCTTAAGGAGCCCCTTAAAAACCGTCGGCACTTAGTGAGGTTCTTTCGAGCTTAGTGCCGCTACGGTTTTTACGGAGCGGAAGCGCGGCTCTGTAGATAATGATATCCACTCCCGCGTCCGCATCTCACTGACCTATTCAGTCAATCCCTCTCCTGATCACTTCCAAGCACATCCGCCCGTTATGGTACGGGCACTTCCACGGCTCCACGATCGGCTGTCCGCTCACCGCCTGCCCTTCCTTATTCACATCCCAGAACCACTCAGAGCCGTCCCGCTTGTCGATCACATACTCTTTGATAAACGCCCACTCAGCCCGCGCCGCATCCAGATACTCTTTGTGCTCGGGCGCAAGCTGATACCCGTTCAAAAAGCCCACGACCGTCTCCGCCTGCACCCACCAGATGCGGTTCTCGTTCACCACGCCCTTCTCGCACTCGTTGGCAAGCGAACGACCGTCAAACGCCACTTCGTAGACTTGACTCGTTAAGTCAAGAATGATCGGCAGCATCTTTTCCTCATATGCCTTATCGCCCAGCACATCCGTCCCGCGCCGGATCAGCCACGCCGTCTCGATATCGTGACCGTAGGAGTGCAGATCGAGGATCGTGTTCATTTCCCGGTCAAAAAACACCTCCTGTCTGTGCAGCTTCGGATTGTAGATCTTGTCCGCGATGGTGTCAAGGATCCAATAAAGCCGTTTCTTCACTGCGGCGTCACCGCTCACGCGGTACAGTTCCGTGTACGCCTCGAACACATGGAGCAGGGTGTTCATGGTCTTGTCCGCGATCACGCCGTTTTCGGAGAGCTTATCGTTCTCGATCTCGCGAAACTCCCGGTCAAACGCCTCCTTGTAGCCGATCTCATCCATGCAGCGCTCCTCGATGATATGGAACAGCTCCTTTGCCAGCGCAAGCGCGCTCTCGTCCTTCGACGCGTCGTAATAGGAAGAAAGGGCATAGATGGAAAACGCCTGATTGTAAGTATGCTTCGTGGTATCCTCCGGCGTGCCGTCATACGCTACCGACCAGTAAACGCCGCCTTTCTCATGATCCACGCAGTATTTTGTCATAAATTCATAGCCGTGATTCGCCTCCGCGAGCAGCGACTCGTCCTTTAACGTCATGTACGCATTTGCGAAAAACCAGGTGATCCGGCTGTTTAAGATGCAGCCTTTTACCGCCTTTTCATCGACCTTTAAGTCGTGATCCATATAGCCGTAGTAACCGCCATACTTCTCGTCCCGCAGCTTCTTCCAAAACGGGATGATCCCGTCTGTCAGATGCTGTCTCACTTCTTCCACCATCATCCGATGCTCCCCCTTCTGTTTTGTGATTTCCATCCGCATCTATAATTTAACTCGCCCTAGGCTAAATTTTAGCTAAAACGAGTTAAATTATAAACAACCGATAATTAAATTATAAGGTAAATTCCCCCAATGTCAACCAAAGATATCCATTTTTTGTAAAACCGTCATCTTTACTTAAATGAACATCGGTTTTTGTTCAATATCACCAGAAGCCCGCATCAGCCTTTCACGGAACCGGCTGTCAGACCGCTGTAGATCTGCTTCTGGAACAGGATGAACACGATCAATGCCGGCAGCAGAGAAATGATTACGCCCGCGCAGATCAGATTGTATTTGCTTCCCTGCGGACCCACAAAGGTATAAAGCGAAGTCGCCACGGTCGGCAGCGTCTTTTTATCCTGCAAGTACAGATTCGCACAGTAATACTCGTTGTAAGTTCCCACGCCCTTTAAGATACAGGACGTCACGATCGCCGGTTTCAACAGCGGCAGCAGGATCTTTGAGTAGATCGTAAAGTAGGAAGCGCCGTCGATGATCGCAGACTCATCCAGCGAGACGCTGATATTTTCAAAAAACTGAATGTAAATATAAATCGAGATAACATCCGTACCGCACATCATGACGATATATCCCGGCAGGGAATTGATGAAATGCAGTTTTGTCATGATCTCATACACCGAGATCTGCATCGCGATACCGGGCAGGAGCGTAGCAAAGAGGAACAGGCTTCTCACCAGACCGTTTCCCGGGAAAGAAAAACGGTTCAGCACATACGCAAGCGATGTTCCCACCAGCACGGAGATCACCAGCACACAGACCAGTACGATCGTGGAATTGATAAAGCCCTTTCCCATATTTGCCTTGCTGAATGCCTGCACAAAATTTTCAAAATTCAGCCAGCTTTCCGGCAGCGTCATCACATTGGTGGACTGATATTCCTTCTCCGTCTTAAATGCCGTGATCACGCAGGAGACGATTGGCAGCACCGCCACAAAGGAAAAGAATACCAGCGACAGATATTTCAAAAAGATCAAAACATATTTTCCAATTTTTTGTATGACTGTCATTTATCTCCCCGCCTTTCTCGCCGCATATTTTGCCAGTTTTTTATCCCGCTTTGCCGTTGCGTTAATATCTTCGTCGTCCGCATTGCGGAACACATACTTGAAGAACAGCTTCTGTAAGATCGTCGCTGCAAAGATGATGAGGAGCAGCACGACCGCCATAGCCGATGCCAGCCCTACTTTCTGCTGCGTGTGGGCGATCTCGTTCATGACCACGAAATAGGTGCCCGTTCCGTTCGCGCCGTCCGTGATGACATAAGGCGGTTCAAACGCGCTTAAGGAACCCGTAATCGAGAGAATCACATTCAGCGTGATGATGGTCTTGATGCTCGGCATGATAATATACTTAAACTGCTGGAAGCGGTTGGCGCCATCCAGCATCGCCGCCTCGTAAAGTTCTGAATCCACCGACATGATCGCACCGATGAACAACACCATGTTTTGTCCGAAATACCGCCAGACAGACGTGCCCACAAGGGATATATTATTGATACTCTTATCTTTCAACCAATAAGGAAGATTATCCAACTGAAAGCCAAACCATTGAAGCACCGTGTCAAACACGAAGCCTCTGGTATAGAAAAACTTAAAGATAAAGCCGATCGCAATACCGTTTATTAAGTACGGGAAAAACATAAATCCTTTGAAGATGTTCCCGCCCTTTACCTTAAAACTCAAAACAGTCGCCAGATACAGCGCCAGAAAAAGCTGTATAATGGAACCCGCCATATAATACAGACTCAGTTTCAGAGCGCCGAAACAGTCTTTTCTGTTAAAGACTTTGATATAATTCTTCCACCCCACAAATTTCCTTGCGCCGATGTATTTCATCTCATAAAAGCTATACCCGAACATTTCCGCAAAAGGAAGATAGGTAAACGTAAACAATAAAGCAAGCGGGATGATCATAAATGCAATGATGATAATGCACTGCTGCCCTTTTCTGCTTTTCAGCCACTCTCCGAATGTCTTCTTTTTCCGCCCTCCGGCGCCGTTTACCGTTTGAGTCATCGCTGCCATACTTCGCCTCCTTCTGATAACAAGAGCCGGGGAGAGCAGAGCTCTCCCCGGCTCAAATAATACCTTTTAAGATGTTTCGCTCAACTTGCGATCAGTTGTTCACTTCGATGCCAAGCTCATCCTGTGCAGCATTCCATACTTCTGTCCAGCTCGCCATAACCTCGTCGAAAGACTCAGAGCCGGTAGCAGCCGCTTCCACGATTCCCTGTACTTTCGCATCGCCGCCTGCATTGAAAGAAAGCTCGGACTCTGCATTGATCTCGCCAAGAAGGTCTTCCTCACCTGCGACAGCAGGCTCGTCGGAAAGCATCGTGCAGCCGTCGAATGCGCTGTACATATCCGGATTCGTGCCGCCTTTCCAAGTGGAGTAGCAACCCTCGGAAACATTCCAGTCAGACTTCTCCAGCATCCACTTGATGAATACCATAGAAGCGATCTTGTTATCGTCGGAGATATCTTTGTTGATCGCATAGTTGTAATCGCCGCCTGCCAGCACATACTGCGTGCCGCCTACCGTCATCGGGAAAGGCATATAACCGACGTCGTCGCCGTGCTCATCCGCCTCTACCATCTGGGAGAACGCCCAAGAGCCGAGTACCATCGCGCCGATTTCGCCTCTGTTGATCATGCCCTTGCAGCCTTCCCAGTCGGTCGTGGTGTAGTCGTCTTCGATCAGACCGTTTGCAACCGCATCATAAAGGATACGATACAGATTGTAAGCGCCGCTGTCATCGCCGGGATCCTTGAAAGGCTCCGCCGTGTGCGCAAACTTCTGATTCATGTAAGTATTGTCACCATTTGATACAACGCCTACATAAGCATCCCATGCACCCATCGTCCAGCCTGCCGCATAGTTCGTGTACAGCGGGATCGCATCGGTATTGTCCTTGATCTTCTGGAGATCCTCAAGGAACTCGGTAGGAGTCGTAGGCAGACTTGTGATGCCTGCTGCCTCGAATACCGCCTTGTTGTAAACGACGCCCTGCGCGTTGCCCCATACGGGAAGACCATAGGAAATACCATCATAAGACCATGCGCTCACGAAGTTATATTCCTGACTCATCTCATCCACCGTGCCGTAAGGCAGGAAGTAGGTGCTCAGTTCCTTCGTGTCGATCGCGGGAATCCACATTACATCGCCCCAACCGCCTGCGGAAAGACGAAGAAGCGCATCCTCCGCGTAATCCGTGATGCCATCTGTCTCCACGGTGATGTTCGGATAGTCCTGATTGAATCTGCTGATGATATCCGCCATCGTACCGTCTTCCTCACGGTCTGTTCTACAGTGAATAAACTTGATGGTGGTCGTCAGATCGGTGTAGTCCGATCCGAGATTGATGTCCAGATAGTTCGGAACCGCACCTGTGTCAGCCGCGGGCGCTTCCGCCTCATCGCTGCCGCCGTCATCTGCCGCGGGCGCTTCCTCCGCCGCGGGCGTCTCCTCAGCAGCAGGCGCTGTCTCTGCGGACGAACCGTCGTTGCCGCCGCAGGCTGCCAGCGAGAAAGTCATTGCCGCTGCCAGTGTGACTGCCAAAACTTTTTTCAGTTTCATAATACTGATCCTCCTTTAATGATTTAAGTTCCACTAATGAATTACGCTGCATAGCAAGTTAATTTATTAGCTTTATATTCAGTATAGTCTGCTTTATTTTTTAATCATCATCTATTCTTGTTTTTTAATTATTGTTATTGCTTTCTTTTCGCCTTTTCCACTATTTGCATAATTTTCAGTATCTATTTTTGTCTATTTCAACCATAGAAAACAAGGTTTTTCTTGCATTAAACTAAAAATAAAGCAGTAATTTAAGCTAAAATTTACTCAGAAAGGATCCCGTCATGGATTTTTTATCTTCCTATCTGAATGCACTGACATTACAGGCAGCCTCTCCCCGGGAAGCCCTTCCCGAAAAAGCCTACTTTGCGGGGACCTTTTACGAGCCGTGCGAGACTGCCCCGAAAGAACTGCCCGCAGTCCTAAGCGGCGGCACGGTCGAGATCGCCTCGGAACTGACGCTTTCTTTCACTGCGCTCCCCTGCCGCATGCTCCTCTACACAAAAGAGGGCGAAGGCTGCCTGCGCCTGCGCGGCGAAGACCATATTCTGAAAGCGGGAAGCCTGCTCTGGTTGGACTGCACGGACGCTCCTTTTTCGCTGCACGCGGAGTCTCTCCCTTGGCGATATATCGTTTTTTCGTTCGCCGGGGGGGGCTTTTCCGTTTACGAAATTTTGATACCCTTCGAGGGCTTTCTGCTGACGCAGCCGGATCCCCACGCGTCCATCCTCAGAAGCATCGGACTGCTTCTCGCCGGGAGCGCGGGTGCGGCGCTCCCCAATAAACTGCGGGACGCGGGTCTGATCACCGATATTTTGACGGAACTGTTTCTCTCCGTCCTTCCCGCCGAAGAGGCGGAAAGTGCGCATGCGCCTTATCTGTCGGAGCTAAAACACTATCTCGACCACTGTTACACGGAACCGCTTAAGCTCGATGCGCTGGAGGAGCGCTTCCACATGAGCAAGTATCATATCTGCCGCAATTTTTCCGCCGCGTTCGGCAGCCCGCCCTTAAAATATCTGAACAAAAAAAGGCTGGAAGCCGCGGCAAACCTCCTCTTTTCCACCGACAAAAAGATCCATGAGATCGCGCTTGCCGTAGGATTCGAGAGCACCAACCACTTTATCAGCCTTTTCAAAAAAGAGTACGGCGCAACGCCGCAGGCATACAGAGAGGCGCATCTGCACCCTTAAAAATTTGGAAAAAATCTCTATTCATAATTTTTTTTGCTTGAAATATAATAATGTACGGCATATACTTTTAGAAACAGCATTGCATCGAAGCCAATATGGCCAACGCCCTCCTTGACATTCGGGCGCAATATGTTATAATCATGTTACAAGGTATTGCCAGTTTGTCCTCCGGTGTCCTTCGGGCCCGGGGGCTTTTTATATCTACAGGAGGTATCATGACCGAAAAAACATACAAATCCTGCCGCCAGCAATTAAACATTCTTCGTTCCAGAGGCATGAACATCGGCAAAGGTTCCCAAGGCTCGCGCGTAATGCGCATACTGGAAAGCGAAAATTACTATAATATCATCAACGGCTATAAGGAACTGTTTTTGGACTCTACGGCAACCGCCGCCTCGGAGGAGGCCTATAAAGCCGGTACATCCTTTGATGAAGTTTATGCACTGTACAACTTCGACAGGGATGTCCGAAACACTTACCTCAAATATCTGTTAAAAGTCGAAAACACATTTAAAACTGTTATCGCACATGAATTCTCGGCACAATACGGCCATGACAACTATCTCAAGATGGAAAACTTCGATATGTCCTCTGAGCGGCATATCTCATCGGCAATTAAACTCATCGGAGATATCCAGCAGGAAATCGCCCGACAGATGAGCAAACATCATCAGGTTGTCACCCATTACATGACAGAGCACGGATATATTCCACTCTGGGTACTTGTAAATGTACTCACTTTTGGAAAAATCGAACATTTTTACAAAAACATGAAGCCCGCTGACAAAGCGACCGTTTCCCGACGTTTTTGCCTCCAGCCGGATGAACTTTCAAAATTTATGCACATGCTGGCATTGGCAAGAAATAAATGCGCCCATGATGAACGGATTTATAACATCCGCTTCAAAGAACGCATCCACACAAAAAGCATTAAAAATTTTTCCGCACTCGGCATTGTCCGTGCCAAAGACGGCTCTTATACATACGGGACAAATGACGCCTATGCCGTTGCGATCATGTTTGCTCTTCTTTTAAGCAGATCCGATCTCAACGAATTTATATCCGCCATGAAATCCTCTTTCAAAAAGCTGCAAAAACAACTGCACACCATTTCCGCAGATGATGTAATGTCCATTATGGGATACGGCCCTAACTGGACAAATCTGCAAAAACTTGTTTAATATCCGCTCATTCCAACTTCTGTACGCTGTCCTTGTAGACGATCCGCCCGTCCACGATGGTAACGCCCTGTTTGTAATGCTCGCCCGCCGCCTTGCGAATCAGCGTTTTCACCGCCTGCTTCGCCATTTCCGTCATATCCACCTCATAGGTCGTGATCCGCACATCGCAAAGCCCCGGCGGCTGGTAGTTATCATATCCCACCACGGAAACATCCTGCGGCACCCGATAGCCCGCCTCTTCCAGCGCGTTGACGAGCATTGCCGCCGCCACGTCATTGTTGCAGACAAAGGCTGTCGGCATCTCTTTCGGCAGTTCGATCTCAAAATTGACGTCCGACCTTCCCGTTTGCGGATTCCTGTCATACAGGATCCAGTCTTTGCGCACTTCCGCTCCGTGCTCGCTCAAAGATTTCACAAAACCGAAATACCGATCCGTGATGGAATCCGTATAGTGGACATTTCCGACAAATGCAATGTCCTCATGCCCCATCTCAAACAGATAGTTGGTCATCCGATACATCCCGAAATAGCTGTTGGATACGACCGCATCGTAGTCGCGGTTCTGATCCGCAAAATCCAGCAGAATAAAGGGGATATCAAGCTGTCCGATCAGCCTGTCCAGATAAGGTCGCTGCAATCTGCCGATGATGATCAGCCCTTCCGCCTTTTTCTCCTCGACTAACTTCGGCATCACCAGCTTCTCTTCATCCTCCGCTTTTAAGACCTCGAGCATGGTAAAGCAGCTTTTCTGCACGGCGGCAGTCGCCACTTCCTGATAGAGATTCCAGTAAAAAGACTCATATTTCGCCAAAAACCGATCCGACACGATCACGCCGAAGGTATAACTCGCCTTTTTCGCCCGCTCCTGATAGCGCAGGGAAATCGGCTGATAGCCCATCTCCTCGGCTTTCTGCTTGATCTTTACGCGAAGTTCCTCACTGACGCCTTTCTGATCCGAAAGCGCCTTGGAAACCGTTACCGTGCTGACACCCATGACTTTTGCGATATCCGCCATCCTGACCGTTTTCGCCATCGTACCCCTCATTTCTGAGCAGTTTTTTGCGATAACACACGTCGAGAATTTCAGATTCTCGACTGCGATCCCGCTACTCAGGAGTTTAAATTTAAGTGATTTACTTAAATTATAAAGCATTCTCCGACATTGTCAATTCTGAATTTGCTTTCGATCGTGTATGTTACCTCACGCCTCTATAGAAAACTGCGCCATATACAGGCGGTAGTAAACCCCTCTTTTCGCCATCAGTTCCCCGGCGTTTCCCTCCTCAATGATCCTGCCGTCGTCCACCACGAAAATGCGGTCGGCTTTCTGAATGGTAGAAAGCCTGTGCGCGATCACAAAAGAGGTCCTGCCCGCCAGCAGATGCTCGATCCCCTCCTGCACCAGCAGTTCCGTCTTCGTGTCGATGCTGGAAGTGGCTTCATCCAAAATCAGGATCTTCGGATCGGAAACCATCGTCCTGGCAAAGGCAAGGAGCTGTCTCTGCCCCACGGAAAGTCCGCCGCCGCGCTCCGTCAGTTCCGTATCGTACCCTTTTTCCAGCTTCATGATAAAGTCGTGGGCGTTGACCGCCTTGGCTGCCGCCACGATTTCCTCCTCCGTCGCGTCGAGTTTTCCGTAGCGGATATTCTCCCGAATCGTGCCGGAGAAGAGGAAGTTATCCTGCGTCATGATCCCCATCTGCCTACGCAGGCTCTCGATCGACACCTTTTTCACGTCATGGCCGTCCACGGAAACAGTTCCCTCCTGCACATCGTAAAAGCGGCTGATGAGATTGACGATCGTGGATTTTCCGGCGCCGGTCGGTCCCACCAGCGCGATGGTCTCTCCCGCTTCGATCTGAAAACTCACGTCATCCAGCACCCTGACCTTATCGTCGTAAGAAAAGTTCACATGGGAAAAAGCCACCTCGCCCCGAATGGGCGGCATTTCGCCCACATCCGCCGCGTCCGTGATCGCAGGCGGCGTATCCAGAATCTCAAAAATGCGTTCCGCGCCCGCAATGTTCGTCACAAGCTGGTTATAAAAGTTGCTCAGATTGTGGATCGGCTGCCAGAACATATTCAGATAAGTGCCAAACGCGACAAAGGTTCCCACGCTCACCTCCTCCACACCCAGCACGACGATCCCTGTAAAATACAATAAAATGCAGCCGATTCCCCAGGAAAAGTCGATCACCGATCCGAACGCGTCGCTCATGCGCACCGCATGGCGGAAACTCTCCCGATGCTCCAAAAGCAGCTCGTCAAACGTCTCCTCCGTCTCTTTCTGCGCGTGAAAACTCTGGATGATCCGGATGCCTGCCATATCCTCGTGGATGAAAGCATTGAGGTTCGCGGACTTTTTGCGGAAAAGCTGCCAGCGCGGATGCGCCTTGATCTGGATAAACAGGATCCCCGCCGTCATAAAGGGAATCGTCATGAGCGACGCCAGCGCAAGCTTCGGATTTTTTGCGATCATGATCGCCGCCACCGCAGCGACCGTCAGCGCATCCGGAATCAGCGTCGTCACAAAATTCGAAAGCACATCCTTTAAGGAATTGATATCTCCGATGATGCGGGAGAGGATCTTCCCCGTCGGTCTGCTGTCAAAAAAGGCGAAATCCAGCTTTTGGATATGGGTGTAAAGCTCCTGCCGGATGGTGAGCAGAATGCGGTTACAGACTTTCGCCATGAGATACATCCGCAGCTTCACCGTGACCACCAGAAACAGGTTGACGGCAAGCGCAAACAGCAGCAGGCGGTACAAGCCCTGCAGGTTTCGTTGACTAATGTAGTCATCCATTGCCGACTCCATGATCAGCGGATTGATCAGGCTCACCGCCACGCCGTACCCCATGATCAGGAGTACCAGCGCGACCTGCCATTTATAGGCGAGCAGATAGGAGAAGAGGCGTTTTAAAGTCTGCGCCTTGCTCCGCTCCGTGCTCATTTCGTCCTCTTTATACGAATTGAAGGGCATTTGTCTCACCTCCTTTCTGCGGTTCCCCGTACTGCGACAGATATGTCTCATAGTAAAGCCCTCGCTTTGCAAGGAGCGTCTCGTGCGTGCCCCGTTCCGCGATCCTGCCGTCCTCAAGCACCAGAATCTCATCCGCGCTGCGAACCGCGCTGATCCTGTGCGCAATGATGATCTTGGTCGTATTGGCAAGCGTCTGAAGCATATGCTGGATCTGCTGCTCCGTCTCCATGTCGAGCGCCGAGGTCGAATCGTCCATCACCAGGATCGGATCTTTCTTCGCCAGCGCCCTGGCAATGCTGATCCGCTGCTTCTGCCCGCCGGAAAGCCCCACGCCCCGCTCGCCGATGACCGTGTCGTAGCGGTCTTCCATGCGCTCGATGAAGCCGTCCGCCTGCGCCTGCGTGGAAGCGCGCCTGACCGTCTTAAAATCAATGTACGCCCGCTCTCCCAGCTTGATATTTTCCTGTATAGTGTCAGAGAAAAGGAAGACGTCCTGCATCACATAGCTGATGTTCGTGCGAAGTTTCGCAAGCGACAGTTTCCGGATATCCACATCATCCAGAAAGATCGTTCCGTCCGTGGCGTCATACATCCGCTGCAAAAGCTGCACGATGGAGGTCTTTCCCGCGCCTGTCGCGCCCATGATGCCGAGCGTCCCGCCAGCCTCTACCGTAAAGGAAATGTCGTGCAGGATCTCATACCCGTCCGCTTTGTGGAAAGAAACATGATCGAAACACACTTTTCCCCGCACGTTTTCAAGTTTGACCGGTTCGGTCACTTCTGTAACGCTGGGCTTTTCCGCATAGATCCTGCGGATCTTTTTATTGGAAGCGACCGCCGCAGAAAAGCTGTTGGTCAGCCACCCTAACATCTCCATAGGCCACACAATATTGCCGGAATACTCGACAAACGCCGTCAACTGTCCCAGCGTCATGGTACCCGCGATGACAAACTTGCCACCGACCAATATGGTCAATAGCGGCAGTACCCGCGTCACGACCGTAAAGCAGGGATAGAAGCGCACGAAAACTTTCGACTGTTCCATATTCAGTTCATAATACCGCTTGTTGTGGGAGAGGAACTTGCCGATCTCAAATTTTTCTCTGGCAAAAGCTTTCACCGTGCGCACGCCTGCCAGATTCTCCTCCGCCACCGTATTTAGTGCCGCGTTCTCCTCGCTGATCTCTTCGTAGACCCGCCCCAGCTTCCGCTCCATGATGACCGCAAAAGAGCCGCAAAGGATCATAGCAAGCGTGGGAATCACAGCCATCCGCCAGTCGAGCAGATACATGCTGGTCAGTATGATCACCGTGTGGTAGACCACCTCAATGAGCAGCATCCCGACATACCCCAGCGCATCCCAGATCTTGTCGATGTCTTCCTTGACGCGCGCCATCAGCTCGCCCGTGTTCGTCCTGTCAAAAAAATCCGCAGACAGCCCCTGAATGTGACAAAACAGATCCCGCCGCATATCGCCCGAGATCCTGGCGCCGTTCTTGTCGAAAGTGTACTCCTTGAAATACTGAAAAACACACCGTCCGAGACCGATTCCCAGAAATCCCAGAAGCAGCCCGGGCAGTTCTGCGATCTGACCGCCCACGATGACTTCATCCACCATCCGCGCCATCAGTCTGGGCGTGAGCATATCCAGCGTCACCGCGATCAAAAGGGAAAGGACAGCCCCCAGATAGGAAAGGCGGTACTCCCATAGGTAACTTGATATCTTTTTCATTGTGATCTCTCCTTTATATGCGCGCAAAAAAGGCTGTGGCAAAAAACCACAGCCTTTGAATACACACAAAGGATCCTGTGTTTTTTACCGTTCCATCTTCCAGAAATACGCGCTGTAGGGAGGCAGCTCGCTTCCGCCGCCGAAATCATGGTCTTCTCCCGTAATGAGATCCGTCGCCATGCCGCAGCCCGCGTCAAAATGCGCGGTATAGCTCTCCGCATCCGCATTGACCGCCACGAGCACCCTCTCGTCCTCGCATTTTCTCTCAAAAATACACTGTTTGTTCGTCAGTACGACGGAGCGGAAATCTCCGTAGTTTAACGCCTTAGAACCTTTCTTCGCCTCGGCGAGTTTACTGATCCACTCCCCGAGTTCATTCCATACCGGCTCCTCGAAGCAGGCTCTGAGCGCCGGATCACCCTCGCTCTTATTGGCTTTCGCGCCCCACTCGCTGCCGTAGTAGACGCAGGGGATGCCCGGCATACCGAAGCACAGCGCATAGATGAGCGGCAGATGCTTTTCGTTCGTCAGGTTGCTGGCGATCCGGCTCACATCGTGATTATCTACGAAAGAGAGCATATGCTTCCCCCGATAAAGGCACCAGTTCTCCGGTCCGAACTGCCGAAGCAGCGAATGGTTGATCTCAAACATGTTCATGCTGTTGAAGCTGGAGAACAGCCCCTTATAGCACTCGTAGTTCGTCGCGGAGTGCAGCATCTGGTCGTTGACCATCTGGTTGTAATCGCCGTGCAGCATCTCTCCCAATAAGTAGAAGTCCGGCTTTAAGTTATCCGTAAAAGCCCGGAGTCTCCTCACGAAATCATGATCCAGGCAGTAAGCCACGTCAAGGCGCAGACCGTCGATGTCAAATTCCTCCACCCAGCCTTTTACGCTGTCAAGGATGTGGTTGATCACGTCCTCATGGCGCAGATTGATCTTGACCAGATCATAATTGCCTTCCCAGCCCTCGTACCACAGACCGTCATTATAGTTGGAATTGCCGCCCAGATTGATGTTGAACCAGGAAAGGTACGGGGAACGCTCCCGATTCTGCAGCACATCCTGAAACGCCCAGAAACCGCGGCCCACATGGTTGAACACGCCGTCCAGAACCACCTTGATGCCGTTTTCGTGCAGTTTATCGCAGACCTCTTTAAAATCCTCGTTCGTTCCCAGCCGACAGTCGATGGTATGATAGTCCCTCGTATTATAACCATGCGTATCCGACTGAAAGACCGGGGAAAAGTAAATGGCATTGATTCCCAGTTTCTTCATATGAGGGATCCACTCTTTCACTTTCAGGATCCTATGCTCCAGCTTTCCGTCGTTCTCAAACGGCGCACCGCAGAATCCCAGCGGATAAATCTGATAAAACACACTCTCAAAAGCCCACATTGTCTCCTCCGTTCCGATGCCGCCCCGCGCAGGGCGGCATCTTTCCAATCCGTAAAATCCGCAAAACTCTACATCTTGTAGTTTACCATCGTCAAGTATACCACTATTTGCCATCTCACGTCAAATATCTTCTCAAAAACCTCTGCCGACAGAAATTGACCGAACTGTTTGCTTTTTCGTAAACTAAAATTCGTGTATCGACTTTTCCACAGACTTTGTTGTCATTTTTTTAAAAAACACACGCCGGAAAGTCGAGAAATCCCCAATTTCCACAAAGTTATCCACATTGACAGCCTCGTCATATGCCGTCAAATGTTGTGTGATTTTGATTCGATTTGTCTGTCATTTTCGGTTTTTCCTAACATCATTTTGTCGAAAGCGGTTTTTTTGCCTCGGATCGGTTGACCTGTTTTGTCGAACCCTGTTTCCACGGAGTCAATCACATTTTGTCTCTTGACGCGCAAGGTCAATTTCGCCGCAACAGCTCCCGACTCCGCACGCCTCCCCTTTTTTCATTGACTCATCCGGTTTGCCGCAAAATTCATGCTTCACAGCCACTCATTCCAAAATTTTTCCACTTTCCGACCTATCTGGTCAACTGTAACTGCCTCCCAATTCTGCCATTCCCGCGGAAATAACGACCGGTAAGCAGGGGAAAGAAAACGCTCGTCCAGCAGGACGGCAATGCCGAAATCCTCCTCGGTGCGGATCACCCTGCCCGCCGCCTGCAGCACCTTATTCATACCGGGAAAGCGGTAAGCATAGTCGAAGCCGTTCTCTCCCCAGCCGTCAAAATACTGCCGCAGCAGTTCCCTCTCATGGCAGACCTGCGGAAGCCCCGTGCCCACGATGAGCGCACCGATCAGACTGTCGTTCTTTAAGTCGATCCCCTCGCTGAAAATCCCGCCCATCACACAGAAGCCGAGCAGACTTCGCTCCTCTTCCACCTCGATCTCCATTTGGATCAGGCTTTGCAGATCACAGTCCTCATTCCCCCGAAAACGGTTTAAGAACGCCTCTCTGGCTTCCTCGTTCATATAGCTTTCCTGCAAGACGCACTCCACCTCGCCCGCCTTGTTAAAATACGCCTGATAGATCTCGTAGACTTTCTGCAAAAAGGCATGGGACGGGAAAAACGCCATGTAATTTCCGTGTCTCTTTTCCATGACCTGATGCAGATAGGAGGCGATGCGGTAATACTCCGCTTCCCCTCTGCGCACGTAGCGGCTGGTCACATCGCTGCCGATATAAAGCCCCAGCTTATCCAGTCGAAAGACCGACCGCGCATAGACCTCATAGTCCCCCGCCTCCGCGCCCAGAAGCGTCTTATAATACTGAATCGGTAAGAGCGTTGCCGAAAACAGGATCGTACTCCTGCCGCGCATCATGCAGTTTTTGAGATTCTCCGCCGGATTCACGCAGAAAAGCTTCACCAGAAAGCCGCCGTCGTCCGCCATTTCCGAATAGATCACATAGCTTTCATCCACCAGTTCATACATTTCCAGAAAATGGGAGACCTCAAAGTAAAAGGAAAGGATATCCTCCCGTACCGGGCTGTCCTCCCTGTCTTCCAGATGATCCTCCAGCGCCGCGCCAAGACGCGTCAGGGCGCGCACCAGCCCCTCGATGGTCGTCTCCACGCGGCAGCCGTCGCATTCTCTTTTGAGGGAAAGCATTTCCTTATTGCATTTGTCAAGGTTTTTGGCGATCCGCTCATCGTAGGGCTTGACCGCCTTTTTCAGTTCCAGAAAGTCCTCTTTCCGCAAAACGGCGCTGTACATATCCCGCCCCCGCTCCACCAGATTGTGCGCCTCGTCCACCAGAAAGACATACTCGCCCCGCACGCCCTCCGCAAAAAACCGCCGCAGATAGACATGCGGATCAAAAAGATAATTGTAATCGCAGATGACCACGTCCGCAAACAGACTCATATCCAGACACAGCTCAAACGGACAGACCCGATGCTTCTCGGCATAGCTCTCGATCGCCTCTCGGGTGTAATTGTCCACATGAGTCAACAGGTCGTACATCGCCTCATTGATCCTGTCGTAATGCCCTTTCGCATACGGGCAGGACACCGGATTACAGGCGGTTTCTTCGAGAAAACAGATTTTGTCCTTAGCGGTCAATATGACGCTTTTGCACTGTAACCCCCGCTCACGCAGAAGCGAGATCGTATCGTCCGCCACCGTACGGGTGATCGTCTTCGCCGTGAGATAAAAAATCTTTTCGCACAGCCCCTCTCCCATCGCCTTGACCGCGGGAAACACGGTAGAGATCGTCTTACCCACGCCCGTGGGCGCTTCGATGAAAAGTTTTCTCTTGTGGTAGATCGTCCGATAGACGTCCGCCGCCAGTTCTTTCTGCCCCTCTCTGTAGACAAAAGGAAATTCCAGCGCCTTGATGGATTCCTGCCGGATCTGCTGCCAGTGGAAACTGTAGTCCGCCCACTTGCGGTACTGCTCCATCACCTCTTCGAACCAGCATTCCAATTCTATGTAAGTGTAGGCTTCGTGGAAATAGCGGATCTCCTCCGTCTCCATGTGGCAGTAGGTCATGCGCACACGGATGTCCGACAGGCTGTTCTGTTTGGCATAGATATAGGCGTAGCACTTCGCCTGCGCCAGATGCACCGGAACGGGACCTTTCATTTTCTTTAAGTCGTGATAGGTTCCCTTGATCTCGTCGATCGTGACTGTAACAGTCTCCGTAATGACGCCGTCGGCGCGGCCCTCGATCACGATCTCGTATTCGCCCGCGTCGTAGGCATAGCGCAGCCCTACCTCCGCATGATACTCGGGTCCCATCCGCTTTTGGATCATGCGGTGGATCCGCCCGCCCTCCTGCATTGCATTTTCGGCGGACGCCGCTTTTCGGTTGTCGATGTCGCCGGAGCGCAGGATGAATTCTACCAGGCTGCGGACGGAAATTTTGACTTCCATAGTATATCCTCTAATCCATGATACAAAGACTCCCCGTGTAAGACAATTTTACGTTATCCTACACGGGGAGTCAATGTGTTTGCCGTGACCGAAATTTATACCGCTACCGCCCATTTTCTGAGATTTCTCTCAAAGTCAGCATCGTAGCCATTGTACGCAACGGTTAAAATCTGATTGAAATTCAGTCCCAGTACGCCAATGATGGATTTCGCATCTACGATAAAGCTGTTGTAGAAAATGTCCACGTCGCAGTCGCACCTCGTAGCAGCGGAAACAAAGTCCTTTACTTCATCCGGTCTCAATTTGATTTTGTGTTGCATCCTTTTCACCTTCCTTTTCCATTTACATTTGGTATGTGCAAATGGGCACACATAGAAAAAACATTTTCTTGCTCCTCATTTGAATTGATTATACTCCAATATTTTCATTTGTAAAGAGGTATTTTTGTTCCAAAAATAATACAATTTTGGTCTGTTTTAGGCAAATTGCACAACTTTACATAATTATTTTGATGCTCAAATATTTTTTTGTGAAATCTGCCTATTATCTCCGCTTTCCCCACTTCCGCAAAGCTGTATTCTTTTCACTTTTTCTCAAATTTTTTCTCAAATTCCGGCATGTAATCTTGGTAGCGGAGCGCGCACATCTGTCTCTGCAAGCTGCGGTTTTCCCGATTTTTAATTGCGATCGTGCGGTGGAATGTCCGAAAAAGCTCCCGATATTCCCGCTCCCCGGCGGACCAATCCGACTCCCCCGACGAAAGATCCGCCTCCGTCGTCATCAGATACCAGTCCTCTCCGGCGGGATGTACGCCGCAAAGCCTGCGGTTCTCGTCGTAGACCATAAAGTTTTCGACACTCAGCCTGTCTGCAAAATGCGGCATGACAAAGGGAATCACATTGTTCTTTGGTCCGATCTTTGCAAAGAGGAGGCGCCTATCCGCCTCCGCGGAGGCGGCAAGTTCCTGAAACCTGAGAAACTCGATCTCGTAATGCGCCTCGTTTGCCGTAAAGCGCGCCAGTTCAAAGCATCTCGCCACCTGCGGATTCGTAAGATTTTCCATCACCCGCCTGCCGCTTTTCCTAAGCGCGTCCACCACCGTCTTGTAGACCGCCTCGCCCTTGTCCGGATGGCAGGAAGCCGCCGCCCGGCACAGGGAAAGGTATGCCTCTTCGCCGAGCCTCGTCCGAAGCGTCCTCGCTACCTTATCAGTCTTGACAGGATCGGGCGCAATATGCACATACACCGCAAATAATCGAAGATTTTCCTCCTCTCCGATCTGCATGTGGATGTGTTCGTGCCCCTCCCGCAGGGCGTAGGCGTCGTAAATGCCCGTAAAGATCCCCTCCAGAGAATCCTCGCAGACCAGATATTTTTCCTCCATGCCAATCTTCCTTCTCCTTGATTCCTCGTCATTTTCCCCGACATATCATTGACCAGTGTGGTCACTCCCCCTATCCCGCGCCGAACTGCGGCATATCAAACAGCGACATCTGCCGGTAACTCGTGCCGTCCGCCAGAAAAGGCAGTTTCTCGCCCTTTCCCGTCTGATTCTGGTAGACGAGGTTTTGCACGATGTACGCCTCATCCAGTTTCGTGGGATACATCATCCGCCCGTTGCAGGTGATAAAATAGAGCGCCCGCCTTAGGACGACGCCGATCTTTTTTAAGTCCGCAAACGTCAGATTTCCGAAGCGTCTGGCCGCCACGATCCGCTTTGCGCTCTTGACCCCGAGGCCGGGGACCCGCAGAAGCGTGTGATAATCCGCCCGGTTGATCTCCACCGGGAACTGCTCTAAGTGGCGCACCGCCCAGTCCGCTTTCGGGTCGATCGCCATATTGAAGTTCGGACGATCTGCCGTGAGCAGTTCCTCCGCCTTAAAATCGTAGAAGCGCAGCAGCCAATCCGCCTGATATAGTCTATGCTCCCGCAGAAGCGGCGGTCCGCCGAGCGGGGCTGGAAGATCTTTGTCCGCATTGACATTGACAAACGCCGAGTAGTACACGCGCTTTAAGGAAAACTTCTGATAGAGATTCTCCGCCACCGACAAGATCTGATAGTCACTCTCCGGCAGCGCGCCGATCACCATCTGCGTGGACTGCCCCGCCTCGCAGAAATGCGGCGCGTGACGGTACAGAGCCAGCTCGTTCTTATTTTCCGTGATGCCGTTCTGGATCTGGCGCATGGGCGCAAGGATATTTTTACGGTGTTTGTTCGGCGCGATCGTGCGCAATCCCTCCGCCGTCGCCATCTCCAAATTGATGCTCATGCGGTCCGCCAGATACCCCGCCTTGCGGACTAAGAGCGGGTCTGCGCCGGGAATCGCCTTGATATGGATGTAACCCTGAAAGCGGTGGAGCGTGCGCAGCCTGTGCGCCGTCTCACACATCAGTTCCATCGTGTAATCCGGACTGCAGAGGATTCCGGAGCTCAAAAACAAACCTTCTATATAATTACGCCGATAAAATTCCATCGTCAGTTCGCAGAGTTCCTCCGGCGTAAAGGAAGCTCTTGGCACATCGTTGGAGCGGCGGTTGACGCAATACTTACAATCGTAAATACATTCGTTGGTAAAAAGAACTTTTAACAGCGAGATACATCTGCCGTCCGCCGCAAAGCTGTGACACAGTCCCGCCGCCACGGTATTGCCGATCCCCTTCCCGTCGTTTCTGCGAGAGGAGCCGCTGGAACTGCATGACACGTCGTATTTCGCGCCGTCAGCAAGTATTTTTAATTTTTCCATGACCGACATCTGCGGTGCGATCCTCATTTCCATCTCCTGCCACTCCTGCCTGCATCCGTTCTATCCCGATACATTATCCCATCGAACAGGAACATATGTTCTGTATATTCCCATTTTAGCACATCCTGATTCCGCCTGCAAGTATTTTTAGAACATTTGTTCTGTTCCATATTTTACTTGCTTTCTTTTCCGAAACGCGGTTAAATAGAATAATATCAGCGCACAAACAGACAAGGGAGGCGAAACACCATGATCTCGATCGCGATCTGCGATGATGAAACTGCCGTTACCGGGCAAATTGAGACGCTCCTTTTCGACATTTCGGAAAGAGAACATATTCCGATAGAAATCGACGTTTTTTACAGCGGTCATACGCTGGAACAGTATGTTCTGGACGGAAAGCGCTACGACCTGATCTATCTCGACATCCAGATGGAGGGCGGCGACGGCATCAGCGCCGCGGAGAGCATCCGCAGAAAAGATGAAAACGCGCTTTTGGTCTACATATCCGCCTATGAAAAATACATGATGGAACTGTTTCGGCTGGATGTCCTTGCCTTTGTAAAAAAGCCCGTTGAGAAAACGGCATTTGAAAAAATCTTTCTGGACGCCAATCAAAGAATCTGTAAGAAACGGTTTTATTTCACTTATCGCTATAAAAATACGGAATCCAAGATTCCCTGCGCGGACATTCTCTATTTTGAAAGCAGGGGCAGAAAGATCCTGATCCACTTAAAAAACAGCGTCCCGGAAAGTTTTAACGGCAAGCTTTCCGAGGTGGAGGCGCAGATGCAGGCAGGTAAGATTCCCTTTCTGCGCACCCACAAATCCTATTTTGTGAATTATCATGCGATCCGGTCGCGGACAAAGAACGAAGTCACCCTGACGGACGGCACGGTCCTGCCGATCAGCCGGGAAGCCGGAAACGACTTCGGAAAACAATACAGCAGACTGCTGGGAGGTGAGATCGATGGTTGAATTTCTAAAATATTTTTCCTTTATCGCGACGTCCACGGCGGCAGGCATGTGGATCGTGGACCGCTTTTGGAGTTCTTTCTATGAAAGGAAAAAACCATCCCTGCTCTCCCTGCTTCCCTGGTCCTTTTACTGCATCTATCAGGGGTTTATCATGTACGACCGCCTGACGTTCCAACCGGGGCATTCCCTGCTCTCCTTTTTCGTCAATACGCTGATCATGTTCCTGATCGCCGTTTTCGGCTATGAGGCGGCAGGCCGTGGAAAATATTTTCTGTTTATCCTGTTCTGCGCCATGTGGGCGATGATCGAACTGGCACTGGAACTGATCATCAATCTGCTCCGGCTGGACAATTATGCGACCATGTGCGTCGGCAGCGCTTCGTCCGTGATCCTGATGATGGCTTTTACTCATATTGTGTCCTCACTCTGGGATAAAAAGTACACGGAATCCACCCCCCCCCCGATTTTATTTTCCTCTTCTGCTGATTCCCGCGGGCTGTATCTACATCATGCTGGCGCAGTATATGCTGGGCATCAACAATATCCTGTCATCCAGCATCATCAGCATCCTGCTTTTGTTTAACCTGATCGTTTTTCATATTTACGTCAGATTCAATCAATTCTTTCTGCACGAGAGGGAAATTGCCGTCCATGCCGAACAGCTTTCCCTGATCGCTCAAAATATGGAAGAACAGAAAAAACTGATAGACGACTTTTACGAGGAAAAGCATGATCTGATCAATAAGCTGACCGCGCTGCGGGGCAAAATGAGTCAGGAAAGCGCTGCGACAGCCCTCTCGGAACTGGACCGGATCTTAAACGATTATCACAATCTGCGAAACCTCTGCGCCAGCGGAAACACTGTGATCGACGCACTCATCAACGCCAAGTATGCCACGGCGCAGACCTATGGTATTGCCTTTTGGCTTCATATCTGTGTGCCGGAAGATCTGCCCGTGGCAGCCCGCGATCTGGGCGTGGTCATCGGAAACGCGCTGGATAACGCCATCACAGCCGTCAGGGAATGCCGCTTGGCCGAAAAAACCATTCAGATCTCCATGAGCGTCAGAAAGAATGCTTTCGTCATGGTCATGAAAAATCCTTATGAACACCCGTTGAAAAAAGCGCGGAACGGTGAACTTCTTTCCACCAAGCCCGACTCCCGAAAACACGGTTACGGTCTGCGCTCCATCCGGCGCACCGCCGAATCCTACGCAGGAGACATGATCACAGATACCGATAACGGTCAATTTTCCCTGACAGTGATCTTAAATTTCAGCGAATTTTGACAGCAAACGCGCTGTTTTTAACAGACCAAAACCTGAGATGAAAATTTCCTGTAACATATCTGTCAGCCGCAAAAAACGGCGATAGAAATCTGTTACAGGAGGAATCTTTACCATGAACATGAAACGATCCGTCAAATTTTTATCCCTTGTCCTTGCACTCGCCCTGCCGATCGCAGGCTGCGGTGCGGAAACGGATACCCCAAAAACTGTCGGTACGGAAGCGGCCGCAGACAGCACAGATTCCGGAACCGATGCCAAAGCGGAACCCCTGATATCATTTACATCCGAGGACGGCTCCGTGCGCATTGAAGCGTCAAAACAATGGAAACAGGAAAGCGCCGCCTCGATCACCGGGGATGACTCTTACTCCTGGATGACCGCGGGATGGATCATGCTGACAGGGCAAGACAATGAGTCGCTGATGGTCGCGCAATATGCCAAAGACCTTTTCCCGATCCAAAATCTGGACGATTTAAAGCAAATGCTCTCCGCTTCCTTTCCCGCCGATGCGATAACGGATGTCACAGCAGTGGACAATCCGACCGTCTCCGGCATGGAAGTATGGGAAACCGACGCCTGCAAGATGACGGATGACAACGGCGTTCCCGGCGAACTGCGGATTTTGTACGGTGCGACCGAATACGCGCATTACCTCATTCTGTATGCCGCTTCCGAAATCGACGACGAAGCCGCCGCCTTATTTGACCGGATCTGCACTTCCTTTACGGAGACAGCTCCCGAAGCGGAAACCGCCGCCATGCTGCCTGATACCGTGCAGTGGTTCAACAATACCTTTGCCGTTTTAACCGTGCAAAACGGCTGGGATCTCTCCCTCTACGGCGGATTGCCGCATGACGAATACGGTAAGGGTATGGCGGAATATCTGCTGGAAAGCGCTTGGGAGGTCACAGACAGAGAATCGGCAGACGAAACGCTGGACTGGCTTCTGGAAGAAGGGCACCGCGTCTCCTTGCAGGAAGAATATGATATTGACGCCGCAGGCTGGGATTACAGCCGCGCAATGATGCTTTTATCCTATTATAGTCTGACGGAACTTTATACGGAAGAAGAGGCTTTGGACCAATCTCTCGAAATCGCAAAGACCATCCAAAACAGTTTTGATTCCTGGGATGACTTTATGGAAAGCTATCTGATCGGGTATGAATACGCGATGGAGGCGGACAGCGCGGAACGACGGGAAATTTATGAGCAGTTAAAAGCCTCTTCCGAAAATCCCTTTCAACTGGACTGGAATACGCCTCTTGAAAAAAGCTGGTAAGAAAAATTTGACTTCTTGCCCGAAACGCGGTTAAATGGTCATAGAAAACAAAAAAAGCGAGGTACGCTATGGATCATTTAATCATTCCCGAAAACTACCGATCCGCCCTGAATCTCCACGACACGCAGGTCGGCATCAAGACCGTGAAGGACTTTTTTCAGGACCTTTTAGCGGAAAAACTTCATCTGCTGCGGGTATCCGCACCCCTTTTCGTGGATCCCGCATCGGGCTTAAACGACAACTTAAACGGCGTGGAACGCCCCGTCACCTTCGGCATCAAAGAACAGGCGGAAGCGCCCGCCGAGATCGTGCACTCCCTTGCCAAATGGAAGCGCATGGCTCTCGGTAAATACGGTTTTGCTCACGGAGAGGGTCTTTACACCGATATGAGCGCCGTCCGCAGGGACGAAGTCACCGACAATATCCATTCCATCTATGTCGATCAATGGGATTGGGAAAAGATCATCTCCCGCGAGGAGCGCTGCCTCGACTATCTGAAAGAGACCGTGCGCACCGTCTACAAGGTGCTGCGAAAGACCGAGAAGTACATGGCGATCCAGTATGATTACATAGACGAGATCCTGCCCCACGATATCTACTTTATCACGACGCAGGCGCTGGAAGACCGTTACCCCGGCAATACGCCGAAAGAGCGGGAATACCTCATCACCCGAGAAAAAGGCGCGGTCTGCCTCATGCAGATCGGCGATAAGCTGGCGAGCGGCGAAAAGCACGACGGACGCGCACCGGACTACGACGATTGGAGTCTGAATGCGGATATCCTGGTCTACTTCCCCGTTCTTGATATCGCGCTGGAACTGTCCTCTATGGGCATCCGCGTGGATAAGGACGCACTTTTGTCACAGCTTGACAAAGCAGGCTGTCCCGAGCGGGCAGACCTCCCTTTCCAGAAAGGCATCATCGACGAGACGCTTCCTTTCTCCATCGGCGGCGGCATCGGGCAGTCGCGCATCTGTATGTTTTTCCTGCGCAAGGCGCATATCGGCGAGGTACAGTGTTCCCTCTGGCCGGAGGATGTGACGAGAGAGGCGCTGGCGAACGGGATCCAGCTGCTCTAATCAATAACAGGAGGGTGTTGACCAAATAGGTCATCCCTCCTGTTTTATGCAATAAACGAAATATCGTTTATTTTTTCTGAATTTTTTCGCATTTTCTTCTTGACATTTCTTTCTCATGGTAGTATGCTATTTCCAACAAGAGTAATCTAATGAACCGTGCTTTCGCACATTCAGGCAATTTCTGCCGCTTTACTCTCAACCAAAATCAAACAGCGGCAGAGCACTCCATAGAAGCTTTCTGCCGCGGAAAAGGAGGACATTCTATGGAAGTAAGAAGCAACAGAGAGGAGCAGTTTATGGTAATCGAAGGAGGTAAAAAGGTCTATACGGTCGCAGATATCGAGGCGCTCCCGCCGGGAGAACGGGCAGAACTGATCGACGGGGAGATGTTCATCATGGAAGCACCATCCATCACGCATCAGCGGATACTCGGCGAACTATATGTACAAGTTCATACACATATTAAAAACAAAAAAGGTTCCTGCGAGGCATTCATCTCCCCCGCCGTGTATGTAAAAGACGACATCCACAATTATGTGGAACCCGATATCACCGTGGTCTGCAAGGAAGAGCAGCTGGACGAAAAAGGCTGCCACGGCGCGCCCGACTGGGTGATTGAAATCGCTTCTCCCAGCAATAAGTACATGGATTACGGACGCAAACTCATGTTATACCAATCCGCGGGCATCCGGGAATATTGGATCGTCGATCCCACGAAAAAGATCGTCACCATCTATGATTTTGAACACGGAGACGGTCCTGACATCCATCCGTTTACCAAACCGATCAAAGTCGGGATCTATGAGGATCTCTATCTGGATCTTGGCGCTTTCCTGTAGCAGCCATTTCATACAAAGCACGAGTCTCGGCATTCCGGTACTCGTGCTTTTCATAATACCCGATCAACGCCCCGTCCGCATCCCGCAGCGCCACCATGTATACATCCTTATTTTCTTTCTCATTATGATAAGTAAAGACGAGATTGTTTTCCCTACTCTCGCCAAACCATGCCGTCACTTTTTGGATCATCTCCACAGAGTGCGGATTATGGCAGTCCAACAGACTCTGTCCCACTAGCGCCGCGCCGCCGCGCTTCGCATACCGCTCGACCGCCGCCGGATTCATATAAATAATTTCATGATTTAAATTGCAGATCACCACCGCACATCGGTCCTGCTCCACGATGCTCTTAAAATAAGGTGCCAAATTCTTTTCTTCCACCGCAGCATCCTCCTTTTTCTAAGCAATGTCCTCCATCTGCGCCGTATACAGCCGATAGTAATACCCTTTCTTCGCCATAAGCTCCTCGTGCGATCCGGTCTCTAAAATGCCGCCCTCATCGATGTACATGATGCGGTCGCAGTTTTTGATGGTAGAAAGCCTGTGCGCGATGATAAAGGACGTCCTGCCCTGCATCATCGCGTTCAACCCCTGCTGCAGCGCCTTTTCCGTGTGCATATCAATGCTGGAAGTCGCCTCATCCAGAATCAGGATCGACGGGTCGCTAAGGAGCGTCCTCGCAAAGGAGACTAACTGCATCTGTCCCTGAGAGAGCAGGGAACCGCGCTCTTTCACCTCCGTCTGATAGCCGTCCGGAAACTTTCTGATAAATTCATCCGCGCAGACCGTCTTTGCCGCCTCCGCGATCTCTTCCGCCGAAGCGTCCAGCTTTCCGTAGCGGATATTGTCCTCGATCGTCCCCGAAAAAAGGAAACTGTCCTGCAGCATGATGCCCATGCCCGAACGCAGGGAAGCGATCGTCACTTTCGAAATGTCATTTCCGTCAATCAGAATCCTGCCGCTGTCCACATTATAAAAGCGCGAGATCAGGTTTACGATTGTGCTCTTTCCCGCGCCGGTAGGCCCGACTAAAGCGATGCTCTCGCCGGGTTTTACGGTAAAGGAAACATCATGCAGCACCGGCTTATCCGCCTCATAGCCAAAGCCCACATGCTCAAAGGTCACTTCGCCTTTGATGGGCGGTATGGGAACCGCATCCGGCGCATCGTCCACCGTGACCGGTTCATCCATCGTCTCAAAAATACGCTCCAGATACGCGATATTATTGATGAAATTATTAAAAATATTGCCTAAGTTCATGATCGGCTGCCAAAAACGGGACGCGTAGGAAGTGATCGCCACGATCACGCCAAGGCTGGTCTCCCCCTGCCCCAGAATGATAAGCCCGAAGATAAACACCGCCGCCCGCACCCAGACGGAAATGTTGTCAATGCCTGGCCATACGAGATTGCTGTAGGTGACAGCCTTATACCATGCGCTTCTGCAGCGGTCGGACAACTCGGCAAACGTCTCCTCGTTTTCCTCCTCCCGTGCAAAAATCTGCGTGATCTTCGCACCCACGATATTCTCCTGCAAATAAGCGTTTAAGTTGGAATTTTTGTTGGACACCTGCTGCCACGCTTTCCGCTGCCGGTTCTTGATCCACAGCATGAAAACCGCCAGCACCGGCACGCCTGCCAGCACCACCAGCGAGAGTTTCACATCCACGCAGAGCATAAAAATCACGATAAAGACCAGATTCATGATCTCCAGCACCACATTGATCAAGCCGTTGGAAAGCATATCGGACACTGAGTTTACATAATTCACCACCCGAATCAGGATCTTGCCCTGCGGTCTGTCGTCATAATACTGAAACGAAAGTTTCTGCAAATGCGCAAACAGATCCTTTCGGATATCATAGATGATATTCTGACTCACGCGGATCATAATATGGGATCTGATCGTCGTAAACACCACACTGACCAAATAAGTCAATACCAACAGCGCCACCAGAAGAACAAGCTGCCTGACGTTCTTATCAGGGATCGCCTCGTCAAGCGCCCGCTGCGTCACCATAGGCGCAAACAGTGCCGCTATCCCGCCGCAGGCGCTCAAGATAAGAGATAAGATCATTTTCCACGCATATCTTTTGATATAGCCGGAAGCCCGCAAAAGATGCCGGAAGTCAAAGGGCGTCTCCAGCGCCTCGTCTTCTCTGAATGTATTTCTCCGTGCCATCAGTCTCCATCCTCCCCGGTCTGCAACCGCACCAGACTGTAATAGTATCCTTTTTTCGCCACCAATTCCTCATGCGATCCGGCTTCCGTAACGCGCCCGTCGTGCATGATCAGGATCCGGTCCGCCGCTTTCGCGGTGGAGATCCGCTGCGCAATGACGATCTTCGTACAGGAAAAATCCAGTTCCGCCAGCCCGTGCTGGATCTGCTTCTCCGTCTCCAGATCCACCGCCGACGTCGTGTCGTCCAGAATCAGGATCGCCGGACGCACTGCCAGCGCACGCGCCAGCGATATCCGCTGCTTCTGCCCGCCCGAAAGCCCTACGCCGCGCTCACCGACAACCGTGTCATATCCTTCCGGCATCCGCGCGATGAAATCTGCGGCAGCCGAATATCTTGCGAATTTCTCCACTTCTTTCTGACTGACATGACTGTCACCATACGCGATATTGCCATCGATCGTATCCGAGTATAAGAGCACATCCTGCGTCGCGAGACCGATGTTTTTGCGCAGCTGCTGCAGCTTCATATCCTGCACATTGACTCCATCGATCAACACCTCTCCCTCCGTCGCCTCGTAAAAGCGGGGAATCAACTGGATCAGGGATGTCTTTCCGCATCCCGTCTCGCCCATAATCGCCAGCGTTTCGCCGGGATTGACCGTGAAAGTCACATTATGCAGCACCGGAAGATTGCCGTCCGCATACTGAAAACTGACATTCCGAAATTCGATCTTACCGGCAAAGCGCTCCGGCAGATCGACCGCATCCGGCTTATCGACGATCTGCGGCACCGCCGCATCGATCTCCATGATCTTCTCCGAAGCCGCCGAAAAGCGCTGAAACTCATTCATCACGTTACCCAGCTGCCGCATGGGGTTGGCGACCGCCCAGATCAGCCCGGAAAACGCCACATACTCTCCCATCGTGATGCGTCCGTTTATAATGAACATACCGCCGACCGCAAGCAGCACCACCGGCATCAGGTTTGCCAGCGTCTCCACATAAGGGAAATAGACCAACCAGGTCAATGCCGTTTTCTTGTTCGTCTGCGAGTAATCCCTGTTGCAGTCGTCAAACTTTTCTATCTCATAAGGTTCTCTGGCAAACGCTTTCACCACGCGGGTTCCCGCGATGTTTTCCTGCGCCGCCGTGTTGAGCCGGGATAACTTTTCCCGCAGTTCCCTGTGCTGCGGCGCGACCCGGTTCTTAAAGTGAACGATGATCACAAGGATCAGCGGCGCAATGATCAGCATACACAGCGCCAGAAGCCAGTCCATATACAGGAAATAGCCCGCCGCCGCCAGAAAGAGCGACAGGGATTCCACGATCGTCCGAATCACCCACGCGATCATATGGCGCACCGCATCCAGATCGCCCGTCATGCGGGTCATCAGATCTCCTGTGCGGAACGTACTGTAGAACATCATATCCTGATGCTCTATCTTGTGAAACAGCGTCGTCCTGAGATGATAAAGGATCTTCTGCGACACATATTCCCCGTCCATACATGCCAGATAAACGATCAGCGTCCGCAGGAACGTGAGCAGAACCATCGCCGCGATCAAGTGAAAAAACAGATCGCGCTTATATGTAAGATTAGACACCGCATCCGGTCCCGTCAAAAACAGATCCACGATCTGCTGCGTAAAAAAAGGCACCGTCAACTGCATCACACTGTTGACCACCGAACCTAACAAGCCGATCACATAGATACAGCGGTATCCCCTCATGTTTTCCCAAAGCCAGCCGATTTTCGATGTTTTCATAGCTTACCTGTCTCTCTCAGAACGCCGATTGCGGTCCTGATCTGTCTGCTTTTGCGTGTCTGCCGGAAACGGCACAACAAAAAACCGTTTCGCGCATTGTGTATAGCATAGCACAAACGGTTGAAAATGCAAGGGGTTATGTGGAAATGATGAAAGAAATTGAGAAAAGATTCCGCTTCCATATCTACAGATCAAAGATACTCATCTGCGGATATTTCTCCGGCAGTTCATTCATATACTGAAAGCATTTCTCCGGGCTCGACAGAATACCGTTTTCCGCACAGATTTTTTGAAAGATCGTCGTCAGTTCTTTCGCCCTTGGACTCGGCAGCTCATAGGCATTTCCGTACCGCTCTGCATACCGTTCTTTCATCCCCGGAAAATGTTTGTCGAGCGCGGCGTAATAATATTCCCTGTCGCCTTCCCTGAGTGTCAGCCCCATCCCAAAATCAATGATTCCTTTTACGCCAACGCGAACACATTCATTCAGGATGGAGGTGATGTTTTCCGCCGTATCATTGATGAAAGGCAGGATCGGCGTCATCCATACAACTGTCGGAATGCCTCTTTTCTGCATTTCCTCCAGCACCTCGATCCGCCGCTTTGTATTACAGACATTTGGTTCCAATATCCGGCACAGGTCGTCGTCATAGGTCGTAAGCGTCATCTGTACCACACATTTTGCAGAATGATTGATCTCCTCCAGAAGGTCGATATCCCGCAGGATACGATCTGATTTTGTCTGGATTGCCACGCCAAAACCGTATTCAAGGATGATCTCCAGACACTTTCTTGTCAGTCTTAATTTCTCTTCACAGTGCATATACGGATCTGACATGCCTCCGGTTCCGATCATACACTTGCGCCGCTTTGATTGCAGGGCTTTTCTAAGCAGCTCCGGTGCATTCTGCTTTACCTCGATATCTTCAAACGGATGCGCAAACTGATAGCACCGGCTCCTGCCATCGCAATAAATACAGCCATGACTGCACCCACGGTATAGATTCATTCCATAGTGACCGCTGCTGCCGTTCAGGATTCCCCTGGCGTCTACAAAATGCATTGGATTAGATCTCCTTATAATTCAAGTCTTATCTTTAACCGCAATATATTTTTGGTTTCTGCTATTGGGTTTTTCCGGAATTGACATCCTAAGCTTCCCTTTCCTCAATAAAGAATCCACTTCCGGCTTTATACTCTTTATCGTTTTATATCCCATAAGAGCTGCGATCTCCTGCTTGCTCTTTTCTTCTTTACATATACTGAGAATTTGTCTTTCTTTATCTGTCAAATTTTCATCTTGGGTATTATCTTGGGTATTATCTTGGGTATTATCTTGGGTATTATCTTGGGTATTCTTGTCATATGAACTCCGAAATATAACCATAATATCTTCTCTTTTCACCCTATATTCCGGAATATCATTTCCTGCTAAAATGCAGCTGTCTTTTATTTTTTGAATGCCACGCCCCCACGCCTCAACAAAGCCTGCTCGAAAGAAAGTATTGGCAATCAGCGGATTATAAGGTCTGGACTTATGTGATTCCATTAAATCATCAA
>JAMPCE010000030.1 GCA_023666335.1 bacterium
CTTAAAGTCCGCGCCGAGACCCGTGATGAGGATGCCCTCGATCGGTTCCCCCGCCCCTCTGGACGCATAGTAGTCGATGACGCGGGCGATACCATTGATCAGCGGCATGACAGCGTCCCGCACATCTTCGAGCGCCTTGGTCTTTGCCGTGCGCACCACGGGCGCGGGCGTCGGACGGCCGACAGACGGCTCCTCCGCTTCCGGCGTTTGCTGTTCCTGCTCTTCCAGCGAGATACATTCGTTTCGCTGTAAGATGTGGATCGCAACATTCATGGTCGTTGCTTCGCCCCAGCAGAGCGTATTCATCACGGCATTCACCGTCTCCTCCACGCCGTAGGAGACGCTTCTGGTAAAGGTCATCACGGAATTTTCCACCGCCATCACCAGAGACGAACGCTCGTCGATCTTGACGACAATGTGTCTTCCCTGCGCACACTCGTCCTTGACGATCTGATAAATACTGTTGCTGGCGTAGTCGATCGCCGCGACCTCCAGCTTCAATGCCTTTGCCAGATCGTAGTAGCCGTTCAGCACCGAATCCGGCACCGCCATCACGAGCAGCTTATACTGCTGGGCGTTCTTCTCGCCCACCGTCCCCAAAATGGTGTAGGCAAGCTGGTATTGGCTCAAGTCCACGGGGAAGTAGTCCGAAGCGTTGGCATTGACCACATCCGCGATCCTGTTCTCCTTGACGAAAGGAATCGTGACCTCGCGGCTCGCGATCCTCGAAGAGGAGATCGTAAAGATCACCTGTTTCGTCTTGATATGGTTCACCGCAAAGACGCGCTGCAAAGCCGCGACATATTCCTCTGTGACGTTCAACATACCGTCGTTGATGATCTCCGCGCCGTTGTCGATCGTCAAATACTTGTAAACTTTATGGGTCTTCGTATTGTAGTCCACTTCGCAGATCTTAGTCAGCGAATATCCGATCTCTATCGTGATCGCTTTTTTGGAAGCCATGTAGTGTTTCCTCCCTCATCGTTTTACGCGCAATGCGCTCTTTCGTGCATTTTATTACGTTATATCATCTATATATCTCTTATCCGTAAAGAGACAACAAACCTGCCGTGAAATTCCGTGCAGGTGATCTTTCGCTTTTTTCAGATTTTTCAGATTCTATGCTGTTCAAAACATGCCAAAATACCAGTTCAGGAGCCGATCGCCCCACATTGCCGCGATCAGGACGCCCATAGAAAGATAAGGCCCCATCGCGAGCACATGTCCTTCGCCGCTGACCTTCATGCGGATCACATGAATCACCGCGCCGAGAACGCAGCCGAGCAGAAAGGCTAAGATGATCAGCTTCCAGCCGAGCAGCAGCCCGCACGCCGCCATCAGCTTAACGTCGCCGCCGCCGATCGCTTTTCCGCGGCTTGCGTAGTACAATACCGCCAATACGGCACTGACAGCGATGGAGCCTGCCAGGTAGTTCAGGATATTCGAGATGTCCGTCGCCGCCCGGACCAGCCCCAATGCCAGTATAAACAGATTGATCCCAAAAGGAATCTCATAAGTTCTAAAGTCGATCACGCTAAGCACTAACAGCGCGGAAGCCAACAGGCAGTAGAGTAGGGATTCTATGCCAATGCCACCTGTCCATACAATACAAACGTACAAGATTCCGTTCGCCGCCTCAATCAGCGGATACTGGACAGAAAGTTTCGCGCCGCACTTACGGCACTTTCCCCGCAGAACAAGGAAACTTGCCACCGGAATCATGTCATACCATTTAAGACGCTCGCCGCAGCTCATACAGTGGGAAGCGGTCTTTACGATATCCTCCTTCTTCGGGATGCGATAGATGCAGACATTTAGGAAGCTGCCGATCACAATGCCGAAGAGGAATATGATGAGGTAGAGTATGCTGTCCGGTAACATATCGATTCCTTCCGGGGTGTTTTTTATGGCGATATTCCTCCCCGCAGGGATGCGGGGAGGATGCCGTGGTTCTTATGTTATGACTGAAAATTATGTTTGGGTTTGTATCAGGTTTTGGACCTGATGTGCAAGTAGGGCTTATTAGGTGGTAGGAAGTTTACCGGAAACATCAACGGTACCGCTTACCTTTTTCACATTCCAAACCTTTTTACCTGTGTCATATACTAACTGAATATCCATTGCAGCAGTCTTATATGCCGTGGACTGCCACTTGCCGCCTGCTGCTGCCGTAGCATCCAACATTCCCTGACCCTCAATCAATGTTGCAAGATCACTAGAAACTGTGATGGTATCGCTGTTCGCAGCACTCGTCAAGGTATAAGTCTTCGTGGTGGCATCCAGCGTGATATCCGGATCAGCCGCGATAACCTGCATTGCGTTGATGTACTCAACGATGGTCGTCTGGTCAGACGAAACTCTACTCTTCTCCACGTATTTCAGGTACTGAGGAGCCAGCACCACGATCAGGATCGCCATGATGGCGATAACGATGATCAACTCGACGAGGGAGAAACCTTTGTTATCCATGTTCTCTTTTTTCATTGTTTTCCTCTCCTTTTCCTCATGAATTTTGGTTGTATTGATTGGTTACTCTATCTTAAGCGCCGCCTGTTCCCTACTCAGGGGCGTTTAATTCGGGGTGGGATTCATCGTCCACCCGTTCGGCGGAATTGACGAAGTGGAAAAAGCCAAAACCGATTGGAGCTGGATCTTTCAACAATTCAGCAAATTTCTCTTTCAACTGATCGCAACAAACGATACGCGGAAATTCCGGAACCGCCGATGTGTCCGCGGTATTCCATATGGCAACCCAGTCCGTGCCATTTCTATCTGCAATCCACTCCACTAATGACAGTTTCGAGTCCTCTGTATGGATGACTTTTGCCGAAACAAATTCACCCGCATCGCCTTCCTGATAAACGACATTTTGCAGACCGAGCCATTGATTCGGATAATGCTCCCGCAGTTCTTTTATGGTCATTTGCATGGAATCACTTCCTTTCCTTGTATGTTACGGATTTTTGCGTTGAATCTTGTGCTAAAATATGCGTTTTCCCGTCACTATCTAAGACTTTCAAATTCCTGACCGGTTGATTGTCTCCCGACTCAATAATCAATTCCCTGCGGATATTGTCTATCGTATACCTCATTCCGCCAAACATCGTCGCCGGAAGAATAATCTGACAACCTAACTTCTCCATTCTGTAGGCTATAATCGGCATACCAATATAGTGCAAATTGCCAAACATCCACGTCATTTCGTATACATTGCCCTCATTGACACTGCCAAAACTGCCAAACGTCTCTCTCTTGCCCGTAAACGATACACCCTTCAATGTTGCGAGTTTTTCTTCCTCCCCTGTCCATACAGGAATCACCGCCCCTGTATCAATCAGAGCCAGACAACCGGGGAACAAGTCCAGCTCGATGATCGGTCTCAATGAGCCGCCGATCAGTTCCTTTTTTACATAGTACATATCCTTTCTTTTCTCCTTTCCGCTGTTCCTATCTATCTCAACAGGGAAAGGGCGGTCGCCGCATCCCTGATCATTTTCTCTTTCAGGGATACTGCGCGATACTTCTTTGTCGTATATGAAATTTTGAAATAAATTAGAATTGCATTGTCAGCAGGTGGTTTCTTCCTTTCCATTGATCCGCAGTTCTTCGCTTGCCAGATCGATCTCGTCATTCCAACTGACGCCAAAGCCGCCTGCATCCACTTTGACCTGTTGGAAAAGACCTTGTACTGTCTTCAAACTATTGAATACATCCCATTTCAAAAACAATGGCTTTACATCGTATTCTGTTTTTACGCCATCTGTAAACAATACAGATAATCTATAATTATCTATCGGCTCTACGCTCTGTATTCTGTAGAACATCGTCATGCCTCTCAATTATAAACTGTTAGCTATTCTAACGGTGGCAACGCCACAAAATTTTGTGTCTCCCAAATTTCAAGCAGCGCATCGCGGTTATTATCCAACCATTCCTTAACCATTTTTAACGCCCGCATCGGCAAATCGCCGACCAGCATCTCGCCTGTGCTAATATCAATTTCTGCCAGATATTCACCATAAATCACATGAAAATGTGGAGGATTATGCTCCGCCTGCCTAAAATACATCTTAATTACAATTCCGTAAAATCTTGATATCACTGGCATCGCTCATTCTCCATTCTGCCTAATATCATACTTCTCATCCCTTGCCTCTGCCAGTTCCCTGTCATAATCTATGTCCTGCGCCAGCGGAACAATCATCTTTTCTAATTCCTGATACGTTTTCATCTTCGGTGATAATTGAATCGCCTCGCGCCTTAACGCCGTCATCGCATCACCACCTCTTTCAATTATAGCTTTCCTAATTTATTATACAAGAAATGCGTCGTAATATTTCATCAGCGCCTCATCGGTCGTATTATATATATTCTCTCCCGCAAAATAATCTGTCAATTCCTCAATGCAAAAATGCAACTCTCCCAATCGAAATTTATTTTTGGGATCAGCACAGGTCAGTTCAAGCAATTCCACCGCTTTTTCGTAAAAATGTCTCTTTTTGTCCTCATCCATTTTGTTTTTATATCGAATCGCCCGATTGACTTCGCTGCCAACATTGGAAATCTGTTCTCCGATTCCCATCTCAAACCATCTTAGCGTTCTATCCACCTGTTTACGACCTCCACGATCTTTTCTCTTGCAATCGGATCTGCCACATCTCTGCCAGCTCGCGGAAACCCCGCTTCCCTGTTCCTTGGCGGATTGATCAAAGAATCAAATTCTATCTCATAATCATCCAGCAAAATATTGATTCCGTATAAATCTTTATTATCTGAGCCATTATCCAGTAGATACTTCTCCAAATCCGAATGTAATTCTGCATTGATTGCCAACAATTCTTTCCGAATGTCAACAACAGCTTTTATCATGTCTTCAAAAAAATTTTCCTGCTCTCCGAGCGTTTCCAACTCGTTCAATTTTTCCTTGGCAATCTTTTCCGTAAGGATCAGCATCCTCAATCTCCTCAATCCGCTTCAAAACAACTTACAGATTATCAAGTGCCGAGTACATCGTCACCATCGGCGCCATGACCGCTCCGATCAGGAGACCGACAACGCCCGCCAGCACGATGATGATCATCGGCTCCATCGCCGCCATCAGGGACTGCACCGCCATCTCCACTTCCTCTTCGTAGTAGTCCGCCAGTTTATTTAACATCTCCTCGGTGGAACCGGCTTCCTCACCGATCCGCATCATGTGGTAGACCATCGGCGGGAACAGACCGCAGGTCTGCACGGGCTGGGAAAGCGGCACGCCGACCATGATCTGCTCGAGCGCGTCCTTTAAGGCTTCCTTAAACCAGATATTCGTCATGGTGTCCGACACGATGTCCACCGCTTCCAGCAGGGGCACGCCCGCCGCCAGCAGCGTACTCAGCGTCCGCGCCATCTGGGCGCTGGCTGATTTGACCACCAGATTCTTGACCGCCGGAATCAATAACTGTAACTTACCAAACACATGTTTACCGGAATTTGTCTTCGCGTAAGCCTTGAGAACCAGCACCACCGCGACAACGACCGGAATGATGATGTACCAATTGTTCTGAATGAAATTACTCAGGTTGACGACTGCCATCGTGATCGCAGGCAGTTCCGTCCCCAACTGCTCAAACATATCCATGTAACGCGGGATGACGAAAACAAGCATCACGATCACGACCGCTACTGCCACGAGCGCTACCACGATCGGGTAGATCATCGCCTTTTTCACCATCGCCTGCGTCTTGGCGGATTTCTCAAACTGGACCGCCATACGCTCCATCGCCGTATCCAGACTGCCGGAAGCCTCGCCCGCTCTCGCCATCTGGATCAGAAGTTCCGGAAACACCGCCGGATGCGTCGCCATAGAATCCGCAAAACTCTCGCCCTTCTCCACATCCGCGCGCACCGCGTACAGGGCTTTCTTCATCTTTTTATTTTCCGTGGAGTCCGCCAGCATGTTCAACGTCTCGATGATCGTGACGCCCGCTCTGGTGATACTGGAAAACTGCCGACAAAACACCGCCATATCGCGGGGCGTGGGATTTCCGCCGATGTCAAAGGAGATGTCCTTTGTCAGCGCATTCTGCTCTGTTACTTCCAGCACGATAAGACCCTGATTTTTCAGATCTCTTAAAACGAGTTCCTTATTCTCAGCGTCCTTACTCCCCTTGATCTCTTTTCCGCCCTTATCAATCGCGACATATCCCCAGACCGCCATAGCACATCCTCCCTATCTGCCCTCATATACCTCGATACAAGAGTCTGCTCCGCGATCCCTCCGAACTATATTCCGGAGATATCAGCGTCGATTTTATCGGTTCTTACAAAATTCCGATTGTAATTTATTATCTAAACACCACTATAGCACTTTTTTCCCAGAAAAGCAATAGCCAACATGAGAGCAAAAAATGCGAATGTTGTCACGCTTTCCCAGACGAATCCCGCCGTACAGAGCGGATCCTGCCGTACAAGCGTCACCCGTCCTGTGCTTCCCGCTGTGGATATCCTGATCTTACCGTTTTCCGTCTCCTCTACGGGCAGTTCTTCCGCCGCGCTGCCGTCCTTTGTCAGAAAGGCTTTCAGGCGGCTGTCCCATGCAAAGGAAAGAAAATAATCGCCCGCCGTTTCCGCCGCAAAGGAGAGGGTCTGCATGTTTTCATCCGTAAGCGGGACCATGTGACCCGCTTCATCCATGCACAGGCTGTCCGTACCCGAAAGTTCCACCAGATCGTAATGCTCGTTAAAAGGACAGACGCGCTCCACACAAAGCCCCGGCAGATCGCGCAGAGCCGCGATGACGTCCTCTCTCCTGTCTTTCCAGAGAACGGTTCCCCCGTTCTCCTGTGCCATCCTGTTATCCGCAGGCGCGGTCCTGTCCAGAAGAAGATAGCGCACGCCGTTTTCAGTCAACTGCCGCTGCACGGTTTCCGGCTTGCTTCGCAGATTGTAGTAAAAATTTTCCAGCGTGTCCGCATTGGCAAACTTCGCATAAAAATCGGGATCCGAATAGACCGCGTCAAACGCTTTCATCCGGTCAGGCGCTTCGGAGGGTTCGTAGGCTGCCAGAGAGAATGCGCCCACGGCGGTCGCAAAATTTCTGGTCAGGTTGCGGGACGGATCGAAGCACTCGTCGTTGACGCCCGAAAATTGCAGAAAGGCGGCTGTCCTGTAGTTTTTGCCGTCCACAGCCGCCGTGGAAAGAAAGGTCTTTGCGTCTTCCTTTTCCTCCGCAAACGTTCCGGCGATCCTCACATCAAAGAGATTTCTCGTCACCGCCACCGCATCGCGGGCATTGACCACGCCCACGCAGGCGTACACCGCCGTAACGATCAATGCGGCGTGGCGAAGCCTCCTGCCTGCACCGTTCTCATCACCTCCTGTGGCGCGTTCGTCATCCGTACCCATCTGTTTCTTCCTGCCGCAGTCCTTCGCTCCTGTCACACGCTCCGCTCCAACCAGATAAGCAAACAAAAGAACCGCCAGCGGCGCCGCCGGAAAAACGGCTTTGAAAAAATAACGGAAGTTCTTTATAACAGGTGTTATTGAAAACAGACAAGCCGCCATGCCGCCGCTCATCAGCGACAGGAAGAAGAAAAGCGCCGCCGCACAGCCCGCTGTCACTTTCTTCTCGTGCGGCAAAGCCGCCGCCCTGTCATATCCCGCCCGCAGTTCCCGAAAGAGTCCGCGAAACGTCCCGATCTTGCCCGCCCGCCTGAAAAAACGGGCGACAGCGCAAAGAAACGCCAAAAACAGCGCGATCCCCACCACGCCCATATAGCAGACGAGGTTATCGTCCCGCGCCATCACATAGGAATCCAGAAAAGAAAAACTGCTCCCGTGGCGTCTGAGGATCCCCTGCGGGATCGCGGAATGAATGAGCAGGCTGAAGATCAACAGCGGATACTGCATCAGGACTGCCCGCCCCTCCAAACCGTCCGAAGTCTGCAAGAGCAAAAGGAGCATCGGCAGGGAGAGCAGGACGCCCACCGCCGCATTCGTGCACAGGATCTTAAAATAACACTTGTTTTTTAATAGTATCATCGTCAGGCAGAGTATTCCGAACAGCAGATAATGATAGAACGTGTACTGTACGTTTCCCATCCAGAGATCCATCGCCAGAACAATGCCGCAGGCGCAGTACGAAATCTTATCCTCCTGCGAAAACCGCAGAAAGAGGTAGACGAGGAGCGGCACCAGAAAATAATTATTGAACACATAGTACCAGTAAAAAAATGCCCAGAAACACCCCATCGTCCCGTAGGTCAGCGTCATCAGGAACGCCGTCCCCTCCTTACAGCCGAGCCGCCTGCATGTCAGATAGCAGAAAAGATTCCCCAATACCACCATTACCCCGATGTAAAAGGTGATCGCGTCGATCCCTCCCGGCAGAACCTTCGTCAACGAGTACGAGAGCAGGATAAACGGATTCATCACACCGTAATAGCCCTGTCCGGCGATCGACATCCCTTTCATTTGATAAAAATCATAGCAGTAAATACGGCCTGTCGTCCAAAAATCCTCGTAAGCCCGTTCCATGACGGGATACCACTGCGTTCTGTTGTCATCGACCAGAAAAGCCTCCGGATCTCCGTTTGCAAGAAACAAAACATACAGGATCGACGCCAGGATCACCAGCGGCAGCCATATTTTCGACACGGCGGGGCTTTTTTCCATCGCATCCGTCCTCATCTCTTATCGTCCTCTCTTCTTGGTCTTTTCCTGTCTTTTCTCAGTCTTTTTCTGAATTTCTTTATTCCTCGGTTATTCTTCCGTCGTCCACATTGACTGCATTGGTCGAAGTCCGGTCTCCTCCATGAGATCGCGCCGCACATGGATCTCACTTCCGTAATAATCCGCGCCCGCTTTCCACACCTGCCTGATCTCGCCCCGATAAACAGGCGCATAATCCCGCATCGTGACCGCCCCACCGTAGACTGCCAAAAGATCCGGCGTCATCCACAAAACCTCGGGCGCTTCCCCCTGCCTCCAGCTCTCATACGCTTGCTGCGTCTCCTCTTCCGAGAGCCGTATGTGAGTGACATAGTTGCGGTCATCCTGCCCGCCGTTAAAATTGAAAAACAGGTTGTGCGCAAAATAAGGCGCCAGATTGACCGCCAGATTCGTCTGATTGATGTCCGTCAGCGCAAGATTTCCCTCCTCATCGTACGCAGTCAGCCAGCCCGTCATTATCCGACGTCCCTCCAGATGATGCTCCCTGATAAATGCCGCTTCTTTCCGCCCCGGCGCATAGGTATTTTCGATATCCGTTTTGCACGCCGCAGCCGTCCAGTACAGGGAAATGCCCAAAGCGAGCGCGGTGAGAATGTGCGCGGCAGTCTCAGCGTCCGCGATCGTGCGCCGCAGACCATATCTCCGCTTTGCCGCATGTTCCGCGCCCGCCTCAGGCAGACACGCCTCTTCCGCTTTCTCTGCGCCCGCTTCCGCCGTTGTCGCCCAGCACCAGAAGCAGAAAAAGAGCAGTCCGATCCCGATGTGGTGGAGCGAAAAATACATGACGGCGGAAAAGACCGCAAACAGACTGTAGGGAAGCACCAAAAGAAGCGCCGTCCCCCGCTTCTTTCCGTAATAAAGCATCACCGCCCACAGAAACGCCCCGATCAGCGCGCCGCTCGCCATCGCGGAGGGCATCAGATACGCCTGCGAAAGGATCACATGATCGCTGTAGATATCGGTGAACGCCGCATCCGCGGGAAGCACGAGAAAGGTATAGAGCAGCCGCACGGGAAACGGATTTTCCGCCGTTTCGGAAGCCGCAGACGCTATCGCATAAGTATCCGTTCTCGGCAGAATCATCCAGACGACGATAAGCGCCGCCGCAAGCAGGAGCGCCAGCCACCGGATCCGTCTGTCCGCCGCCAGCGCGCACAGCCATTCCAGGAATGTCCGCCTCTTCCCGGAGCCGCTGTTTTCCCGCCGTCCGTCCCCGCGCAGGATCTCCCACAGCCACAGAAACGCAAGACCGCCCGCGATAACAAGACCGTAGGCTGTCGTCAGACACAAAAGGAGCAGCGCCGCCACATACCGTCCCGGTCTCTCGTTTCGTTTTTGGTAGGTTATGGCTGACAGCACAAAAGCAAGCGTCATCACACAGTATACCCTGGAGATCACGCCGTACTGATAGAAAAAGAAATAGGTGAAAGGGAGCAGCAGCCGCACCGGACGCGGAAACGGCGCATACCACAGGATCAGAAACCCCGCCGTCCCCATGAATGCCAGGCTGACAAGCGTAAGCGTCAGTTCGTAAGGCGCGCCCGCCTTTGCAAACGGCATCAGGATCAGATGCCACAGCGGCGGGTGCCCCTCGTAATGGGTCGTTTCCAGAAACAGCGTCCGCAGGGAGACGGAGCGCGCGATCTGCCACGCCTCCGCCTCGTCAAAGAAAGGCTCATGCATGAGCGCCATCGCAAGGTGCGCCGCCGCATATAGGAAAAGCGCAAATATCTCCGGCTTTTTCCCGCATTTTTTACAGATCAAACGACACCCTCATCATTTCCTGCACAGAGGTGATCCCCTCCAGCACATACTTGGTCGCGCTCATGCGCAGGGTATTCATCCCCTCTTCCAGCGCCTTATTTTTGATATCCTCCGCCGTACCTTTCTTGCTGATGATGGTCTTTAAGGGCTGGGTCACTTCCATGATCTCATAGACGCCGATACGCCCCTTAAAGCCTGTGCCGTCGCATCTCGGGCAGCCGCACGGCTCGTAGATCGTCACATCCGCATTCGGTGACAGCTGTAACATTTCCAGCTCCTCCGCATCCGCCTTTTTCTCCCGTTTGCACTCGGGACAGAGTCTGCGCACAAGTCTCTGGGCAATGACGCCGATCATGGCGTCGGCAACCAGATAGGGTTCGATCCCCATATCCGCCAGACGGGTGATGGTGCTGGCTGCGGAATTGGTATGCAGGGTCGAGACTACGAGGTGCCCTGTGATGGAAGCCTGTACGGCGATCGAAGCGGTCTCCTGGTCACGGATCTCACCGATCATAATGATATCCGGATCCTGACGCAGAATGGAACGCAGGGCGGAGGCAAACGTGAGGTTCGCCTTATTGTTGACCTGCACCTGATTGATACCGTCGATATTCGCCTCCACCGGGTCTTCGACGGTGATGATGTTCACGTCTTCCTTATTCAGCTCACTGAGCGCCGTGTAGAGGGTGGTGGACTTACCGCTTCCCGTAGGTCCCGTCACGAGCAGGATGCCGTGCGGGTTCCTTAAGATATGGTCAAATTTTTTCAGTTCATCGGGCTTTAAGCCAAGCTGGCTCTTCTCCCTCGTCAGCGCGTTTTTGGAAGTCAGACGCATAACGACCTTTTCCCCGTAGACCGTCGGCAGGACAGAGACACGGATATCGTACTCCTTTCTGTCCACGACCTGCGTGATACGACCGTCCTGTGGCTTTCTCTTCTCGGAGATGTCCATGCCGCCGATGATCTTGATACGCGCTGTAATGGCAGGCAGAAGCCTGATACTGTAGTCCGCTTTTTCATAGAGCGCGCCGTCGATACGGTAACGGATCCGCACCTGCTTTTCCATCGGTTCGATATGGATATCGGAAGCGCGCTGTCTGACCGCCTGGTCGATCATGCCCTTGACCAGCTGTACAATGGGGGAATTGTTGACATCCTCACTGTACATATCCTCCTGCTCGACAAACTGGCTCTCTTTTTCTTTGGTGTACTCTTCCAGCGCGGATTTCACTTCCGCCTGCCCGTAATACTGGTCGATCGCCAGCATGACGCCGCTCGTGGTCGCCACAACGGGTTCTACCTGCAGGTTTGTAATGATATTGATATCGTCGATCGCCGCGATATCCATAGGATCGGACATGGCAACCCGAAGCACGTTCATATTATCCGGCGAATACTCAAAGGGGATCGCGCGGTGCTTCTTTAGGACGTTCGCGGGAACCAGGTCGAGGACCTCCTGTTCGATCTGGACATTCTGCAATTCGACCATATCGTAATTGAACTGATTACTGAGCGCCCGGGCGATATTCTCCTCCGTGGTGATTCCCTCGTCCACCAGCGTCTCACCGAGCTTCCTGCCGCTTCCTTTCTGCCGTTCCAGCCCTCTTTGCAGATCCGCCTCCGTGATGACGCCGTTTTGTACGAGCACGTCGCCCAGACGCATTTTCTTTCTGTTATATTCCATAAGTTACCTCCATGTCAGAGTTGTGCTGCAGGCAGCGCCTACATGATCTTATTCTGCATGCCGTCCGGATCCTGCGCGAACTGTATCGCCATATCCCGATCGATCTTTCCCTCATAAAACAACTGTGTGATCGCATCGTCCATCATGATCATTCCCATCTTGCGGTTTGTCTGCATCACGGTCGCAAGCTGGTGCGACTTTCCCTCGCGGATCAGGTTTCTGACCGCATGGTTTGCGTGCATGACCTCAAAGGCTGCCACCCTGCCCCTGCCATCCATCGTCGGAATAAGCTGCTGGGAGATCACCGCTTCTAAAACATTTGCCAGCTGCACCCTGATCTGCTGCTGCTGATGCGGCGGGAAAACGTCGATCACACGGTCCACGGTGCTGGCTGCGCCGATGGTGTGCAGGGTGGAGAGCACAAGGTGCCCTGTCTCCGCCGCCGTGATCGCGACGCTGATGGTCTCAAAGTCACGCATCTCACCCACGAGAATGACGTCCGGATCTTCACGCAGCGCGGCGCGCAGGGCGGCGGCGTAATTCTGGGAATCCAGCCCGATCTCCCGCTGGTTTACCATAGCCATCTTATGCTGGTGCAGATACTCGATCGGATCCTCCAGCGTGATCACATGGGCGTCCCTGTTGTTGTTGATCTTATCAATGATGGCGGCAAGCGTGGTGGACTTACCGCTTCCCGTCGGCCCTGTCACGAGGATCAGACCACGCTTGCGCTCATAGAGATTGATCACGGATTCCGGTACGCCCAGACGCTCCGGAGCCGGAATCTCCGTACCCACCAGACGCAGCGCCATAGCCGCGGAACCTCTCTGCTTATAGACATTGACACGGTATCTGCCAAGTTCCGGAATGGAAAAAGACATATCATACTCTCCCCGCTCCTCAAAACGCTCCCGCTGGACATCGCTCATGATCGAATCCGCGATCTCCTGTGTATCCTGCGGCGACAGCTTCGGGTACTCATCCATCGTGAGCAGATTCCCGTTGACGCGCATCTTGGGCGGGACTCCCACCGTGATATGTACATCCGACGCGCCGACATTGACAGCCGTCCTCATAATCTCCTGTATCGTTGGCATAATCGCTTTTTCCTCCCATACCGTATTTTGACCGTTTTCTAATGCTGTTCCGGCACCTCCACGAACTCCGCTTCCTCAATGGCGATGCCGTTTCTCTTTAAGAGTTCCATATCCATCACATGGCGGTTGTCGAGCGTCTTCATGATATCTTTGACCGCAAGGTCCTCGTAAAGGTCGTCCGACAGATCTATGATGGTATTATCCCGAAACATCAGGAGCATGGGCCGCAGGACGTCCGCCTCATTCGCCGCAAGAACAAGGGCTTTCTCCCCTGTGTTCAGTTCAACGCTCACGCCGGGCGCCAGAATATTGATCGATCTGATCAGCGCCTCCACCACCTTGGGATGAAAGATCTCAGGGTTGTCCAACAGGTATTTGAGCGCCGCCACCTCGGAAGCCGGATCCGCATCCAGCTTCATCGCCGTCATTTTATCGTAGGTCTCCGCCACCGCCAGCACCCGCGCACCGTTCACCAGCCTGAGCGCGGAGATATCCTCGCCCCTGCTAAAGCCGTACAGCAGTTTCTGCGCCTGCGAGCAGATCCGCTTGATATTGGGTCTGGTGGAAAAGGCTGTATCCAGCAGTTCATGCCCTGCTTCCTCTCTGGCTTCCGTCGGCATATCAACAGGTCCGCCGCCTTCCGCCTCGAAGCGCATCATCTTTCCGATATCGTGGACAATGGCAGCCTGCACGGTCTCCATCTGTTCTTCGACTCTTATATTCATAACATGTGTTATCATTGCGCAGAGGATCGCGACATTCAGGGAATGCTTGTAGATGTAATCCTCCTTGCTGCGCAGATTCTGCATGAAGTTGATCTTGGAATCCAGATGCCCGTAATTTTTGATGATATTTGACGCGATCATCTGCGTCCGCTGCGCCCGTCCGCTCTCCACGATGGCGTCCAGTTCCTCCTTGATGGAGAAAACGCACATGGTCTGAAAGCGTTCAAACTCCACATCTGCCCTTGTCATGGGCGGCACCGGCTCCGCAGGCTCTAAGATAAAGATTCCCAGCAGACCGAAATTCTTCACGCTGTTGATGCCCTGCATGGTCAGCTTGGAATTCCTCTCGTAGAGCAGAACGCCGTTTTTATTGTAAATAGGACGCGCCAGTCTCATGCCTGTCTTTAAGTCTTCGCTCTTGATAAAACGCATTGTCGTACCCTTCTTTCAGTTTCTGTAACGCCCGTTTTTCGATTCGTGATACATAACTTCTCGATATGCCGAGTTTTCTGCCAATCTCCCGCTGGGTGATCTCCCTGCCGCCGTAAAGCCCGTAACGCAGAGTAATGATCTCCCGCTCTCTGTCGGTGAGCCGCTCCCCGATCAGCCCTTTCAGCCGCCGCAGTCTGTCCTCGACTTCCATCCGGTCCACCACATCCGTCTGTTCCTGCTCGATGACGTCCAGAAGATTGATCTCATTGCCCTCCCTGTCCGTGCCGATCGGCTCGTAGAGAGAGACTTCTCTGGAAGTCTTTTTCTTTGCGCGCAGGAGCATCAGCAGTTCATTGTCGATGCAGCGCGAGGCGTAAGTGCTGAGTTTCCCTTTTCCCGCGTCAAAGGAGTCGATCGCCTTGATCAGACCGATCGTGCCGATGGAAATCAGATCCTCCATGTCCTCATCCACGTTTCGGTATTTTCCGGCGATATGCGCCACCAAACGGAGGTTTCGTTCCACCAGGATCTTCTTTGCCTCCCCGCGTTCTCTTTCGCTGCCTGTCTTAAGCCGTCCGAGCCAGACGGCCTCCTCCTTTGCAGAAAGTGGCTGGCTGAATGTTTTCAAAGGGAGCCTCCAAAGTCCATTTACTCTATTCTATGAACCGGAGACCTGCCGAGTGCCTTTCCATCTGTCCCAATTCCAATCAGGCTTTTCCGTTATTTTATATTATAATATGTTATGCTTGTAAATTCAATCTTCAGTGTCAAAAAAGAAATGCCGCCGATACCACATTGCTCACGTCGATCCCGCGCGGGGTCAGGAACAGCCGCCCGCCCGCCCGCCGAAGAAGCCCCTGCTCGACAAAACGCGCGACGACCTCCCCGTAGACCTCGTCCACGGAAACGCCGAACGCCCGCAGGAAATCCGCTTCCGACACGCCCTCTGTCATGCGCAGTCCCAGAAACATAAATTCTTCCATCTGCTCCTGCTCTGTAAGGGGCGAAACTTCCTGTAAGCCCATTTCCCTGAGGCGGACCACGGTTTGTGCCTGCGCCGTGGTGTCCGCTGCCGCTTCCACACAGGCGCGGTAGTCTGCCATATCCTGCGGATTTTTCCAGCGGATATCCGCAATCATAGAGGAAGCGCCCAGCCCCAGCCCCAGATAAGCGCCGCGTTTCCAGTACACCTGATTATGGCGGCATTCTCTGCCGGGCAGCGCATAGTTAGAAATCTCGTAGCGGCGGTAGCCCGCTTTTGATAACACCCGTTCTGTTATGTAGTACATCTCCCGCTCCTCATCCTCGTCGGGAAATGTATATTCTTTCTGGTTTACATAAAGTTTCGTCCCCTCCTCCAGCATCAGGCTGTAGGCGGAGATATGTTCCGGAGAGAGGGCGCAGACCCGCTCGAGCGTCCTTTGATAAGACGAGAGTGTCTGCCCCGGCAGCGCCGACATCAGATCGATGTTGATATTTTGAAAGCCCGCTTCCCTCGCGAAGCGGCAGCTTTCCAGAAAGGTCTCATAGTCATGGATGCGCCCGATCCTTGCAAGTTCCCAGTTATCCGCAGACTGTAAACCGATGCTGAGTCGATTGATACCATGTGTTATGTAATTTTCCAGCTTCCCCTGCGTCACCGTGCCGGGGTTGCACTCCACGGTGATCTCCGCATCTTCCGCCAAAGCGAAAGACACCCTGACAGTCTCCATGATCCTGCCCAGTTCCTCCGCTGCCAGCAGAGAGGGCGTGCCGCCGCCGAAAAAAACAGATATCACCTGATATTTTTTGAAAGACTGCGCGCGGAGGGCGATCTCGCGGCAGAGCAGGTTTACATAACGATTTACATAACTTTCCACCCCGACAGGAAACGAGAGAAAATCGCAGTAGCGGCATTTCTTTACGCAGAACGGAATGTGGATGTAAAGGCTTAATTCTTTCATCCCGCCGCTCCTAGTCGTCATCCAGCTTGAGCACGCTCATAAAGGCGCTCTGCGGAATCTCCACATTGCCGATCTGGCGCATCCGCTTCTTGCCCTCTTTCTGTTTCTCCAGCAGTTTCTTTTTGCGGGTGATATCGCCGCCGTAGCACTTGGCAAGGACGTCCTTGCGCATCGCTTTCACGGTCTCGCGGGCGATGATCTTGCCGCCCACCGCCGCCTGGATCGGAATCTCAAAGAGGTGTCTGGGGATCTCGTCCTTTAACTTCTCGCACATCTTCCTGCCGCGCTCGTAAGCGCTGTCCGCATGGACGATAAAAGAGAGCGCGTCCACTTCGTCGTGATTGATGAGGATATCCAGCTTCACGAGTTTCGACTGCTCATAGCCCTTTAACTCATAGTCAAAAGAAGCGTAGCCCCGCGAACGGGATTTTAAGGCGTCAAAAAAGTCGTAAATGATCTCGTTTAACGGGAGGTCGTATTTTAAGAGCGCTCTTGTCGCTTCGATATATTCCGTGCTGATGTAGCGCCCCCGCCTCTCCTGACAAAGCTGCATGATGGGTCCGATAAACTCCGTCGTCACCATGATCTCCGCGCTGACCACAGGCTCCTCCATGTAGTCGATCTCAGAAGGATCGGGCAGATTCGAGGGGTTGGTCAGTTCGATCATCTCGCCGTTTGTCTTATAGACCCGATAGATCACGCCCGGCGCGGTCGTCACCAGGTCGAGGTTATACTCCCGCTCCAGCCGCTCCTGGATGATCTCCAGATGCAGCAGTCCCAGAAAGCCGCAGCGGAAGCCGAAGCCCAGCGCAATGGAAGTCTCCGGCTCGTAATTTAAGGAAGCGTCGTTTAATTTCAGTTTTTCCAGCGCATCCCGCAGATCCGGATACTTTGCGCCGTCCGCCGGGTACATGCCGCAGTAGACCATAGAATTGACTTTCTTATAGCCGGGAAGCGGCTCGGCGCAGGGATTGTCCGCGTCCGTCACGGTATCTCCCACGGCGGTATCTTTTACGTTCTTGATGGAAGCGGTGAGATACCCCACCATCCCTGCCGCCAGCTCATCGCAGGGGATGAACTGTCCCGCGCCGAAATACCCGACTTCCACCACCTCCGCAGAGGCTCCCGTCGCCATCATGCGGATCTTCGTGCCCTTTTTCACCCTGCCCTCTTTGATGCGGCAGAACACGATCACGCCCTTGTAGGAATCGTAGACGGAATCAAAGATCAACGCCTGCAGCGGATTGTCGGGGCTGCCGCCGGGCGCGGGGATCTTTTCCACGATGGCTTCCAGCACGTCCTCGATGCCGGTGCCGTTCTTGGCTGAGATCAGCGGCGCATCCTGCGCCTCGATGCCGATCACGTCCTCGATCTCGTTTTTCACCCGCTCCGGCTCGGCACTGGGAAGGTCGATCTTATTGATGACGGGAAACACATCCAGATCGTGATCCAGCGCGAGATAGACGTTCGCAAGCGTCTGCGCCTCGATGCCCTGCGCCGCGTCCACCACGAGGATCGCCCCGTCGCAGGCGGCGAGAGACCTGCTCACCTCGTAATTAAAGTCTACATGTCCCGGCGTGTCGATGAGATTGAAGATATACTCCTTGCCGTCACGCGCCTGATAGATGATGCGGACAGCCTGCGCCTTGATGGTGATGCCGCGCTCCCGCTCCAATTCCATATTGTCCAGTATCTGCGCCTGCATCTCGCGGCTGGTCAGAAGACCCGTCTTCTCGATGATCCGGTCCGCCAGCGTGGATTTGCCGTGGTCGATGTGGGCGACGATACAAAAGTTTCTGATTCTGCTCTGGTCCATTGTTATCTCCTCTGTGCTGCGTTTCGCAAACGCTTAACAGCATAGATTCGGGTGCCACAGGATGCATTTAAAAAGTCTGTCGGCAACTTGCATAAAATATTTCCTTGTGTCATGTTCCGTCATATGGATTTTCTAACATATTCCGTATGAGTTGTGATAACGGACGAAACCGCCCTCTACTCGTCATCCGGACTCGTTTCGGGCTTTTCGGGACATCCATGTCCCAAAATTTCTGGATGTCGAAGGAATATGCAAGAAAATCACATATTCCTGCACAATAACAGCTTCGGAAATATTTTATGCAAGTTGCCATTTCAGTTTATAGAATACACCTTGTGACAGCCGAATCCAATATATAAGCGTTTGAGAAACGCTGAAAACACCATAATAATTGTGCAAGTAGGATAACCATAAGCAGACCCTTGCAGAGCGTCAGCGCTTAACGAGGTATGGAGTTGCGACGCAACTCCCGAGTTTAGCGTCTGTTACGCTCGGAATGGAGCGCAAGCGAGTCTGCGTTGGTTATGCTATTTGTACAATTTCAACAATGATGGAAGTGTTTCACAAGTATCTAAAGTATAGCAAAAAAGGGAGAGACTGTCCAGTCAGTCCCGCTCCGGCTCCTGCCCGGAAAAGACGAGATGCAGTACATGCGCCAAAACATCACAGGCGTTATGTATTTCCTCCTCCGTGTTGTTCTGCGCGCCCAGCTCGATCAGCATGGACTTCGGGCTCAGGTGCATGTTGTAGCGGTAAGCCCGCAGATAGATCCTGCGCGCGATGCCGGGGTAATACTCGTTGCACGCCGCCTGCATCTGAAACGCCAACGAAAGATTGTCTGTCAGGTACGGATTTTCCAACTGTTCGATCGGTCCTTTCTTCGTGCGGCACAAACCGTTAAAGAACATAAACTGCGCCGTGGGACGCCCTTGCAGATCCAGCACGAGGCGTCTGCCCTCGGGCATTTCATCGCGGTGCAGGTCGATGACCGCCTCGATGGAGGGATTCTCTGAAAGCAGGGCTTCGACCGCCGGCAGGGAATTGCTGTAGGCATAGTCCCTGTCCTCATCATAACACCCGGTATCATGGATCACGTTATAACCGTAGCGTTCCCGCAGCAGTTTTGCCAGATAAGCGCCCGCCCCCAGAATGCCTTCGCTCTCGTCCCCCGGGGCGGAATCGGCAAACCGCTCCTTGGAATGCGTATGATAGATCAGAATCTGCGGCGCATCCGCGCTCCCCCGAATGCGCATATCCTTTTCCAAAAGCGCCTCCGTCTGTAAAAGTTCCTCCCCCGCCACGGTCGAACTGTCCACCGCGTAAAAGGCTTTGATCAGGGAATCGTAATCGGAAAGCTCCTCCCACCGATAGCGGTAGCTTTTCTCCGCCGCCTCCACAAAGGCTGTCTGCGTCTCCTCCTGCTCCGTTTCCTGTCCCGTCTCCTCCTGCGCCGAAAGATAACGCTCGTTTTCTTCCCGCAGAGCGGACTCCATGCTCCCCTCCAGGTGCATGGAGTCCTCCTCATAGTCAAGCGCCTCCTCGGGCACCCCTTTCCTGTCCTCGTCGCTTCCCTCCGGCAGAAGGAGTCTGGCATAGTCGCGCTCCGTCACGCTTCCCTGCCCGTTTTCGAGCAAAAAGAGCAGCGCAGGATACGGCGCAAGGACGCCCCTCTCCAAAAGGTCTCCTCCCGCCGTCACGGCGTTTCCCTCGCACATCCTGCGGATCCCCGGCAGATAAGGTTCCAGCAAAAATCCCGCCTGACCGGAAAACAGACTGCCTGTCTCACGCTTTTCCCGCTCCCGCACAAGTTCGATTCCTCCGAAACACAGAGAAATAATAACAAGTGTTATTATAATTTTTCCCGTCCACTTTCCACCTCGTCGCATATTAAGTTATATGCAATGCGGACAGGGTTTCATACCTGTACTTGTTTTGTCAGAAATTCAGGGCGCTGTTGATCCCGTCGCAGATGATGTGGCTGATCTGGCGGATCTGCTGATCCACGTCCTTGGTGGTGACATACATGTTGTTGAGTTCTTTTAAGGTGGCGGGGCGTTCCCCCATAGCGTCCCCCACGATGGTTGCCGCATCCACCACGGTCGGCACCCCCAGCGCCAGCACAGGCACTTTCAGGGTCTCCTGCGTGATCGCATTTCTGTGGTTTCCCACGCCGGAGCCGGGATGAATGCCCGTATTGGTGATCTGGATGGTGCGGTTTAGGCGTTTCGTGGAGCGGGCTGCCAGCGCGTCGATCACGATCACCAGGTCGGGCTTTGTCTCCCCGATCACGCCCTTGATGATCTCCGCAGATTCCATACCCGTCTTTGCCATAACACCCGGTATTAAACTGCTCACCAGGTGCATTTTGGTGCGGTTGTAGGCAACTTTTCCGTATTCCAGCACGATGTGCCTGTTGATAAAGAGATTATCCACCACATTCGGTCCGAGGGAATCCGCCGTCACTTCCCGATTGCCGAGTCCCACGACCAGGATCGACTGTTCCTTTTCCGGCTCCGGCAGGATCCCGCGGATCTGCTCCGCCAAAATCTGCGAGATCTCCTGATGGTAGTCTTCCTCCGGCTCCGTCATGGCGGGGGCTTCCAGCGTGATATAGGTCCCCATCGGCTTGCCGAGCGCCTTTGCCCCGTTTTTCGTCTCTATGACCACCCGCGTGATGTGCACATCGCTCTTTTCATCGTAGCGTTCCTCCACCACGACCCCGTGCAGTCCGGACTCTTTTTCTCCTATGCTCTCTCTGGCTTCCAACGCCAAGTCTGTCCTGACATTTGACCAGCTTTCCATACTGACGTCCATTCCTTTCAGGGCATGCTGCCCGCGCTTTCTGCTTTATTTTATGCGCATTTTTTCCGCCTGCCCGTTTTCTTTTCTATTTTTTGCAAAAATAAACAAAATATGTATTGACATCCCCATTCCCATAATCTAAAATAATATGCGTGTCTTTCCATTAAAACGTCCGTGTCCGTCTTTAAGGAGACACGTCAGGATAGTAATATCGAAAAGTAAAGTGTATCTGGTTTGAAATGGAGGAAGTTATGGCAAATATCAAATCTGCAAAAAAGAGAATCCTGGTGAACAGGACAAAGGCTGAGAGAAACAAATCCATCAAATCCGGCGTTAAGACCGCGATCAAGAAAGTTTACGCCGCGATCGATGCAAATGACAAGGCGGCAGCCCAGAGCGCGCTTTTGGCTGCTACTTCCGCGCTCGACAAGGCTACCAGGAAAGGCGTGTATCACAAGAACACTTCCGCGAGAAAGGTATCCCGTATGTCGCTTGCCGTAAACAAGATGGCGTAAGGGCTTGTTGCGGGCGCAATATTGAAACAAAAACAAAACAAAAAAGCGGGTGCATTTCCCATGTACCCGCTTTTGCTATGCAGGAAATCGTCGCTCGGCAGCGACGATTCAGAGAATGCTCCGCATTCTCCCTGAAATGTTTTACACTGTCGCAATTTCCTAATGATACCAAAAATACGCGTATATACGATCGGTCAGCGGCTGTGTCCGCCGCCGCCGTGATGACCTCCGCCCCCGCCGCCGTGGCTGCGTCCGCCGCCACCGCCGCTGCTGCTGCTCGTCTCGATCTTTCTCTGCGTCACCGTCTTTCTGAGGAACCGATCCGTCTGCACGCGGAAAACGGGCTGTCCTCCCGCCACATAAGTCGTCGCCGTGGTGGTCTTTTTTCCTTTTTTCGACCGCCAGTTGCAGACTGTAAAAATAACAGCTGCTATTAAACCTATCGCCCAGGACAAAAATCCCGGCACGGTAAAATGAAACATCCGCCAGCCCAGCATATCGTGGTAAAAGGTATTGACGTACGCCCGATAGGCGCGGTAGGGATCTTTCTCTACATAGCGGTACACATTGTCCAGCAGATGATCGATGTCCTCCGTATAGTAAGCGTCATATGCCCGCCCGGTCGTACAGAACCATGTGTGGATGTAGCCGTCGTCCTCTCTGGAATAATTGTCCACGAGCACCACACCGTCCCCGTCGGGCTTATCATAGCCCATGCCGTTCTGCTCCCAGAACTGTTCTGCATAGACCCGCACATACTCGCTCGAGTAAGCGCCCGGTTCATACGCTTTGGCGAACTCCTCCAGCGGCTCGTTTAACGTAATCAGCACGATATCGCAGCCCGTCTGCTTTTCCCGCTTCGCGATCAGTTTCCGCAGTTTCTTCTCTTCCTTGTCCGTCAGCACGTCCGCTCCGTCAAAAACGCGCTCCGTGACCGTGCACTCCGTATTGGTACGCTGATAATCAAGCGACTTTGCGATCCCCCAATGTCCCGCATGAAACAGGAGGAACAGACAGAACACAGCCGCCAGCACGATATAAAGCCACTTAAAATACCGAAAATATTCTTTCAAAGTCTCTTTCCTCCTACAAGATCTCCAACACCTGTATCGCGATCTGACAAGCCGCCGTCACCACCGCAAACACCGAGGCGGCATAGAGCAGCACCTTGGCGCGGGAAACAGGCGTCACGCCTACCACTTTTCCCGTCTGTCCGTTCACATGGTACTGATAAACCTGATCCTTATAGCGGTAAAAATACTGCCACACGGGCATCAGCGCGTAATGCTCGCCCCGCCCCTGCAGCCGCAGATCCCTGCGGAAAGGGCGCATCGTGGCATAGCCCGACAGGGAGTTTTGCATGAGCTGCTCCGAAGCCTGTTTCGCTTTCTGCTTTGCGCGCTCCTCCAGTTCCCCTGCCGGCTGGTTATAGACCTCCCCGAAAAAGCCGGACAGGTATTTCGGCTCAAAATCCGAAAGCCCCCGATAATCATAAGGCTCCATCAGATCCATGACGCTGTCGTCCATAGCGATGGAGGCGTCCACCGGAATCCGGTCAAAATCCACATTCATCCGGCGCTGCACCTCATAATAGGACGTCTCCGTATACTCGGTATTTCCGCTGCGCCATGTCCTTACTTTCGTCCCCTCGCCGGCATAATCATAGTCGGCGTCATAGTCGTAAAGCCAGAAAGGCACATAAGTCCCTTCCATCTTTTCCAGACTCTTCGCGGACATAAAATCGGAGGGCGCAAAGAGACGTTTTGAAAATTCCGCTTCCATCGCCGCTGCCGCAAGCTGCCTGCTCACCTTAAAGGGCAGGATCAGATGCGGCTCGTAACCGCCTTCCACGCGCTCATTCAAGATCAGGTACATCCCGCAGTGCTCACATCGGCAGGCGGAAGTGTAGTCCGTGATCGTAAGCGGCGCGCCGCAGTTGACACACTGGATCATGGAGTTGTCGGGGATCAGTTCCTCGCTGTCCGTGCTCTCACAGTGCGGGCAATACATCCTGCCCCTGTCCGGCGCATATATGGCGTTCCCGCCGCAATTCCTGCATTTATAGAGCATACTGTGTCTCCTTTCCTTCAAGGAATACTTATAGGCGAAACTCAAGATAATGTATCTATAATTGTATAAATAGGATAACCATAAGCAGACCCTTGGAAAGCGTCAGTGCTTAATGTAGGTTCGGAGTTGCTTTGCAACTCCCGAATTTAGCACTGTTACGCTTGAAATGGAGCGAAAGCGAGTCTGCGTTGGTTATGCTATTTGTACAATTTCAACAACCATAAATGAGTTTCGCGCAGTTATTCCCTGCCGTCCCAGCAGTAGGTGCAAAGTCTGCACTTGTCGATGCCCACAGAATCAATCATATCATCCAGCCGATGATACCGAAGCGTCGTAAAATTCAGCTTCTCCCTGATCTTTTCCAGCATTTCGGCATATTCCGTGCTGTTGGGATCCGCATACACCGACAAATTGGGATATTTGTTCTCCCCCTCCAGCTCTTTGATCACCCGGCGGGCGATCAGTTCCATCTCCGAGGTGGAACGGGAAAAATTCAGATACTTGCAGCCATAGAGTAACGGCGGACACGCCGGACGGATATGTACCTCTTTCGCGCCGCTCTGATAGAGAAATTCCGTCGTCTCCCGAAGCTGCGTGCCCCGCACGATGGAGTCGTCGATCAACAGCAGGCTCCTGTCCTTGATCAGATCGTGCACCGGAAGCAGCTTCATCTTTGCGATCAGGTCACGCTTGCTCTGGATCGTCGGCATGAAAGAACGCGGCCAGGTCGGCGTATACTTGATGAACGGTCTGGAAAAAGGGATCCCCGACGCATTGGCATAACCGATGGCATGCGCCGTGCCGGAATCCGGCACCCCTGCCACGATATCGGGCTTTGCATCATCGCGCTTTGCAAGCATCGCCCCGCAGCGGTAACGCATCTCCTCCACACTGACCCCCTCGTAGGACGAGGATGGGTATCCGTAATAGATCCACAGAAAGGTGCAGATCTTCATATCCTTTCCCGGCGCCGCAAGCGTCTTTGCGCCCTCGGGGGTCACAATGACGATCTCGCCCGGTCCCAGCTCCCGCTCCGGCACATAGCCCAGATTCAGATAAGCAAAACTCTCAAAGGAAACGCAGTACGCCTCCTGTTCTTTCTTTCCGATACTGACCGGCGTTCTCCCCAGCCGATCCCGCGCCGCATAGATCCCTTTCGGCGTCATGATGAGGATTGTCATGGAACCGTCGATCAGTTCCTGCGCGTAGCGGATCCCCTCGATCAGATTCTCTCTCTGGTTGATGATTGCCGCGACCAGCTCCGTCGCATTGATATCGCCGCCGCTCATCTCGAGAAAATGACCGTTTCCGTGTTGAAAAATCTCCGTCACGATCTCGTCTTTATTATTGATCCTGCCCACCGTGGTGATGGCGTAAGTGCCGTGGTGGGAACGGATGATCAGCGGCTGCGGCTCGTAGTCCGAGATACAGCCGATGCCGAGCGTGCCGTACATTTTGTTCACGTCCTTGTCAAATTTTGTACGAAAAGGCGTATTCTCGATGTTATGGATGGCGCGGTTAAAACCGTCTTTCTGATCGTACAGCGCCATGCCTGCCCGTCTGGTGCCCAGATGGGAATGATAATCCGTCCCGAAAAACAGATCAAAGATACAATTTTCCTTCGATGCCACTCCAAAAAAGCCGCCCATCCCTTACTCTCCTTTTTAACCTGTGTAAATTCTCTGCTCCCCGTTTCCGATCTCACAGCCGCATCTGCCGCCCTCTTTTACTCTTTGCAGCACTTTCTGCGCCTGTAAGTACAGTTCCTGCCAGCTCTCGCCTGCCTCCCCCAAGGCTGCGCCCGCGCTCAACGTGACGGTGGGAAGATCCCCGTCCGCGTGCAGGAGTTTGTCGTTCACCACGGCGATCCTCCTGCGGATGCCGCCCACATGCTCGGGTGACATCCCCTCGATCCAGAGCGCAAAAAGGTCTTCTTCCAGCCTGCCGACAGCGTCCACGGACCGGAAATTCTCAAGCAGGGTCTTTGCTGCCGCCCGCAGGACGCGGTCCCCCGTCTCTGTTCCGCAGCGTTCATTGATCTCCCGCATATGGTCCACATCCACCAAAACAAGGCAGCCTGACTTCTGCCCGCCCGCCAAGGCTTCCGCAACGATCCGCAGAAACGCTTTTTTATTCGCAACGCCCGTGAGCGCATCCCGCTCTCCCGGTCCGTAGACTCTCCCGCCTTTTCTTCCCTGCGGGTCTTTTACCGCAAGCAGACGCCGCAGCAGTTGTTTCAACGCACTGATCCTCCTTAAGGTGTACCCCTTTCATCTTACTGTAAGTTGCCGCGGTTTGCAATGAGAAATGCAAAGATCCGCGTCCAATAATCCTCCCGTACCGCCTGACCGGAATTGAATATCTCGTGCTTGGCGCCGGGCACTCTGACGACCTCGACGCTCCCCGCACTGTATTTGTTTTTCTTTTTTGCAAAACGCTCCTGCTCGCCGTTTGCCACAAAAGCCTCGCGCTCCGCCTGAAAGAGCAGGATCGGGCAGGCGATATCACGCCACGCCTTACCCATCAGGAAACGGTGCAGCCGCGCCGCCTGCCACAGCCATCCGTAGGAACCGGCGCTCGTCTGAAACAGCGGCTCGGCATCCCGCTTTTTCTGATAATAGAGAAAGCGCGCTTCGCTTAAGCCCGCGCTGTCTGCAAAGCGTTCGCTGCCATCATAGGCATGGTGACCGATCAGATACCGCTCGCTGCCGCCCGTCAGACAAAAGATTTTCGCGATCAGGGCCGCAAGACGCCACGGGATCGGCGCGCTGCTCGGCCGGATCATCGGCGAGGAGAGGACGAGACCGGAAAACAATTCCGGCGCTTTTGCCGCTGCCGCCGCCGCAATGCCGCCGCCCATAGAATGCCCGTAAAGATACAGGGGCAGATCCGGAAATTCCTGCGCCGCCGTGCGGCACACAAGGAGCAGATCCTCCACATATCGCATATAATCATCCACATGCACGAGCGACAGATCCTTTTCGTCGCTGCCCAGCCGATAACTGCGCCCGTGCCCGCAATGCTCGTGCATAAAGACATGGAAACCTTCCCGCAGAAAATAGTAGATCGACTCCCGATGCTTCTCGACCGTCTCCGTGTAGCCGTGGGATAAAACGACTACGCCTTGTGGTCTATCGGAGACCGCCCGCACATAATAGATCTTCTTTCCCGACTCACGCTCCAGATACTGCGCCTTACTCCGCTGTTCCAGATAGGGCGCAACCACCCCATCCATCGCCTGCGCGTAACCTTCTTCCGGCAGGAGAATGTCCTTGTCAAGTAATGCTGTCATTGATCTTCCTTTCATTATAGAACACAAACACGATGCCGCCGAGCAGGCAGAACAGCGCCGCCCCGAAAGCCGCGACGCGGTAGCCCGCGCCAGAGCCGCTCCCGATCGTGGAGACTGCCGTGAACAGCAGCATGGAAAGGCTCTGCCCCAGCTTAAAGGCAAAGGTCCTCGCCGCGTAGAACATGCCCTCCCGGTTACTCCCCGTGCGCTTCGCATCGCTCTGGGCGATGTCCGCCACCACAGCCTGCGGCAGAATGCCGAAGACCGCCATCGGCAGAGACGCCGCCACCATCAGGATATAGCCCTGTACGCTCGCGGGAATCGCCGTATATCTGCCGAGGAATCCTGTATAGAGGTACGCCAGCGCAAAGACGGCGAACGCCATCAGAATCAGCTTCTTCTTGCCGAGCTTCGGCGCCAGCTTATTGATCGGCACATAGAACACCAGCGAGAGCGCCGTCATGCCCACGAAATAGATGGTCGTCATCGTCTCGGGGAGTTTTAAGAGGCTCGTGACAAAGAACGGCAGTCCCGTCTGAAACATGGTGATCGCGATCCAGTACAGGATGTCCGACGCCACAAACTTACAGAACTCGGCATTTTTGAAGGTGGCGACCAGCGAGGAAAACGCCGTGTCCTGCGAGGGCGACGCCGTCACATAGTCCTTTTCACGGATCGTCCAGACAGGAACCTGCATACAGACAAAGGCGATGACCGCCATGACCGCAAACGTGACGCGGATCGCATTCACCCGCCCGAAAGCCGGAATGAGCGTCCCCCAGATGACCGGCGCAAGGTAAGCGACCGCCGTTCCCGCAATAAACGTAAAAGAGATCACAGTTGATATATTCAACCGTTCTCTCTGATCGTGCCCCAGCTCCGGGATCAACGCATTATAAGGCGTGCAGTACGCCGTGATCGACAGGTAGTAAGCCATCACCATAGCAAACAGGAAAAAGGCATTGACCACACTGGTCTGATTGACCGGAGACCAGAACACCAGCACCGTGGACAGTGCAAGCGGCAGGGACGCCCATTTTAAGAAAGGGATGCGCCGCCCCTGTTTCGAGGTGCAGCGGTCGGAAAAGGATGCGATCATCGGATCCGTGACCGCATCAAACAGCCTGCCGAATGCCGTGATGCCGCCGATCACCGTAAAAATGCCGAATACCACCAGCCCCTGCGGGATGAACAGCGTCTGCCCCTGCGCGACCGCCGTTTCATCCGGCTGGTAAAAGTAGACCAGCCAGTTTGAGATCAGACCGGACAAAAGCGCCCAGCCGAACTGTCCCGTTGCAAAGAGCCAGATCTTTCCTGTTGACAATGATTTCATCGTATCTCCTCCTTCTTCCTTATGATTTTTTCTTTATGATTTTTCCCTTATCACCTTTCGCACTTCCTGCTCCAGCATATCCATATCCACGGGCTTTGCCACATGCGCGTCCATCCCTGCCTCCAGCGCGTCGCGCACATCCTCGGCAAAGGCGTTGGCGGTCATGGCGATGATGGGGATGGTTTTTGCCAGCGGATGATCTAAAGCGCGGATCGCTTTCGTCGCTTCGTAGCCGTTCATCACCGGCATCTGTACGTCCATGAGGATGAGTTGATAGGTTCCCGGCGCAGAGCCCTTAAATCTCTCGACGGCGATCTGTCCGTTTTCGCAGATCTCACAGGTCGCGCCCACGATACTCAGCAGCTCACCGAGGATCTCCGCATTGATCTCATTATCCTCCGCCGCCAGGATATGCTTACCGCTTAGGATGCTCTGCTGCGCGGCATCCTCCTGTGCCGTCCCCTGCCGTTCTGCTTCCGCTTTTTTCTGCACACTCTGCTCGCTGATCTGTAACTTTAATTCTACCGTGAAGGTCGAACCCTCTCCCTTTTTACTCTTTAAGTCGATCGTGCCGCCCATCAGGTCGATCAGGTTCTTGGTGATCGCCATGCCGAGTCCGGTCCCCTGGATCTTGTTGGTCATGCTGTCCTCTTCCCTGGTAAATGCCTGGAAGATCGTGCGCTGGTATTCCTCGCTCATACCGTAGCCGTTATCCGCTACGATAAAACGGTAAGCGGCAAACTTTTCACTGTGCTGCGGCAGCTCCTGCACCGTCAGCTTGACAAGACCGCCGTCCGGCGTATATTTCATGGCGTTTGACAGCAGATTTAAGAGGATCTGGTTCAGACGCAGTTTATCCATCACCACATAATTGTGCTCCAGATTTTCGGCTGTCACCCGGAAAGTATGCCCTTTCGCCTTCATCTGCGGACGGATGATGCTGTCGATGTTCTCGATGACTTCCTCCATGTTCTCGTCCGTCAGATTCAAGGTCGTCTTGCCTGCCTCGATCTTGCTGATGTCAAGGATATCGTTGATCAGCCCTAAGAGATGCTGGCTGGAAGCGGTGATCTTTTTCGTGTACTCCCGCACTTTCTCCGGCTTTTCCGCATCCCGCTCAAGCAGGGTGGCAAAGCCCACGATGGCGTTCATCGGCGTGCGGATATCGTGGCTCATGTTGGACAGGAAAGAACTTTTGGCGCGGTTTGCCTCCTCCGCGATCTGAAACGCCTGCTCCGCCGATTCTTTTGCCTGCGTCAGCAGCACGTTATACTCTTCGAGCTGCTGGTTCAACACTTCCTGCCTGCGCAGATTCTCCTGCTCCTCCAGATACAGCCTTGTACTGGCGCGCTGCCTTAAGACTGCCGCCACCGCCAGAGCGATCAGCAAAAGCATGACGATCCCCAGCGAAAGCAGGGTGCGCACGACCGTATTGACCATAGCTACCGTCCCGGACGCCACATATTCCGCAGGGATCAAAAACAACAGCAGGGTATCATACTCTTCCAGCGAGGTAATGCAGTAGTAATATTCCCGCCCGTCCATCCGGAAGTTTGTGCTGATGGTCGGTTCTTTGGCAAGAGCCGCGCGGATATCCTGATACTGCTGCCCTTCCATCTCCTCCAGGACCTTGAGCACATTATAAGCCTCAATGGTATTTTGATCCGAAAGGCTGTCGTGCATTCTGGTGCCGTTGCTCTTTAAAATATAAGTCTCGTTCTGCCCGCCGTAGGCTTCACTGTCGTAATAGCGGATCAGCGTATAAATATCCCGCAGAAGAACCGCATGGGTAAAGGTCAGACCGTCCGCCGTTTTCAGGGGGTTTTTCAGTTTCTGTACAAAAATCCAGCAGCTGTCGCTCGACGCATAGCTTTCTGAGATAAAGCTGTAGCGTTCCCCGCCGTCGGATATCAGATCCAGATCCGCCCAGATGCCGTGGCTGCCTGTCTCATCCCAGCAGTCGCCCTGGCTGTCAAGCAGCATGAGATCAGAATGGTAGCTTTCCATCTCAAACAACTCCTCCAGGCTTCCCACATACGCGCTGACTGCCGCGCCGTCTTCAAACGTTCCCTCTTCCAAGGCATTGACCGATTCGGTCAAATGGTCCCAGTGCGTATCCAGCGCACTTCCCAGATTTGCCCGCACCTGCGTCGTGATCTCTATGAGCTGTGTTGTCCGCTCCTCAAAGATCTGGT
>JAMPCE010000031.1 GCA_023666335.1 bacterium
TGCTTACCGTTTTGCCTCTGATGGTCAAAGGTTTTAGCGCAAGAGTAAAATATCCACGGTCCATTTGTCGCACGATTACATCTTTCTTTGATTTGTTCTAATTTAGCATCATCCATTCTTTTTACCCCTTTATTTATTTCATTATACCCTAAATTATATTAATATTTTCCAATTCTTTTTTCAGCATCATTAACTGATTAAAAGTAATTTTTATTGACTAAAACAGAAAGTATTGTACCAATTTTCTCTTTTAGTATATTATCTTTATACAAAACTTGTATCGGTACTGTTCCCCTGACAGGCGGTTTCCGCACAGATCCACTGAAAGCCCCTGACATCCTTATCTTCAAACAAAAATAAGACCCTACATCCTGCAATGCAAGGTCTTATTTTTCTATATCAATGATGATCCACGTTTTTTAACAGTGCATCGATTTCTTCCAGACTCATATCCGGCTGCTCCTGTCTTTCCTTCGTATAATCTCCATATCCCATATCATACTGCTGCATAAACTTCACCATTCCAACCGGCCCCAGTGCCTGTTGCAACGCTTTCATACCGGCATTTCTAACATCTATCGGACTGCTCAAATTAATATCCATCATTCAAATCACCTCCCATGCAAATCTAAGTGGATTGATCACCTTTGTTCCAAGCATCAATTTTTCCGCCATTTTTTCAAGCTTATCATCTGTTGTCAAAAATATATCTGCTTTAGCCTCCTCAGCAGATGCAATATGCAGACTGTCAAGTGCGCGTATCTTTGACACTGACATGATATCTGCAGAACGTTGTTTGATTTTTTCTGTATATTGTATATGCTTTCCCACCACGCGATACAAATTAAGTACCTTCTGTCTCTTATTCTCATCCTGCATACGACTCATTTCAAGATCCAGAATGTCACTTCCGACAATAGACACCTTTTTCATCTGCCCCATTTTCAGAACTGACAAAATAACTTCGCTTTCCAAGTGGATACGTTCCTGTGTCTGGTCATCAAATGGTCTGTTATAACAACAATTATCCAGATAAATTATCATCTAGGACATTTACCTCCGAATTTCTTACTATTACATTGTACTTTATTTCAGACATTTATTCAAACTTGCCTGATATCATAATCAGTATAACAAAAAATCCCGCCTTATAAAAGGCGGGATTTTTACAAAACAGTATAAAATTATATTGTGGGCAGAACATTTGTTCACTATTCTTGGGAGATCGCTGCCTGCGCAGCCGCCAAACGGGCGATCGGCACCCTGAACGGTGAACATGACACATATGTCAGTCCCACCTTATGGCAGAACTCCACGGAAGACGGATCGCCGCCGTGCTCGCCGCAGATACCGAGTTTGATATTCGGTCTGGTCGCGCGCCCTTTCTCTGCCGCCATCTGCACGAGCTGTCCTACGCCGCTCTGGTCGAGTCTTGCGAACGGATCGGACTCGTAGATCTTGTTCTTATAATAATCGCCCAGGAACTTACCGGCATCATCGCGGGAGAAACCGAAGGTCATCTGGGTCAGATCGTTGGTTCCAAAGGAGAAGAACTCCGCCTCCTCGGCGATCTCATTTGCCAGAAGCGCCGCACGGGGAATCTCGATCATCGTGCCAATGTGGTACTGGATATCGGAGTTTTTCTCTTTCTTCACAGCCTCAGCCACTTCCACCACGATATCCTTGACAAACTTAAGCTCTTTCTTTTCGCCGACAAGCGGAATCATGATCTCGGGTACGATATCAAACCCCTTTTCGTTCTTCACTTCGATCGCAGCCTCCATCACGGCTCTGGTCTGCATCTTTGCGATCTCAGGATAGGTGACAGCCAGACGGCAGCCGCGGTGTCCCATCATGGGGTTGAACTCATGGAGGGAATCGCAGATCTCCTGCACTTCCTCTGCGGTCATCATCATCTCCACCGCCAGATCGTCGATATCCCCCTGCTCGGTGGGCACGAACTCATGCAGCGGCGGATCGAGGAAGCGGATGGTCACGGGACGACCCTCCATCACCTCATACAGCGCCTTGAAATCGCCTTTCTGGAACGGGATCAGGGCATTTAATGCTTTCTCCCTCTGCTCCTGCGTCCTCGCCAGGATCATCTGACGAATCTTCGGGATCCTGTCAGGATCGAAAAACATGTGCTCGGTACGGCACAGACCGATACCCTCCGCACCATATTTCACAGCATTTGCCGCATCGGCAGGGGTGTCGGCATTCGTGCGCACCTGGAGCTTCCGGTACTGATCCGCCCACTCCATGATCCGCCCGAAGTTTCCGCTCACGGAAGCCTCCACGGTCCTGATATCGCCTTTATAGATCTTTCCGGTAGAACCGTCAAGAGAAATGTAATCGCCCTCATGGAATACTTCGCCGCCCAGCTCAAACACTTTCTCGGTCTCATTGATGGCGATCTCGCCGCAGCCGGATACGCAGGCTGTGCCCATGCCGCGGGCAACAACAGCCGCGTGGGACGTCATGCCGCCGCGCACGGTAAGGATGCCTTCCGCCGCGTGCATTCCTTCGATATCTTCGGGGGAAGTCTCCAGACGCACCAGCACCACTCTCTCGCCTTTCTCATGCGCCTCTTTCGCCTCGTTTGCGGTAAAGTAGACCTTGCCTGCCGCCGCGCCGGGCGATGCGGGAAGCGCCTGCCCGACGACCTGACCCGCCTTTAAGGCATCGGGATCGAAAGTCGGATGTAAGAGCTGATCGAGGGATTTTGCCTCGATGCGCAGCACCGCCTCCTTGGGCGTGATCTTGCCTTCGTCCACAAGGTCGCACGCGATCTGCAATGCCGCAGGCGCGGTGCGCTTGCCGTTTCTGGTCTGTAAGAAGAAGAGTTTGCCCTCCTCAATGGTAAACTCCATATCCTGCATATCCCGATAATGCTCCTCGAGGCGGTTCGCGATCTCCATGAACTGCTTGTAGCATTCGGGAAGATCCTGCTCAAGTCTGGTGATGGGCTGCGGTGTGCGGATACCCGCCACCACGTCCTCGCCCTGCGCATTGATCAGGTACTCACCGTAAATACCTTTCGCGCCGGTAGAGGGATTTCTGGTAAAGGCAACGCCCGTGCCGGAGGTGTCTCCCATATTGCCGAATACCATAGCCTGCACGTTGACCGCCGTGCCCCAGTCGCCGGGGATGTCGTTCATACGTCTGTATACGATCGCTCTTTCGTTATCCCACGAACGGAACACCGCTTTTACCGCCTCCATGAGCTGCACTTTGGGATCCTGCGGGAATTCCTCGCCTTTGTTTTCCTTATAAATATTTTTGAAGCGGACGATGATCTCTTTCATGTCCTCCGCCGTCAGGTCGGTGTCGTACTTGACGCCCTTGCCCTCCTTGATCTCGTCGAGGATCCGCTCAAAGTAGGATTTCGGGATCTCCATCACGACATCCGAGAACATCTGGATAAATCTGCGGTAGGAATCATATGCAAACCGGGGATTGCCTGTCTTTGCGGCAAAGCCTTCCACCGCTGCGTCGGTCAGTCCCAGATTCAGGATGGTGTCCATCATACCCGGCATGGACGCCCGCGCGCCGGAACGCACCGAAACCAGAAGCGGATTTGCCGTGTCGCCGAACTTCTTGCCCTGCTTCTCCTCCAATCCGGCAAGCGCCGTAAAGATCTGCCCCTGAATCTCCTCCGAGATCTGTCTGCCGTTGTTGTAGTAGTCCGTACAGGCTTCCGTCGTCACGGTAAAGCCCTGCGGGATTGGCAGTCCCAGATTCGTCATCTCCGCCAGATTGGCGCCCTTGCCGCCCAGGAGGTTACGCATATCCGCGTTCCCTTCCTCAAATAAATAAACCCATTTTGCCATATTACTCACTATGCTCCTTTCTCCGCCTGCGAATCTTCACTCTGACAAGCTGCTAAACTAGCATCTATTTTACCATATATTTGTAATTTTAACACTGTTTTTTTGAAAATTTTCACAAGAAAATAGATAAAGTCAGAAAATCGAACCGCCAAAACGTCACAACAATTTGACGCCTGCCGGAAGAAAGCTGTCAAAAATGAACACATCATATTCGCCTTTATGCGCTTGCAGCTCCTTTTCGCTGCGGATCGTCCAGGCTGCGGCGGGATGCCTGTAGAGCCGTCTGCATATCCTCCTGCCCGGCTCTTCGCTGAATTTATGGTTATAGGCGATAAAGTCGGGTTTTGTCAGAAAATTGAGCAGAAGATGCGTCATGGCAAAGTAAAGGATATTCCGATACTCCCCCTCCCTGCGGAAATTCGAGGAAAGCTGGCCCCGCACCACATCCGTGTGGTTTCTGCGAAACCACCAGAGCACCAGAGGATTAAACGATTCGATACAGTAAGCGCCGTGATAGGCGCGCAAAAGCCTGTCAATCGCGGCGCAGGAAGACACGTCGGTCGTCTCCGCCTTGATCTCCACGATCAGCGGGACCTGCCCGTCCACCATCGCAAGCAGGTCGGAAAGCCGCGGGATCCGCTCCCCGGAATGACAGAGCGTATAAGCCTGTAACGCCTCGTAGGTATGATCCGCCACTTTTCCTTCTGCGCCGCAGATCCGTTCCAGCCCAAAGTCATGAAAAATGACCGGCACACCGTCCTTTGTGACCTGAACGTCCAGTTCCATGCCAAGCCCTGCCTCTGCTGCTTTCCGAAACGCCGCCATCGAGTTTTCCGGCGCGTCCCCCGCATTGTCATGGAGACCCCTGTGGGCAAAATACACGTTCCGAAAAAGAGTCGTGTCGGGTCTGTTGACCATGCGCGGCATGATCGCCAAAAGGTACAAAACGGCAAGAGCCGCGATACAACACAATGTGATCTTAATAACTGCCAAAATCATTTAATAAAAGTCCTTTTCCCGTCATTACTCGTCTTCCAGCATCGACTGGTAGATATTTCTCAACTCGATCAGTTCTTGATTGTCAGGCGATATTTCGAGCGCTTTATCGATCTGTGCGAGCGTTAAGCGAACAAACCCCTGAAATTGTTTATTTGTCATTCCCATAACAATCACACCACCTTTCTTATGTTCTTATTATAACAGTCTTGCTGATATTTTCAAGGACTTCCTGCCAGCCGCACCACATCCCCTTTCTGAATCTCTTTCGTGGAAGACTCGACGATCAGGCTCTCCGCCGTCACCGGACCTTCGATAGCCGCCAGCCTGTCATTCTGATCGGCGACATATACTGTGATCTCCTCCACATAATACTCTGCGCCCAGGATTCCCTCCCGCTCGCTTACCGTATACACGAATTTCCGACCGCCCTCCTCATGCAGGGCGGTAAGGGAGATACAGGCGGGCTGCCTTTCCCCCGACTTTGCGCAGGTCAGTTTTCCGGAAAGACCGGGCATCCCCGTCGCCTCGGGCAGGCTCACAATCGCCGTATAGCTGCCCGGCATCATTTCGCTCTCTTCGATATGGTCAATTTTTGCGTCGATCTTTGCATATCCGTCCAGTTCCAGCTTCACGCCGTCATTTAAGTTTACATAACTTTTCTGCTCTTTTGTCAGCGCCACACGGAACTGACAGGGCACGGTATCGTCCGCCAACAGAAAAGACGCGGTATCCGGCACCCTGCCGCCTGTCTGCACAAAAACGTCCGTCACCAGACCGCCCATAGGCGCGCCGATCTTCCCCTCCTGCTCCAATATGGCGCGGTAAGCCGCGATCTGCTCTTTAGCCGCCGCCAGTTCCGTCCGCCAGACTGCCAGCGTCGCATCGGCGTCCTCCTCCTGTACGACGTCCTCCACTTTGCGGTCAGCCTCTTTGATCGTATTGTCCCGGTTCCACCTGGCATCCGCCTCCGCATAGGCGGCTGCCTGCAGCTCCTTCCGCAGGCGTTCCTCTTCGCTCTCACTTGCGCCGCCTGCATCCTGCAATTCCTCCAGCGCTTTCTCCGCCTGCACCAGATCCTCTGCCGCCCGTCCCACCAGCGTATCCTGATAGCGGGCAAGCGCGTCATAGTCCTCTCTTGCCCTCTCCTCCTCCAGCGCTTTCCGCTCTTTTGCCAGCGCTTCGTTATGGGCAAGCGTGTCGATCTGGAGCTGCACCTTTGCCGCCGCCAGCTCCTGCTCGCCCATCAGCTGCCGCAGATCCTCCAGATCCACGGTAAAAAGAAGGTCTCCCTCCTCCACGCTGTCCCCTGCCTGTACGGCAAGCGACTCGACCCGCAGACCGCCAAGCGCCGTCACCGGGAGCTTCGCGCCCGCCTCCACGATCCCCTCCGCCTCCACGATGTGCTCGATGTATTTGGTCTCCGTCCGCGTCACCTGAACGATCGGCAGCTGCGAGACATAGATGCTCTTTGAGACCAGCGTGCACAGCCACATAAAAGCCAAAAAAACCGCAAACGCCGCGACGATCTTTTTTCTCCGTTTTTCCATAACATCATCTCCCCTACTCTTTCAATCCCGAATAGACGATCCCCTGCTCCAGATAATCCTGCCCCAGCACAAACACAAACGCCGCCGGAATCAGCGTGACAAACGACGCGCAAAGCGCAAACCCAGCCTGCATCCACGAGATCTCCGGCAGATACAAAGACAGCGGCCACAGCGCCTTCTCCTCCAGAAACGCTAACGGCTGTTCCATCAGATTCCAATATTCCAAAAACCCTAACACAATGGCAGACAATATTCCACTTTTCCCCAAAGGAAGCCCTATTGTGACAAAAATCCGCAATTCTCCCGCCCCGTCGATTCGCGCCGCCTCAAAGAGCTGCGGCGGCAGCGCGCGGAAACCGCCGTAAGCCAAAAAGACGGGGAAAGTGGAAAACACCGCCGGCAGGATGACCGCGGCATGGGTGTTCATCAAAGATAAGCGGTCGAGCACCAGATAGCTTGACAGCATCGTCACCTGAAACGGCAGAAGCATCAGCACCACATAGAGCGCAAATAATGCCCTGCTTCCCCGCACCGGGTAAGCCGCAAACGCCCACGCCGCAGGAACGCCCGCCAGAAGCTGTCCCGCCAGAATGCAGACCACCAGTTTCACGGAATTCCAAAACAGCACGAAAAAGGACGGCGTCAGAAAGAGGAGCCTCCCGTAGTGCGCAAAGGTGGGGTAATCCGGAATCCCTTTCCAGCGGATAAAGCCCGTCCCGTCCCCGAACACGGGCAGCAGATATTCCTTTAATTCCATGCTGTCCATGACCGATCCGGTCAATATAAGGAACACCGGGAAGCAGATCAGCACCGCCGGCAAGAGCAGCGCGCCCGTTGTCAGATATTTTTGTATTTTCGCCATCCCTATCCCTCCCTCGTACAATGCGCAAAATCATCCGGAGAATGCCTGCTTTTGGCATTCTCCAGTACATGATTTAGAAGTTCCTGGCATCGCGTCCCATGGCGCGATGTCTTTGGAACTTCTTCATGTACAGTCCCACGCCCGCTGCAACGCCATGATCGCCGCAAACAACACCGCCCCCACGCAGACCGCAGCAGCCGCCATCTTGTCAAATTCCAGATTGACGAACCAGTTATTGAACAGATGCTGGAGCAGATAAATGTCCTCCTGCGGATAGGAGCCTGCCACCAGATACGCTTCCCGATAGATCTTAAAGGAATTTAGGAAAGAGAGAATCACGATCGTGTAAAAACTCCCTTTTAAGTTGGGCAGGATGATATAGCGGATGCACTTTCGCCGCCCCGCCCCGTCCACTTTCGCCGCCTCGATCAGTTCCTGCGGGATCGCGAGGATCCCCGCCAGCCACAGCACCACCGTATAACCGGTATTCTTCCAGAGGTAGCTTGCCACCAGCACCCAGAAAGCCGCTCCCGACCCCAGATAGTCGGTCGTCACGGTTCCCCACAGCCCCGTCAGCTCTCCCAGCCTCGTGAGAAAGAGATTCAAGAACCCCTGCCGATAAAAGACCATCTTCCAGACCAGCACGATCGTTGCCGTCGGCATGGCGAGCGGAAAGAGGTAGACCGACTTGATCAGCCCCGCCTCTTTCAGGGTACTTAAGGGAAAGGCGATCAAGAGCCCCACAAGCACCAGCAGCGGAATACAGACCGTCGTAAAGCGCGCCGTGTTTTTGACCGCCAGCACAAATGCCTGATTCCTAAAGAGCACGCCGTAATTTCCAAGCCCCGCAAATTCTCCGGTAACTGCCGTCTGAAAAGAGCGCTTTACCACATCCAGAAACGGCAGAAGCACAAAGAGCGTCACCCCGGCAAGGCTCGGCAGGAGGAAGAGGAAGAAAGCCCGCTTCCTCCCAAACCCTCCTGCTATAGTATAGTTTTTACTATTTTTCTCTAAATTTCGAGCTTTCATCCTCTATTCCGCCATGTAGATAGCCACCCTCGCCATGATCTTATCCACCGCTTCCGCCTCGGAGAGATACCCCTCCAGGAACTGCGCGCCGATCTCGATCAGGGCATTTTCCACCACCGTATCCTTGAGATAAGGCGTTTTCACCTGACAGCAGAGATCATATAGGGCGTCAAACTCCTCTTTTGTCGGCATATAGATATCGATATGGAATTCCCTGCCGTCTCCCATGCTGCCGCCCATACTGCTGCTGACCTCTCCGTAGTCCACGTCCATGCCTGCGTTCTGAAAGATCTTCCACTGGGGACTGAGCTGGTTTGTGAGCGCCGCCTGATTGACCATGAAACCGTCGTAGATGAGCGTCTGTACCTCGTACCCCATGATGATATCGAAGAACCGCTCCGCATCCTCCGGATGCGCCGACGCCGCGGAAAGTCCCACCAGAACCGCAGGCTCAAACACGCCGCTGCTCATGCCGTCAAAGGGCTGCATCGCCACATCGCCCAAGCCCTCGCAGTATTTCATGGAAAGCATCTCCTGATAGCCGTAAACGCCTTTCACCATTCCGGCGGCAAGCTCCAGGTCATAGAGCAAAAAGTCGTCCGCCTGCTGGCTGATGCTGTTGAAGTTCTCATACGCCCAGTCGTCCTGCTTATAATAATCTTTCTGCCAGCCGTAGGATTCCTTCGTCTCATCTGCAAGTCCCTCCTGAGACGCCGCATAAATCCGCTTCGTCAAAGTCAGATATTCCGTGAGCGCCTGCTCGTCTATGCCGCCCGATGCCTCCAGAAAGGCGGGCGCCGCCACCGACAGAAACCACCGCATCATCGCCTCCTCGGAAAAGAACCGCCCGATCTCCGCTTCCGGCTCCCTTGCCCGGATCTTCTCCACGGTATCCGCCAGCGAAGCGTAATCCGTAATGCCCGCAAGGTCGTCCTGCCTCCCTGACACCATCGGCAGCGTAAGGGACACAGGCATCATGTACACGCCGCCCTCACGGGTAAAGGCTTCCACGATATTGGGCAGAAGCGCCGCGTCCCCGGAAAGGCTGTCGATGTGCGGCTTTAAGTCTCTCAAAATCCCCTTTTCCTCGTAGGAACTTGCCGGAAGACCGTCCATAATGATCACGTCCGGACCTTTCCCCGCCATCAGCTCCGTATTCAGCTTCTTGATGGCGTCGTCCGCCGCTTTCGCGTCCGTGCCGCTCAACCCCACTTCATACCGCACATACATATCGGGGTTTTCCGTCTGGAACTGCGCGATCGCCTGCCTCACCACATCCTGCTCCTTCAAGGAGTACACCGAGATCATATTCTCCGGCACCGTCGGCACGTCGGGGTCGTAGTGATAAAGCGCCACTCTGCCGCCTGTAAACAGCGCCGCAAATTCATGTTCCCCGTACGCGGCGACACCCAGGATACTCATGGACGGATTGCTGAAACTGGTCAATGCGCCGTCTATGATCTGCTCGATCGCGCTGCCGCCGATCACATGGCGGTACAGCCCGCCCTTGCCCGCGATGTAGAGCACGCCGTCCTCTCCCGGCGCCATATAGACCGAGAAACTGTCGTCGGCATAATATTCGCTCTGATAATTTTCCGCCATGAAATCGGAAAGGACAGGATCCTCGATCCACTTTTCTTCCCTGCGGTCATAGATGCTGACGCCCTCTCTGGAAGTGAGAAAGAACATCTGATCCCCCTGAAACTTGATCAGATCCGGCCGCCACTCCATCGTCACCACCTTTGTCAGCGTTCCGCTCTCCACGTCCACCCGATAGACGTTCCCCGAGCCGACCACAATAGCGAAAAGTTCCCCCTCCTCCGAATAAAAGATATTTTTCACATACATCTCATCCGCCGATACCGGCAGCGCCTCTAACGTCTGCACCGTACCGTCAGGCTTTGCCACATGAAGAAAAGGATGAAATGTCCCCGTTCTCTCATAATCCCCGCTCTCCACATAGAGCACCGCCACCGTGCCGTCGGGAGCCGCCGCCATGTCGAAAATGTAGTAATCCTCCACAAAAGCCGCCATATCGTCGATCCCCGGAATCGGAAGCGCTTCCCATGTCTCCCCGCCGTCCGAGGAGATGAGCTGCCCCGTCTTTTCCTCCGGGATCAGAAAACGCCCGTCCGAAAGCACTGTGATCCCGCGGGCTCGTCCGCAGATTTCCGAGATATCTACCGCCGTCTCCACATAACGACCCATTGCTGTCTGCTCGTTTTCCGCCGCATCTTGCGTTTCCGAATTTCCGCCGCCTGCCTGTGCATCCGCCGCTCCCGCGCCGTCCGCGGCTGCCGTCTCCGTCCCGTCTGTCTGGGATGCGCCGCCGTCTCCGCAGCCGCAAAGTGCGCCCATCGCCAAGATAAGCGCCAGAACGAATGTAAGAATGCGTTTTTCCGCTTTATGTTTTTTCCTGCTTTTTTCTGTTTTTCTGTTTCCTGTCTGATCAAATCTCCATTTCATAGATTCCATACCATACCTTTCTATACAAAAATCATCATTTCCATACTGTTATTCTTCTATGATAACTCTCATGGCGATAAAAGTCTCTCCTCCGTGTCGCCGCCCGCTTCCTCCGGCAGTCCGATGATTTCTGCCGCTTTTTTCTGTCCTCTATTTCGCCTCATTTTTCCTCCTTTTGTACAAAACCCTCCTATTATGGTATAGTTTTTTTGATGCGCGTCTGCGTTGATTATACTATTTGCACAATCTCTCCCGCCGACCCTATGATCGTAACACGCCATTCTCTAAACTGCCTCTAAGGATTCTTAAGATTTTCTTTCTTCTCTGTTATTTTTCCTATACATATCCCAAACTTTTTGTTATACTATAACTGATCACTTCTATAACAAAAGAGGAAATCTATATGGTAGAAATACTGTCTCTCGGAACGCTCAATGTTTCCGTCTTTGAAAAAGAGTTCGGAAAACTCCGAACAAATGAAATCATTATAACAGGTGAACGTATCACACATATTAGAGAACACCACCTGATTGATTATGAATTGTTTGAAAAATACGGTGCACAATGTGTACAAAATCCTGATTATATCATAAAAGACAATAAGAACAAAAATACGGTATTTATGATAAAAAAATTATCTAATACTAATTTAAATGTCGTATCGAAATTAGCATTAGATACCGACAAAAAGGAATTAAAAAATTCTGTCATGACCTTTTATCGTATCAGAGAGCGAAATCTGACAAAATTGCTGTCCAAAAATATTATACTTTACAAGAAAAAATAATTCCGATATACTGAATATATCATAAAGATGGAATCCTTGAAGTAGAGATCGTGCTGCTACGCACCCTATGGGTCAAAAGAAATGTGGGAAAGGGCACACCCACCAAAGATTCCATCGCTCACAAGCAGAAAGCCGTCAACCACGTTGACGGCTTTCTTTCGCATACACTTCATGATTCTATTGACCTTTACCCCCGCTCCTTATCTCCCAATATCCGATCGATCACCGCCTGTAACACATCGATATCGACCGGCTTCACAAAATGTTCGTTCATCCCCGCCCGCAGCGACCGCTTCCGATCCTCCTCCATCGCATCGGAAGACAGCGCAATGATCGGTATCCCGGAAACCGCCTCGTTTTCCAGTCTGCGGATCGCCGCAGTCGTCTCGTACCCGTCCATCCCCGGCATCTCGATATCCATCAGCACCAGCGAAAATCTCCCGGGCGCGGAATCTTTCAGAAGATCGTAAGCGCTCACCCCGTCGCAGGCTGTCTCCACCCGGTATCCCAGATTTTTGAGCAGTTCCGCTTCCATATCCCGATTGATGCCGTTGTCCTCCACCAGCAAGATGCAGCCCTTATCTTCCGCGCTCTCAGGCGTTCCTGCAGCATCCTCCTGCTCCATATAGGAACCGCGTCCGGGATATTTGATGGGAAGGCTTACCGTAAAGGCACTTCCCTCTCCGACTCTGCTCTCCACGCTGATACTGCCGCCCATCGTCTCCACATAGCTTTTCACGATGGCAAGGCTTCCGCCCGGCATCCCGTTATACACGGCGTACCGTTCCTGTTTCGCGGGCTGGAAGATCGTCTCCAGCCGCTCCTCAGAGATTCCGCATCCGCTGTCCGAAATGACAAACCGATACAGTCCGCAGTCTTTCCTGTCGCTTTTCTCCTCTGTGACCGTAAGGCTCACCCTGCCCCCGGAAGACGTATACTTGACCGCATTATCCAAAAGCTGGTTTAAGATCTCCCGCAGCCTGATATAATCCACCTCCACAGAAAAGTGGAAAAGTTCTGTCTTATCTACGGTAAATTCAATCTGTTTTGCGCGGATCGGGCGTTCTGCAGTCTTCTCAACCTCCCTGATCAGTTCGCCCAGATGATATTCCCGCTCAGTCAGTTCCGCCCGGGACGGCTCGTTTAAATTATCCCGCAAAAACTCATCGAAGACCGCCAGAAGTTCTTCTCCCGAATAATTGATCTTTTCAATGCACTCCCCGACTTTCCCCGGATCTCCGACACAGCCTTTCAAAAGCTCCGCGTACCCGATGATCGCGTTTAAGGGCGTCCTGATGTCATGGGACATATTGGCAAAAAAGGTATTTCTCGTAAGCCGCTCCGTCTCCGCCTGCCGCAGCGCGGATTTTAAGAGGGACTGTCTCTCCACCTGCTCCGTGATATCCTGCGACACGGACAGCGCGGTCACATCCCCCGTATGCTCATTTTTCTCCAGAAAGAACATATAATGACTCAGGCGTTTCCTGCCGTACATATCCTTGACCCAGCAGTCGTATGTCTGTTCTCTCTCGCCCGTCTCATAACACCGGATCAGACGCGCAAGGTCAAAAAAACGGTGGTAGCCGTCCAGTTCGTCCGCCTCCGTAAAGTCCGCCCAGAAAGTCACAAAATCAGAATATTTTTCAAACGGTCTGATGCCCATAAAAGAGAAAAGATTCTGCACCTCCCCGTCCGCATTCAGCATGGACGCGGAGATAAATTCATCCCTTGTCAGATTGATCTCCACAAAAGAGACCGCGTCATGAAGGAGCGCTCTTTTAAAGTAATCCTCCCGCAGCTGTGCGCCGTAAAGCGCCTCGTTCACCCGTTCCAGTTCCGCCATCCGTTTTTGGATCCGCTCCGTGGCATCCTCGATAAAGACATAAAAAAGATCGCCGTACGCCTCCGTCCGGATGAAATGCCCGTAATCCTCCACCCAGCGCACCGTGCCGTCCTTTCGGACAATGCGGTACTCCACATAGTCCAGATCGTCCCCGCCGTGCGCGATCTGGTTCTTGATGCTCTCCTCCACTCTGTCAAGATCCGCCGGATGGACGATCCCCTTAAAAGTATACCCCGTCAGTTCCCGAAACGCCTCCGGCGTATCGCAGCCGAAGATCCGCAGCATGGCGCCGTTACAATGGATCAGTTCTTCATCGCCGTCCGCGTGATAAATAAAAAAGCCGCCGGGCATCCCCTCCGAGATCTGCTCGATAATAGGCAGCGTCTGTTCATCAAATTTTATGGTAAATGTTTCCCGATTTCTCACGGCAATCCCTCATGTCAGAGCCACAAACCCGAGTCTGCACTCATTCAGACATTGAAACAATAAGGTCATCAGACTTATTTTTCAGTCTATCTCTTTGTACGTCCGCAAATATTATACAATTTAATTGCAAAAAAGAAAAGCGTTTAGAGTTTTTTTACAGAATTATATGCTAAAATGAAAAAGTGATGATTTCATCAACGTTTCCCTGAAAGGTGAGAGCGATGCGGATACTGCTTGCGGAAGACGACGAAAAACTGAACGAAACGCTCTACTACGCGCTGACGCAGGCCGGTTTTATCGTGGACGCCTGTTTCGACGGCGCGGACGCCCTCTATTACGGAGAACAGAACATTTATGACGTCATTCTTCTCGATCGGATGCTGCCCGGTATGCAGGGCACCGATGTGCTTACCGCGCTCCGAAAAAAACGGATTGCCACTCCGGTGATCCTGATCACGGCGCTCGGCACGCTCTCCGACAAGGTGGAGGGATTGGATCTGGGCGCAGACGATTATCTGGTCAAGCCTTTCGCGCAGGAAGAACTTTTTGCAAGGATCCGCTGCGTCACCAGAAGACCGCGCCGGATCCTGGACGAGGAGACCATCTCTTTGGCGGACATTTCCTGGTATCCCGCAGAATGCCGCCTGAAAGGTCCGCTGGGAAGCTGTACGCTCTCCAAACGGGAGACCGCGCTCTTAGAGGCTTTCTTAAAAAGCGGCGGCGCCACCCTCCCCAGAAGCCATTTGCTCTTAAAAGTCTGGGGTCCCGACAGCGACGTGGAAGACGGAAATCTGGATAACTATATCCACTTTCTGCGCCGGCGGCTGAAAACGGTCGGCAGCCGCCTGACCTTAAAGACCATACGCGGCGTAGGCTATGCTCTGATCGATCAATGAGGAGGAAATATGTTCCAAAAACTGCACCTGCATCTGACGGCGCTTTGCGCCGGCATCACCACCGCCATCCTGCTCGTGATGTCCCTGCTCTATCTGTATCTGTCGGAAAAAGAGCTGTACGAAAACCAGTTCCGCTCTTTTCAAAACGATATCAGCACCATCGCCACCGCTCTGGAGCAGCAGTCCGTCATCTCGATGGAGTGGCTCTCAAAGATGGAAGCCCGCGGCGGCTATACTTTTTACATTTTGGATAACGGCATTCCGTTTCTCTATAACCAGCTTTCCGCTTCTCCCGAGTCTTCCGAAACGCACAGCCTTCCTGATGCCTGTCTGGAATACTATCGAAGCGAGCACGGACTGTCTTCCATCGAGACGGATCTCATGGACAGCAGCGCCCCGCATCCGTACAATACCTGTATCCATACGGAATTTTCCTTTCAGCCCGCAGGCGAAACAGCGGAATACAACGTCGGCATCATCGAAATGGACCGACAGGAATCTTCTTTGCAGCTTTTGGCGCTTTCGCCTCTCAGTTTTTTGCGGGAACAGATCACGCGGCAGCGAACGCGCTTTCTTCTGATCGATCTTGCCGCGATCCTGCTCCTTGCGCTCTTTTCCTTTTTCTTTACCGGAAAACTGCTGCGCCCCGTGATCGAAAGCCGCAAAAAGCAGACCGAGTTTGTGGCGGCAGCCTCCCATGAACTGCGCACGCCTCTCGCCGTGATTCTCTCCGCCGCCGAATGCTGCCGCAGCGCCCTGGGAGAGGAGCAGGCACGGTTTCTGGACACGATCAAACAGGAGGGAGAAATTTTGACTTCTTTAGTCAATGACATGCTCATCTTAAGCGCCTCCGATTCGCACCGCTTTTCCTGTCATCCTGCGCCCGTGGAACTGGACACGCTGGTTTTAAGCGTCTATGAGGCGTTCGATCCGCTGGCTGCCGAAAAAAAGCTGTCCCTTTCCGTCACGCTGCCGGAAGACCCCCTCCCCTTATGCACGGCGGACGCAGGGCGCATCATGCAGCTTCTCTCCATCCTGCTGCACAATGCCTTAAGCTACACCCCTGCGGGCGGCGATGTTGCTCTCGCTCTTTCTTATCAGAAGAAAAATTTTTATCTGACCGTCTCGGACACGGGACCGGGTATCCCGCCTGAGGACAGAGCCAAGATCTTCGACCGCTTTTACCGCGCAGAAAAAGCCCGAAGCGCCAAAGGGCACTTCGGACTGGGTCTTTCCATCGCTTATGAGATCGTAAAGCTCCACCACGGCACGATCTTTGTCAGTGACAGAGACGGCGGCGGAAGCGTCTTCACGGTGATGCTGCCGTAATATTTCTGCCAACTTCCGCTTCTCAATGCTGCTTTTTCGCGGCGGCTGCTTTTGCGTTTGTCAGCACGCTCGGAATCTTGAAAAACACATAGTTTTGCGCAAACTCCGTTGCCGCCTCGGAAAGCACGTCCGGATTCACGTCAAGCTCTGCCTGTTCGCCCGTCGCCTGTTCCAGCGCCTGCTGCCGCAGACGCGCGCTGCTCACTTCCTTTCTGCCAAGGGCGATCTGCTCCTGATATTCCCGCTCATTCTCCCGTTTGTACCACGCTTTCTGCGCCAGATCCAGATACAGCTTATGCCGCTCGGCACGCTTTTCCCAGAAACTTTTCTGCTTCTTTTTGGAAGAGGAATCCGTGTGCTTTCCGCCGTTCCGAAATCCCATCGAAAAGCTCTCGCCCCGATACTCCTCTTTCGTCGCTCCGAAAGAATGGATTCGGTAACTGCCGCCCGCATAGGCGCTCCACGGATTATGATAAGAAAAATCCCTCCGCAGCGTATCCAGCACCCACTTCTCATAAGCGGGATCCGCTTTCATGGCTGCAAATCCCTCCTCGGAGATGTTGACAGAGACCGCATCCCATTTCTGCGTCGCACTTGTGGGCAGCGCGGATATCTTTTGATAAATGTACTGCTTATACTGCTCCATGCTCATGGCGCGCACCGCCTGTTCGTTTCGCTCTCCCGCCTCGGAAACGCCGCCTGCCGCCTTGCCCGCGGAACCGTAAGCTTCCTCCTGCTTGAGCTTCTCCTGCACCACGCCTGCAAAGCCTACGGTCTGTCCCGCACTCTCTGCGCCTGCCGCCTTGTCCCCCGCGCGTTTCATGTACGCTGACGCTTCCGCATAAAACCGCGTCATCGGTGTGAATAAAAATCCGCTCATCCTATCCCCCGTTCCTCTCTGCCGTGTAACATCAGTCCCCACATACAGATCCTGCCTGTTTTTCTTTCGTAAAACAGGTCTCTGTCAGTAATACGAATCAGGGGCGGAAAAAGTTTCATTGCCTGATCTTATCGATTTCCGCCGGATTTTATTGAATTATTTCCCATTTTATGTATAATGATATGAGTAACCGAACGAACACCAATACAGAAAACATGAGGTTTCAACATGATTCAGGCAAACAACGTCACATTACGCGTAGGAAAAAAAGCCCTCTTTGAGGACGTCAACATCAAATTCACCGAAGGCAACTGCTACGGGCTGATCGGCGCAAACGGCGCGGGAAAATCCACTTTCTTAAAGATCCTTTCCGGCGTTCTGGAAACCACGAACGGCGACGTGTCCATCACGCCCGGTCAGCGGCTCTCCGTGCTGGAGCAGGATCACTTCAAATACGACGCCTACTCCGTCATGGACACGGTCATCATGGGTAACGAGCGCCTTTACCAGATCATGAAAGAAAAGGACGCCATCTACGCGAAAGAGGATTTCTCTGACGAGGACGGCATCCGCGCCAGCGAACTGGAAGCGGAATTTGCAGAGATGGACGGATGGGACGCGGAATCAAACGCCGCCATGCTCCTAAACGGGCTGGGGGTTGAGACGGAGCTGCACTACAGTCAGATGGCGGACTTAAACGGCAATGAAAAAGTCAAGGTGCTCCTCGCAAAAGCGCTCTTCGGAAATCCCGATATCCTGCTTTTGGACGAGCCGACAAACCACCTCGACTTAGACGCCATCGCCTGGCTCGAGGAGTTTCTGATCAATTTTGAAAACACCGTGATCGTGGTCTCCCACGACCGCTATTTCCTGAATAAAGTCTGCACGCACACAGCGGACATCGACTACGGCAAGATCCAGCTCTACGCGGGCAACTACGACTTCTGGTACGAATCCAGCCAGTTGATCATCAAGCAGCGCAAGGAAGCCAACAAGAAAAAAGAGGAGCAGATCAAGGAATTGCAGGAATTTATCTCCCGCTTCTCCGCAAACGCCAGCAAGTCCAAGCAGGCAACTTCCAGAAAACGCGCGCTGGAAAAAATTGAATTGGACGATATCCGTCCTTCCAGCCGCAAATACCCTTACATCGACTTTCGGCCCGAGCGCGAGATCGGCAATGAAGTGCTCACTGTGGAGGGCATCAGCAAGACCGTAAACGGCGAAAAGGTCCTTGACAACATCTCCTTTATCGTGGGGCACGACGACAAGATCGCTCTGGTGGGCGGAAACGAACTGGCAAAGACCACGCTCTTACAGATCCTGATGGGCGAGATCGAACCCGACGAGGGCACTTACAAGTGGGGCGTGACGACCTCGCAGGCTTATTTCCCGAAAGACAATACAGCGGAATTTGACAACGACTACACGATCACCGACTGGCTGATGGGCTACTCTCCCGTCAAGGATGTGACCTATGTGCGCGGTTTCCTCGGGCGGATGCTCTTTGCCGGAGAAGACGGCGTAAAGAAAGTCAAAGTCCTTTCCGGCGGTGAGAAGGTGCGCTGCCTGCTCTCTAAAATGATGATCAGCGGCGCCAACTGCCTGCTGTTCGACGAGCCGACAAACCACCTTGATATGGAAGCGATCACCGCCTTAAACGAGGGCATGAAGAAATTTAGGGGCGTGGAGATCTTCTCCTGCCACGATCATCAGGTCGTGCAGACCACGGCAAACCGCATCATGGAGATTCTGCCGGACGGCAGCCTGATCGACAAGATCACCACCTACGACGAGTATCTGGAAAATGACGAGATGGCGAGAAAACGTACCGTTTACACCAGTACCGCCGGAGAAGAAGAGGACGACTAGCGCGGGAGGAGCCTTATGAGAGCCATAGACCTGCATACCCACACCGCAAAGTCGGACGGCAGCTACACGCCCACGGAGCTGGTGGATTATGCCATCGAAAAAAATCTGGCTGCCGTAGCCGTCACGGATCACGACAGCATAGAGGGACTGGACGAAGCGCTCTCTCATGCCGCTTCCCTCATGGAGCGCGGTCTTCCTTCCGTGGAAGTGGTCCCCGGAATCGAGTTTTCCACGAAATATGAGAAGCAGGACGTCCACGTTGTCGGGCTTTTCATCGCCTATGACAGCCCGGTCTTTCGGAACGCTCTGACAGGCTTCGTGGACTCCCGCATAAACCGCAACAAAAAAATGTGCGAAAACCTGCGGGGCGCGGGCATCGACATCACTTACGAAAAACTGCTTGCGCGTTTCCCGGGCGCCGTCATCACGAGGGCGCACTACGCCTCCTATCTGGTGGAAAACGGCGTTGTCAAAAGCCGGCAGGACGCTTTCGCACAATATCTGGGCGACCACACGAAATACTTTGTCCCCCGGGAAAAAGTAACGCCCGCGCAGGCGGTCCGGCTGATCTTAAAGACGGGCGGCATCCCCATTCTGGCGCATCCGCCGCTCTACCATATGGGAAACGACAGGCTGGACGCCCTGACCGGGGCACTGAAAGCGGAGGGACTGATGGGGATCGAGACTTTCTACAGCACCTACAGCAATCAGGACACCCGCGATATGCAGCGGCTGGCAAAAAAATACGACCTGCTCCTAAGCGGCGGCTCGGACTTCCACGGCGCCAACAAACCGGGGCTGGACCTCGGCTGCGGCTACGGGAAACTGTTTGTTCCGGAAGAAGTTCTAACCGCGATGAAAGCCGTCCGGCAAAGCGGAGGTTACAAAACGTCATGAAAATATTATTCACGGATCTGGACGATACGCTCTTAAACGATAACAGTCAGGTTTCTCCGGGCACCAAAGCCTTTCTGGATGAATTTCTGGCATCAGGAAACCGTCTCGTTCTCTCCTCCGGCAGACCGCTTATGAGCGTTCTGGAAGTAAAGGAGAAAGCCGGACTCACCCAGCCCGGCATCTTCTTAAGCGGTTCCAACGGCACCCGCGTCTACGACTGCGACAGCCGCCGCACCATCATGAAAACGAAGCTCCCCCTCTCCTATGTCTCCTATCTCCAGGAGCAGGCAAAAGCGCTCTCCCTCCACATTCATACCTACAGGGAGGAGGACGACAGACCCGACGCCATCATCACGCCTGCCGAAAACGAGGAACTTCGCTATTACCGCAGGAAGATTCATCTGCCTTACATCGTGAGCGAAACGCTGACCGAACCCCTTGCCGAGGGTCCCTGTAAGCTGCTGGCTATTAGTTTACATAACTTTGACAAGCTGGAGACATTCCGCAAAAATATCGCAGAATGGGCGGAAAACAAAGTCCGTACCATCTATTCCAGCGACAAATATCTGGAAGTTTTTGACTGGAATGCAGGTAAAGGCAGTTCCCTGCTCTTTCTCTGTGACTATCTGGGCATCCCCGTCTCCGACAGTTATGCCGCGGGAGATGCGGACAACGATATCTCCATGCTGGAAGCTGCGGGATGCGGCATCGCCATGAAAAACGCCGCGGACAACGTAAAAGCCCACGCTGACGTTGTCACGGATCTGACCAACGATCAGGATGGGCTTGCCGATATGATGCGGAAGCTATTAAAATAACACCTGTTTTTTATCCCTCAAGAATCAAATATCTCCCGTCCCCCACGTCAAATACTTCCTCCGCTTCCAGAATCTCTTCCTGATCCATGCCCTCCAGATCGACACCCTCCTCCTCAAAAAATGTCCACACTTCTTTGACGGAATCGACCACTACCGCCATGCACTCCTCCAGAAAATTTTCCGCCTCCTCGTAAGTTTCAGCCACTTTTTCCGGATAGAGCTGCAATTGATTCTCCAGAAAACATTTCACTACCGCCTCGTCAAACATACACATCTCCTCTTACTTTATTTTGGTTTACATAACTCTAATTCTTTGATATCACACACGGGTCCTCTATCGCAGCCCGCGCTTTTTCAGTTCCTGCCACAGCCGCCCCACCGGCAGCCCTACCACATTGTTATAATCTCCGCGAATCCCCTGAATATACGCCGCACACAGCCCCTGGATCGCATAGGCGCCCGCCTTATCCATCGGCTCGCCGCTGTCCACATAAGCCGCGATCTCCTCATCGCTCATGGCGTACATGGTCACGTCCGTACATTCCGAAAAAGTAATCTGCCGCGGCTGCTCTCCCCGTTCTTTCCAGATCAGGGTAACGCCCGTATAGACCTGGTGGCTTTTGCCCTGCAATTCCTTAAGCATCCGCACCGCGTCCGCCTTGTCCGCAGGCTTTCCGAGAATCTTTCCACGGACGGAGACCACCGTATCCGCCCCGATCGCCACAAAGTCTTCCTCTCCCGCCGCACACAGCTTTTCACAGACATCCGCCGCTTTCTGCGCGGAAAGCTCCTCCACCACCTCGTCCGGCTTCTCTTTCGTGATCACTTCCTCCACGTCGCTCGGCATCACCGTAAAGTCCAGCCCGACCTGCCTGAGTAATTCCTTTCTCCTCGGCGACCCCGAAGCTAAATACATCTTCATTCCGCAAACACTCCTTTCCAATACGCGGGCACGAAGACGGCATGCAATCGCAAAACGCTTCAAAAATCCGAATTGCAATCACGTCTGCGCCGACTATGTCAACGGCGCTTAGGATTAACATATCTATAAGCAGACTCTTGCAAATGTGGTAAATTCCTGCGGAATTAACCACTCGAGCACTGCTTCGCAGGCTCGGCATTACGTCCGGAACGGAGCGCAAGCGGGTCTGCGTTGGATATGTTAATCCTAAACGTCTGTATTGCCATCTACATGGTGCGTCTTCGGAATAAACACCCTCTTATGCACCGCCCCGCTCTTCTCTCTCGCCGCCTCCGCCGCTTCCCCGCAGAAAGCAAGCTGCGCGTTATACAGTTCCTTTCCCCGCCTGTCAACTTTCCCGTAACTGCCGTCAGGCTGTAAAACATGCGCTTTCACCGTGTCTTTCAACTGGCTTTGCAGGATGTGCCACAGTTTCTCCTGTAAGGCAGGCTTCTCGATGGGAAAAAGGATCTCCACCCGACGTTCCAGATTTCTCGGCATCCAGTCCGCACTCGCGCAGTAATATTCCGGCACGCCGTCGTTTTCAAAGTAAAAGATCCTGGCGTGTTCGAGAAAATTACCCACGATGGAGCGCACCGTGATATTGTCCCCCACGCCGTCGATGCCCACGCGCAGACAGCAGATCCCGCGGATGATGAGGTCGATCTTCACCCCCGCCGCCGCAGCCTCGTAGAGCGCCACGATCACTTCCTTATCGCAGAGCGCATTCATCTTGGCAATGATCCGCGCGGGCCGCCCCGCTTCCGCGTGCTCCCGCTCCCTTTCGATCAGGCTGATAAAGCGGTCTTTCAGCCAGTACGGGGCAAGGGAAAGGCGGTTCCAGCTCCTCGGCTCCGAGTAGCCCGACAGCATGTTAAACACCGCCGTCGCATCCTCCCCGATCATCTCCGAACAGGTAAAGTAACCCACATCCGTGTAAAGCTTTGCCGTGGAATCGTTATAATTTCCCGTTCCCAGATGCACATAGCGGCGGATACCGTTCTCCTCCCGTCTAACAACAAGTGTTATTTTACTGTGCGTCTTTAAGCCGACCAACCCGTAAATGACGTGACAGCCCGCTTTTTCCAACTCTTTCGCCCAGACAATGTTATTCTCCTCATCGAATCTCGCTTTCAATTCCACCAGAACGGAGACCTGTTTCCCGTTTTCCGCCGCCTGCTCCAATGCGGCGATGATGGGGGAATTGCCGCTGACCCGATAAAGCGTCTGCTTGATGGCAAGGACGTCCGGATCCTTTGCCGCCAGCCTGATAAAGCGCACCACCGGCTCAAAACTCTGGTAAGGATGGTGCATCAGGATATCGCCCTCCCTGATCTTCTCAAAGACATTGGCGTCCTCCGGAAGCTCCGGCACAGGCTGGGGCGGCAGATAGGCGTGCTCTTTCAGGTGGTCGAACCCGTCCATTGCGTACAATTTCATCAAAAACGTCAGATCCAGCGGTCCGCCGATCGCGTAGATGTCCTCCTTTTGGATGGAAAGTTCCTCTCGGATCAGTTTTAAGAGCCTGCTGTCGATCCCCTCCTCCGCCTCGAGACGGATCACCTGCCCCCACTGTCTCTTCTTTAACTGCTTCTCAATCTCCTGTAAGAGATCCTCCGCCTCCTCCTCCTCGATGGAGAGATCGGCATTCCGCATAATACGAAACGGATAACTGCACACGATATCATAATTCAAAAAAAGCTTATGGATGTTGCGCTCGATCACTTCCTCCAAAAGGATGAGCCGCCGCTCCCCCTGTGCCGGAAGTTCCACCAGACGGGAAAGGACGCCCGGCACCTGCACCATAGCAAATTCCAGCTCCCCATCCCCGTTTTTCTTCGTCACGAGCGCCCCCAGATTCAGGGTTTTGTTGCGGATCAGCGGGAAAGGTCTGGAAGAATCCACCGCCATAGGCGTGAGCACCGGATAGACATTGTCCGTAAAATAACTGTCCGCATAGGCTGCCTCCTCCTTCGTCAGATCCTCGTGGTGAGAAACCAGATGCAGACCGTTTGCCGACAGCTGCGGGAGGATGGAACGGTTATAGGTGGTGTACTGCCTGTTCACCAGCTCATGCGTCTTTTCATTCACTTTAGAAAGCTGCTCTACGGCGGTCATCCCCGCGATATCACGCTTCTTGTATCCGGCGTTCACCATATCTTTTAAGGACGCCACGCGCACCATAAAAAATTCATCCAGATTGGAAGCCGTGATGCTTAAAAATTTCAGGCGCTCAAACAGCGGAAGCTGCTTATCCCGCGCCTCCGAAAGCACTCTCTCGTTGAAGAGGAGCCAGCTCAACTCTCGGTTCGTATAATATTGGTCTTCGGAAAAATCAACTTTCTGCGCCATATCCGTTACGGTCTCCTTCCCTCGTGCTGTCTGATCACGGGACGGATGCTGTAGACCTCCTCAAAAAAGTCCGAACGCTTCGTAAACAGTCCCTTTTCCAGCGTAATATCCACCGTATCCTCCACGGTGATGACAAGCTCCCGCTCTTTCAGAACAGCTTTTACGTCCTTGAATTTCTGTTTATGGCTGCGGTCAAGTCCGTTTGCGACTCTTAAGATCGCCGTCAGCTTCGCAATGGTCAGGTAAGCCTCCCTGTCGATCGCATCGCTTGCGCCCATCACTTCCCTGTAGTCAAAGTCCATGTGATTGTATTTTACCACGTTCGCCACGATCTCCCGCTCTTTGTGGGAAAGACCGATGATCTCCGTGGAGAGGATGATGTTGTAGGAACACTCTCCCAGATTCACCAGACTGATGTACTTGCCACAGTCATGCAGGAGCGTGGCGATGCGCAGAAGCAGTCTCTCCCGTCTTCCGAGTCCATGCACCTTTTTCATGCTGTCAAAGATCGTCAGGGCGATCTTCTCAAGCGTCTCTCCTCTGCGGCGGCTTCCCATATAACGCTTGCTGATATTCTGGGCGCAGGCTACGATGTCCTGCTCGAAATCATGCTCCTCTTTGATGATCTTATGCTTTTCTGCGTATTCATATGCCATGCCGTCGCAGAGCGCAACGCCCGGCGCCCAGATCATATGCGCATCCATCATCCGGGCGATCCTGCTGATCAGCACACCCGAAATATAGAGAAGCGGCACGCTCTCCTCCGGCATATCCAGGGCTTTTGCCGCCTGCTGACTGGATTTTGTGCGGATCCGCTCCAGAAACCGTTCTATGGCGGGAGCCTCCACGCTGCTCTTTTCCAGTCCCTCCACGTTCTTTCCCATAATAGAAGAAATGTAGTCGTCCACCACGATGATGTTCTCGATCTGTCGATCTTTCATGTACAGTTTTTTGAATACTGCAATCTGCGAACTCACCAGTTCGTCGAGGATCGCCTCATACTGTCTGGGGCTGATGTTTAAGCGGTCCAGCCTGTCTTGCAGGCGCAATACGCCCAGCCGCATATTCTGCGTCGTGACCAGAATGTCCTTTTCAAAGAGCGATATCTGAATGCTGCCGCCGCCGATATCCACGATGGCTGTCCCTTTCTCAACGACACGGTTAAAAGCGCCTCTGGAAGCGATCGCCTTATAATTCAGAAAACGCTGCTCGGAATTGCTCAACACTTCGATGCGGATGCCTGTCCGCTGGGCGATCTGATCCAGGACGATCGCGGTATTCTCCGTCTCGCGGATCGCGCTGGTGCCGTAAGCCACATAATCATCCACCCGATAGCTCTTCATGATACTGCGATAATCCCGCAGCACACCCGTCAACTCGTCCACCCTGTCGTAGCTGATCTTCCCCGTGGCGTAAGTATCCGTCCCCAGATCGATGCGATGCCTGATATGGTCGATCTCCCGCAGACCGTCCTTTGACGAGATCTCAAATATTTTCATGGCAAGCTCATACGAGCCCACATCTATCGCCGCAAATGTTTTCATATACAGTAATCCGCCTTTCACAAAGCAGGACATAGAACATCTTCGTCCCCATGCTGTGAGCGATCAAACGTTCTGCTTGCTTTGCCCCAATAAGAAATCGATAAACTGCTGTGCCGTCCTGCCGGAGAGTCCGCCGTGGGAAAGCTCCCACTTATTCGCCAAAAGGAGCAGATCCTCCTCCGGCACATGCAGACCGTTGCGGGCTGCCAATGTCTTTACGATCTCCTGAAACTGCTTCTGATCCGGCGCCCCGAAAAAGATCGTCACGCCGAAGCGGTAAGCCAAAGACAGCTTCTCCTGCACCGTATCCCCCGCGTGCATATCCTCCTCCCGTCTGTCCGCCTTGTCGCTGTAATTTTCACGGATCAGGTGGCGTCTGTTGGAAGTCGCATAGATCAGCACGTTTCCGGGCTTCTTTTCCAGCCCGCCCTCAATGAGCGCTTTCAGATACTTATACTCGACCTCAAAATCCTCGAAGCTCAGGTCGTCCATATAGATGATGAATTTATAGTTGCGGTTCTTAATCTGCGCAATCACGGCGTTTAAGTCCTGAAACTGATGCTTGTACATCTCAATGATACGCAGACCCTTTTCATAATATTCGTTCGCGATGGCTTTTACGCAGGAGGACTTTCCCGTTCCGGCGTCACCGAACAAAAGGCAGTTATTCGCCCGCCTGCCGTCCACAAAAGCCTCCGTATTCTCGCGGAGTTTCTGCTTGGGAAGTTCGTACCCCACAAGGTCGTCCAGATAGACATGCGTGATGTTGCGGATCGGCACGATCTTTGCGCCGCCCTCCGTATGCTCCACCCGAAACGCCTTGTGCAGCCCCAGATCCCCCACGCCGTACTCCCTGTAAAACTGTGTGAGCGTCGCTTTCATGGCAGCTGCCGTTTCATCCGCCTTAAAATGCTGCGCCAGCGTGCAGATGCGGTCGCGGATACGCCGATTGTAGATCCTGCTGTCCTCGGAGGGTCCCGCGTAATCTAAGATCACGGCAAACTCGGGCGCCTTTAAGACCTCCATCATCTCCGTGAAATCATAGTCGAAAAATTCTTTAAAGATAGCGATGTCATGGAGCGCCAATTCGCCTATGCTGCCCTCGACCTCGCCCCGCATCTCGCATGCCATGCTGTAGCTGTTCTCATTGTTCACCAGCAGATTGGTCAGATAACAGTGCCAGAGGTTCCCGTAAAACCCGTGGTCCGCCGCCTGCTCGGACAGCCTGTGCATACACTTGTAAAAGAGCGGTCTCGCCCTGCCGTCCCCGGAGCGGTAATGCTCCATCAGCCAGACGACGTCCCGCAGGATATCCCCGTCCGTAAATTCCTTATATACAATCAATTCCTCTTCTCTCATCTGTTTCAAACCTCCACAACATGCGGAGAATGCCGTCTTTTGGCATTCTCCAGCGCGAAATTTAGAACTTCTTCGCGAAACAGCCCTTGCTGTGAGCGATTAGAAGTTCTTTTCGCGCATCAGTAATTCCCGAGAATCCTCATATTCCGCGCTTCATCCCGCAAGCCCCTTAATGCATTCTTGACCGCGCCGTCCATGAAATTCCCCTCAAAATCAATGAAAAACCGATATTCCCAATCCCGCTCCTCAATGGGGCGGCTCTCGATCTTTGTCATATTCAGATTGTTGTAAATGAAATGGGACAGCATATGGTAGAGGGAACCGCTCTCGTGGGGCACTTCCAGACAGATGCTTATTTTTTTCGCATCTTTCCGAAAGATCTTCTGATTGGTCACAATGATGAAGCGGGTGGAATTATTCTCCGCCTGGTTCACGCCCTGTTTCAGGATCTCCAGACCGTAGGTCTTCGCCGCCTGCGCCCCCGCAATGGCTGCCTGGGTCTTATCCCCCTCCCGGCTTACTTTCTGAGCGGCAAAGGCATTGTTTTTCAGGCTGATCTGCTTCCAGTCCTCGTGCGCCGAAAGAAACCGCGCGCTCTGCATCAGCGACTGGGGATGGGAGTACACCGTTCGGATCTGTGAAATGTCCGTCCCCGGCAGTCCCAGCAGGCAATGCTCGATCTTTATGATCTGCTCTCCCACAATATAATTCTCAAACTCCACCAGAAGATCATAGATCTCGCTCACGACGCCTGCCGTGGAGTTTTCTATGGGCAGCACCGCAAAATCCGCCCGCCCCTCCTCGATCGCCGTCATGGCGTCCCGAAACGTATCCACATGAAAGTTTTTTACCGATTCTCCGAAATAGCGCTGCATCGCAAGCTGGGAATAAGCGCCCTCAGCTCCCTGAAAGACCACTCTGGCTGCTTCCGTCTCCAGCCTGTCCACCCCGATAAAGGGAAGTCTGCCGATGCTCCCCGCCTCCGCCAGTTTATTGTACTGGAGCTTTCTGCTCATGGACATGATCTGCTCAAACAGTTCCTGCACGCCGTGCGCGTTAAAGGCATTGTGGGTGAGAGCGCGCACTTTCTCCAGTTTCTGCTCCTCCCTTGCCCTGTCAAACACCTTTTTCCCCGTCTCGATCTTATGATCCGCCACCAGAGAGGATATCTCCATGCGCTCCTCGTAGAGCGCCACGATCTTTTCGTCGATCTGATCCAGTTTTTCCCGCAATTCCAGTAAATCCATCCGCTCCCTGTCCTTTCGCATTCGTTACCCCCTAAGTTTACCCCAATTTTCTCTTGATAGCAAGCAGGATTGTCGATATAATAGTAATATGTAACGAGCGCTTCGGGAGGGAGACTGCATGACGTCCAAACAAAAGAATATCCTGATCATATCAATAGCGGCTGTTTTTATAATAGGCCTGGTTCTTCTTCTGACTTTCACCGGACGTATTCCGGAAAATGATCCGGACACGGCGGGAAACACGCCCGGAAATCTGAATAACGGCGGATATTTCTGCGAATCGGACGACCGTGTCTATTTTGCAAACGCATACGACAATTACGCGCTCTATTCCATGAATCCGGATGAGACGGACATGGTGAAACTGGACGGCAACTCCGTCTCCTACATCAATGCCGCCGGAAAATACCTCTACTACTACATGACCAGCGAAAGCGGCAGCGGCTCGGGGCTCGGCTATATGGGACAGAGCGCGGGCATCTACCGCAGCGAAAAAAACGGAAAGAACACCGCCGGACTCGGGCGCTGCAACATCGTGACGATGCAGCTTTGCGGCAATTATCTCTACTATGAGACTTACAACAGTGAAAACGGCACTTCTCTTGACAAGATCAGGATCGACAAGACCGACCAGCAGACTGTCGCCGAAAAGATCATCAATCCCAACTGCTTTACGGGCGGCAGGATCTATTATAACGGCACGGACGGCGACCACTATCTGTACGCTCTGGATGTGCGCACCGACCGCTCTTCCCTCGTCTGGCAGGGCGATCTCTGGAATCCCATCGTACAGGGAAATTATGTGTACTATATGGACATCTCGGAGAACTACCGCCTCTGCCGCTACAACATGACCGACCAGGTGGTTGAGGTGCTGACCAATGAACGCCTTGATATGTTCAACGTCTACGACAGCTACATCTACTATCAGGTGAGCTCGGCGGACTCTCCCGCCCTGAAACGGATGCGGACGGACGGCAGCTCGCAGGAACTCGTGCGGGAGGGCATCTACCAGAATATCAACATCACCTCCGAGTATGTGTACTTTAACACCTTTAACGAGAGCGTCCCCGTTTACCGTACCTACACATACGGTCCCGTCAACGTGACCACTTTTGATGCCGCCAGAGAGGCGGCTCTGGAAAATCTGACAGAGTGACGTAAAAAGCAAAAGACCCGGGTATTCCGGGTCTTCTTATTTCTGCCGTTTCGTCTCAATTTAATAACACATGTTTTTCTCCGTTCTGTTCCACATCCTCTAAAAGTTCCAAAACCGATCTGCCAAACACGGGATGTCTCTCATACGGAGCGATCTGCGCGAGCGGCAGCAGCACGAAATCACGGTTTTTCATATCGCGGTGGGGTATGGTAAGTTTCTCTTCCGCCGTCACGACGCCCTCATACAAAAGGATATCCAGATCGAGCGTTCTCGGTCCCCAGCGCTCTTTGCGCTCCCTTGCCTCCGCGCGCTCGATCTCCTGCAGGCGGTAGAGCAGCACTTCCGGCGGATAGAGGGTATCGACGGCGACAGCGCCGTTTAGGTAGTCCGCCTGTTCCACGCCGCCGTAGGGCGTCGTCTCGATCCAATCCGAGACCCGTACCACGCGGAAGCGTTCATCATCCCGCATAGCCGCCACCGCCGCCTCCAGATGGGCTTTCCGATCGCCGATGTTGGACCCGCAGGCGATATAGGCGCGCCGCCAGCCCCGCCGGATCCTGACCGATACCATCCCAAAAGGAAGCGGGATCGGCGCCTCGGGCTTTTTGAGTTCCAACACGACTTCCCTCACATGGGGAAACTGTAAGAGCAGAGCCTCCGCCGTCCGCTCCGCCGCCGTCTCGATCAGCTTAAAGGTATGTTCCGTGAGATAGGCGTTCAAAAAGCGGCAGAC
>JAMPCE010000032.1 GCA_023666335.1 bacterium
AATACTCAAAACTGGTCGCTGTGACAAGGGACTTCATGCGTACGACGAAAGATTTGCAGGCGGCTTTGGATCAGGCAATCGACTACTGTATCAAAAACGGGATCTTAAAGGAGTTCCTGTTACAAAACCGTGCGGAGGTGTTAGGGATGCTGTTGGAGGAATTTGATGCGGAGAAATATGAGCGGACGATCCGCGGGGAAGGTCGAGAGGAAGGTATAGAAGAAGGTATAGAAAAGTTGAATCGTTTGATACAGCTTTTAATGGAGGAAAACCGACAGGAAGATCTGGTGCGCTCGACAACGGATGAAGCTTACAGGGAAACGCTGTTTCGGGAATTTGGTATATGATAAAATCTGCGGAATATGAAATATGGAAAGAGGACTGCAAGAGGCAGTCCTTTTTTACAACAAGACAGTCAAATGCGAAAGTGCTAGGTTAGCCTTGAAAAATGGCTGAAAAAGTATTATACTTTTCCGATCAAAGAACCTCAGCAGGCAAAAAGCCATGCTAACGCCTGCAAAATAGGAAAGAAAAGATGAACGCGGTGGAAATAAAAACAACATTAGAAAAGGTCGAAAGAGTGTATGCAAAAGATGGTGCGCACTTTTATTTGTCCTGTGCATACGGAGGAAATCTGTACTATGAACTGGACGGGAAAAAATACAAAGTGATCGTACAGGAAGATGATCCGGATATACAAAAAAACAGAATTTTACTGGATATTTATCCCTATCTCATGAGGTATTATGAAACGGAAAGAGCTCCGAGATATCTCTTTAAGAGTGTGAAAGCGGCACAAAGGACAAATGTGGACATGGACTTATCCATGCAGCCGCAGTCTGTTGAAGAGGTTGAGGGAGAAAAAGCTTCGCTCTATCTGACGGCTCCTCATTTTTGCATCACCGCAACGGTTCAGGCGGAATATAGCTATACATATAAAGGAGAACTGATTAAGGTAAATTACAGCGAAAAATTACGGTTTTTAGCTGTTGAAATTCAATAACGCAGTTACGAATATATATTATCGAACAATTGATCCTTATATACCGTAGAATCGTCGAAAATAATACAGATGGAAAATCGAAATCGGATAAACCGTAGGAGGGACTGACGGCATCTGCGGCGGAAACAAACGTGGCGGAAGCGGAAACGCAGATTCCTGACGGCAATGGTGAAACAGATCGTACAGATGAGAAAGACAATACCGACACGGCGGATGATCCGAGCGGGACAGGCAGTTCCGATACGACGGCGGAGAACCCGGATGAAACAAGCGGCTCTGACGAGGCGGATGCGGCGGATCCTTCGGATGAAGCAGAAGGAGAAGACAGCAGTCAGTCGGATGATGAGGAGGAAGCCGAGGAATCCGGGGAAGCGGAAAACGTGGAGGATGAAGAGGAAGTGTCCACGGAGGATACCGATGATTCCGTCGAGATTGGCAGCGTTTTTTCAGACGCGTTACAGCCGAGGGCAATGTCGGATGTGGCGGATACCGCTGTGGTGAAGGCTGCGTATCGCGACGAAGATGAAGGATATACTGTCGGAGCAATCACAAAAGATGGCGGCCTGTATACGTGGGGAGCGAACTTAGGCGCCGAACTTGGACACGGAGGTGAATACGGATCTGCTTTAGAAAAGTGTCAGCTTCTTCCAATAAAGATATTAGATGATGTGGTTGACGTCAGCTTAGTGAGTGGCGCTGGCGCAGCAGTGACGAAAGATGGCAGCTTGTATAGATGGGGGCTTAATGATCGTGGTCAAATAGGAAACGGAGAGTCAGGAGGAGTACAGCTGACGCCGCTAAAGGTGTTGGATAATGTAGCGGATATTAGTTTGGAAACCAGTGTCAGTGCGGCAGTGACAAAAGACGGCAGTCTGTATATGTGGGGGAGTAATAGTTATGGTCAAATAGGAAATGGATATTACGGCACGCAGAACACCCCCTACAAAGTACAATTCCCGGCATCCTCCTCCGCCCCCGCAGACATCGTCAAAAATGACATCACCATCAATCAAAAAGGTCATGCCTACGCGAATTTCATCCTCAAAGATAACGAGGGCAATGTCCTGAAAGATACGGATCTAAAATACAGCTTCGACGGAATCAATGGTTTGTCTGCGCATTCCGACGAGAACGGACTGGTTACGGTCAAAAGCCCGCTTCTTGAGAATACGTCCGGTCAGGCGGAACAGCACACCCTGAAAACGGTGGCGATGTACAAAGATCATCAGTCTGCGTCGGAGAAACTGAATTATAACGTAACGATGAACGTTACCGTCATCCCTTTAAGTTTTACGCAGGAATGGGAACTTGGCGTAGAGGGGACGCTCAGCGGCAGTCTAAGCGCTGGAGTCGGCGCCAGCGTGGGCGTGGCCCAGGCGGAAGCGTCGGGATCGGATTGACTTTGGACAATTACGATCCCACAGATCCGGAACAGTTAAAAGAGATCGGAAAATTCATGCTGGCGACGCAGGCGCAGGCAGGCGGCAACATGATGCTGCTGAGACTGTCAGAACTGGCGGGGCTATCTTCCTATAACCGGGAACAGTACGGCACGGTTCTTGCGATGGAAGCAGGCGTAGATGCTCTTGGCGTAGAGTTTGGCGACTGCGTGGAAGGGAGGCTGGCAACCTTAGGCACAGAGCAGACGATCAGCTACGCAGTGACCCGGAACAGGACGGATGCCACGCGGAATACCGCTTTCGGATATGAGGTTGGCGAGACCGGAGGACTCGGCTATGTTTCCATCGCAGGCCTTGAGACAAATGCTTTTTCCGAATCGGTGAACGCCGGTTTGAATATCATCGCGGATTATGATGCGGCGGGCCGGGTTCAGGAGTTTACGGTAAAAAAAGAAGAAGAGACAGCGGGCGGCGCCGCTGTATTGGGGAGCAGTTTGGTCGAATCTTTCGCGGTCTCCTATGACAGGGATACGGTGGAACAGCTTCAGGCGAATATTCAGGCAGTAGGGAATTTTATCGCCGGTTCCACGCACTATATCTTTGGGGATGCGCAGCAGGAATTGTTTGAAAAGCTGGATGCTTCGCCAATTCAGGGCAATTATGCAGAGATGGAAACCGATAAAAAGAGCCTTGAAGTCGCATTGAATCTGGGTTTAAGAGCCGGTTTGGGTTTAGAGGCGGGCGTTGGTCTGGAAGGCGTTTCCTCCTGCGGATATGAGACGGAAAACGGGACTTATGAGGCAGGACGGAAATATGTCTCGAATACAAACGAGATTGCCGATGAAGTAGAAAAGAATGCTTACAGCATCACGCAGATCATCGGAGAGCCGATCCAGGCGGCGGCGGAATATCTGGGCAGTTTTCTGGCGGAGGTATCCGGAACTGTCAAAGCGGGAATCGAAAATAAGTTAGCAAAAGTAAAGCAGAGCGTTTCCGATGCGGCGGACGAATGGTTTGTACATATCATGGCATTAAAAAATGAGAATGCCGCTCCTTCATCGCTTTACAGTTATGAGATCACGGCTTACAGTATGCAGAGTACAGGGCGCGCGGCGGATCAGACCCAGACATATGCGGGCGAATATCATGCCAATACGTTGGGCGAGCCGTATTATGTCTATGTGACGGACAATGCGGAAAATGAAATCGCGGATTATTCGGAAAATCCGCTTACCCTGACGCTTGGATATACGGAGGAGATGCTGCAGAGCGCAGGTCTCGATGAAACGAAGGCGGATGATATAAAAATCTACAGATATTCGGAAGATGTGTACGGATATGTATGTATCGGCGGCGTGATCGATCAGGAGAACAAGGCGGTTTCGGCAGAGATCACAAAACCCGGACAGTATGTCCTTGCAACGGACGGCGCTGCGCCGACGGTAAAAGAACTTCGGGTATCCACAAATACGAATAAGCCGGTCATTACGGCGGTATTTCATGAGAACAGCGGATTTCAGGAATTTTCCATGAAGCTGGATGGCGTGGAAGTGATAGGCGGAGCAGATTTTAGTAAATATTATAACAAAGCCTATAATGCGTTTGTCTATCAGGTGGAGGAGGAACTTGCGGCCGGAGCGCATACCTGCTCGGTATATGCGGTAGACACGGCGGGCAATGCCATGCAGGCGCCCTATGAAATAGAATTTTATATCGACCCGACGCAGATCGGGGATGTACCGAAGGAGGACATTCCGGAAGACGGCATGATTCCCGACGGAATATGGGCGGCAGGAGCAGAAGACGGTATCTATACAGGGTCAAATATAAAGCAGTCCTTACGGTTATATGACCGAAGCCGCCGCTTACAGGAGAAGGCGGACTACACGGTTTCTTACAAAAACAATAAAGCCGCCTATACGTATACGGACGCGGACTATCAGGCTTTTGAGGAAAACTTGAAAAAGACCGGGAAAAGCGTAAAGACAGGCACATTTGATCCAAACAAGGCGCCGCAGGTCATCATTCAGATGAAAGGGAACTATTCGGGGAAAAAGATCGTCTATTTCAGGATAGAACCGGCGGATATTGCGGGGAACGCATTTGAAGCAGATGACATGACTGTCACTTATACGGGCAAAAAGCAGACGCCGGTTCCCAAACTGGTATGGAATGGCAGGACATTAAAATATGGTACGGATTATTCCATTCCGGAGTATGACAATGCGAAGGTGGATGCAGCTACATTTAAGGAGCCGCAGAACTATTCTCTGACACTTGCGGGCAAGAATAATTTTAGAGGGGAACGCCGGCTCACGCTGACGATCAGTAAGAGCGCAAAGCAGATCTCCATGAATAAGGTGACAATAAAAGGCATTCGAAATATGCCTTGGACGGGAAAACAGATCGTACAGACCGGGTTCAGCGTGAAATATAAAAATACCGTTCTGCCTGAAAACAGCGATTATACGGCAGACTGGGGCGTAAATACGGATGCAGGGACCGGAGTTGTCACCTTGATCGGAACGGGAGAAGACCGGGACGGCGACGGTCATATATACCGGATTGGCAAGCGGCGGATATATCGGGACAAAGAAATGCACGTTCAAAATTCTTTCAAAGAAGCTCGGGGATGATGTTGATATTGTCTTAAAAGATGTACAGGCCGGAAGCTATTCTACCCTAATAAAAAACTCGGTCAGGCGGCGGATGCGAAGGCGCCCACGGCAACCATCACAGGAAAGGGAAATTATAAAGGCTCTAAGAGTGTGAAGTTTACCATTGCTGCGAAAGCGCTGACTAACGAGAACGGGATCAGCATTGTGGCGAAGGATAAGGCGGTAAGTGCAAAACCCGGCGGCTTCCGAAGCGGAGAATCAGGCATTGGATGAAAAAGCCGTTGTTCCGGCAGGCTCGGTCATTCAGATCACGGTAAAAGGAAAGGGAATCTATGCGGGCGGTGAAGCATCCGGAACCTATCGGATCATAGAAAAAGGCCGCGATATCGCCAAAGCAACGATCCAGATCAACAATCAGGATTATACCGGAAGTCCTATCTTGATTACGCAGCAGGATCAGTTTAGGTCAGGAAAAGTCTTTATCAAGCTTGACGGTACGAAAAAAGAACTCGTTCTTGGCAGGGACATTGAAGTCGTTCCGGGAAGCTATGTCAAAAATGTGAACAAGGGAACTGCAAAAGTGACTTTCCGAGGTATCCATGATTATGGCGGGAGCAAAACCGTAAGTTTTAAAATCGGAACCCGTTCCATTATGGATATCTGGAAAGGCATCTATCGCTGGGTGGCACGCACCTCTTAAGCACATCTTTCCGGCATCATCGAGCGGATTCGTTTCCGCCGATGATGCCGTCGGTTGTAAAAATTGTCCGTTCGTGGTAAACTAAAAGATAATGTCAAGTGGAACATTATGACAAGAGGAAAACCATGAATCGAATCATCAACAAGAGACAGGCGATCTGTGGGATCGTATGGATTCTGGCAGCGTGCGTTCTGATCACACTGTGGCCTTTGCGCCTCATCCACGAGGAAGTGCGCAGCGGAAGCGGTAGAGAGCAGCTCGCATTGTCCGAACCGGTCAATGAGAATAAAGTAGTGCAGCAGCGTTTTATCGCGCAGTACGACAGATTGCAGGAAGTCGAGATCTATCTGGCGGAATGGACGAAAGGAGAAACGTTTAATTTTGTACTCCGGGACGGCTCCATGCAGACGCTCATGCAGCAGATCATAGAGATCGGGGAGACAGAACTTCCCGGCATTTGCAGGATTCAGGTAAACATTGACACGGAGGTGGGCAGGGACTACTATATCCTGCTCCAGGGCGTGGAATCGGAATTTCGGGTGGCTTACGCGGATAATACGGGCGAGGGATACAATCTCTACATCGGTGCGGTCTATTATGACGGCGCGGAGGATGTGGAACGGTGTATGATCGCGGATTATGTGTACGAAGTGCCTTTGCGCAAAGAAAAGACCCTGCTTCTGGCGGCGGTCGTCCTTTTGGCGGGCATTTTCACGACGTTTTTCAGCGGGCGCTATTATGCGAAGTATCCGGAAAAGAACAGATTGCTCACGGTAGAGAGAGCCGTGCGGATCGTCTGCAATCCGCTGATCGCGGCGGCGGGTGTGGCGGCGGTTATAGCAGTCTGGCCCCTGCATCTGTTTACGACGGATCCGTATTCCATCGCGTTTTATGAGGCAGGGGTGCTTCTTTTGACGGCGGCGGCGCTCTATGCGGTGAACCATGACCGCACGGGGATCGCCACGGATCGGACGGTCCTTGCGGTGGTGCGGGAGAGGTGGCGCGGCGATTTGCAATCTCTTATGTTTGCGGGCGCCATCTGGGGCTGCTGCAACTATATGAACGCCCTCTATGAGATCCATCATACAGTGGCTTACCGTCAGACGCTCATCTTCTTTGCGCTGGCGCTGATTGTGACGTATCGGAAAAAGGAGATCCTGTGGCCGGTAAATCTTCTCTATGCTGTAGCGGCGGCGGTCGCAGGGCCGATGTACTATCGGAATGCCTTGGCGGTTTTGAACGATACCGCTGCCATCGCGGGAAAAGCCGCGCCGGAGGAACTGGAAGTGCTGGCGCTGAAACTGACGGTCTGGGCGGGCGTCCTTGCGGGTTTTGTGATCTTAAATACGCTGCGGATCCTATGGAAGCGGGAGATCCACGGGATATCGCCGCTTTACGGTCTGCTGGTGGGCGGCTTTTTCGCACTCCTCATTCTCAGGCGGAACACGAGAGGATGGCCGATCTTTTTGGTTTGCTGTTTTACTCTCTGCTATTTGCGGATGGCGGCGGCAGGAATTAAAAAACAGATGTTATTGAAAAATATCGTAAACGGGGTGCTGTTTCATTTTCTGGCGACGGTCGGATACTGCCTGCTGCACAGACCTTATATGTATTTTCGGTATTATCGGTATCCTTTCCATTTCCACACGGTGACGATCTCGGCGGTGTATCTGGCGCTGGTATTTTGCGCGGCGCTGATCAAATTTCTGGACGCTTATCGGAAAAGACCGTATCTGGCAGGGGTCTACAAGGAACTTGCGCTGTTTGGCATTTCCGCCATGTATCTGTTCTTTACGCTTTCGCGGACGGGGTATCTTGCCTCGCTTGCTATGGCGGTGGTGGCGATTCCCGCGGCGTTCTTTGCGGGAAAAGAGTTTAATGTCCGGCAGAAGTGGCTGCGCCTTTTGAAAAGTCTTGGTATGATGGCGCTCGCGGTCCTTGTGAGTTTTCCCGTGGTCTTTACGGCGCAGCGGACGATTCCCGCGGCGGCGGCGGATGTACGCCTGCATGAGATCGAGGATATCCCCTCAGAGATCGTGCACGGCAGGGATATGGATTCTATTTACTATATCACGATCGAGCGTTTTATTCAGGTCTTCCAGATCAAGATTCTGGGGGTTCCCGAGGAGAAGAGCCTGGATGCTTTCCTCTATTGCGGCAAAGAAGAGGGAAGTTCCAAGTACCTCAGCCCTTATCTGGAACTGGGACCGAAGATCCTTTTGGCGTCCGCGGAGGATATGGCGGCGGCTGTGGAGGAAGAAGAATCCTTTACAAACGGAAGATTATATATTTTTGGACGGTATTTCGATAGATTGGACAAGCGCGGGCACGATGACATGGGCGTGATGGAGCCTGACGGCAATTATCTGGCTCACGCGCACAATATCTATCTGCAGGTGGCTTACGACCACGGCATTCCGGTGGGGGCGGTGTTTTTGCTGCTGGGGCTGGGCACCTTTCTGCAAGCGGTCCGCTACTTTCGCCGTCACGGGACGGACCGGGAATGCGCCCTGTTTCCGCTGGCGATCCTTGTCCTGTTTGCGGTGGCGGGGCTCTCGGAGTGGATCTTTCATCCCTGCTGTCCGATCGCCTGTGTATTGCTCCTTGCGATGGGTCCGCTTTTGGTTGACAGCAGATCCTAATACGATTGACGGAAGTTGAGAAAACAAAAAACGATGGAAAAAGCGAAAAAGATCTTTAACGTAAAACTGTTTTACAGAAGGACATGCCTGATCCTTTACGATGTGATCAGTGTGGTGCTGGCAAGCTATGTGGCGATCCTGTGGCGCTATGATTTCCGGCTGGATTTTATCCCGCAGCATTTCATGCACCCCATTGAAAGGATGCTGCCCTTAAATATCCTGGCTTCGCTGGTCATTTTCTATGCGATGCGCCTTTACAGCAGTCTGTGGGCTTTTGCGGGGGAGACGGAGCTGCAGAACATCGTGGTAGCCTGCACACTCTCTACGCTGGCGGACGGGATCGGTCTGCAATTTTTCAGGATCACCGCGCAGGCGGTGCCGAGAAGTTACTATCCCGCTTATCTGGCTGTCCTTGTGGTCTGCATTTTTGCCAGCCGCTTTTCCTACCGCTTTTTCCGCAGCCTGAAACACAAACAGCAGAATAAGAAGAACCAGATCTCCGTCATGGTGATCGGCGCTGGAGAGGCGGCAAACGTTATCATCAAGGAGATCGTGAACAGCAATTTTTCCACGATGGTCATCAAGTGCATCATCGATGATGATAAGGGCAAATGGGGGCGTTATATCCAGGGTATCAAGGTGGTCGGCGGCAGGGACAGGATCGTGGAGTGCGCCGACATCTACGATGTGGACGAGATCATTGTCGCCATGCCCTCTGCATCCCGCTCGGAGATCCGCAGCATTCTGGAGATCTGCAAGGATACGAACTGCAAACTCCGTTCCCTGCCCGGCATGTACCAGCTTGTGAACGGCGAGGTGAACATCAGCAAGCTGCGGGACGTAGAGGTGGAAGATCTCCTGGGCAGAGATCCCGTCACCGTGGATATGGACTCCATTCTCGGCTATGTGCAGGGGAAGGTCGTGCTGGTCACGGGCGGCGGCGGTTCCATCGGCAGCGAGTTGTGCCGACAGATCGCGACGCACAGACCGAGCCGCCTTGTGATCGTGGATATCTACGAAAATTCCGTCTATGACGTGCAGCAGGAGTTAAAAGCGGATTTTCCGGAGCTGGATCTCGTGGTGCTGATCGCTTCCGTGCGCAATACCAACCGCATGAACTATATCTTTTCCGAATATAAGCCGGACATCGTTTATCATGCGGCTGCCCATAAACATGTGCCGCTGATGGAGGACAGCCCCACGGAGGCGATCAAGAACAATGTCTTTGGCACCTTTAAGACCGCGCAGGCGGCGGCGATGAGCGGGGTGCGGCGCTTTGTCATGATCTCCACCGACAAGGCGGTGAATCCCACCAATATCATGGGAGCCAGCAAGCGGATCTGCGAGATGATCATCCAGACATTTGACAAGCATTACGAGACGGAGTTTGTGGCGGTGCGCTTCGGCAATGTGCTCGGCAGCAACGGCAGCGTGATCCCGCTGTTTCGCAAACAGATCGCGGCAGGCGGTCCGGTCACGGTCACGCATCCGGATATCATCCGTTATTTTATGACGATCCCGGAGGCGGTATCGCTGGTGCTGCAGGCTGGCGCTTACGCGAAAGGCGGCGAGATCTTTGTGCTGGATATGGGCGAGCCGGTAAAGATCCTCACATTGGCGGAAAACCTCATCAAACTTTCGGGATTCCGTGTGGGGGAGGATATCAAGATCGAGTTTACGGGTCTTCGTCCCGGCGAGAAGCTCTATGAGGAACTTTTGCTGGATGAGGAGGGCATGAAAGATACGGCAAACAAAATGATTCATATCGGGAAACCGATTGAGTTGGACGAGCATGAATTTTTCGCGCAGTTGAAAGAATTGAAAGACGAGTGCCAGATCGAGAACTCGGATATCCGGCCTTTGATCCAAAAGATCGTGCCGACGTATCACTATAGTTGATTGCGAAATGCCTTTATGATTGTTAAGATTGTACAAATAATATAACCAACGCAGACTCGCTTTCGCTCCATTCCGAGCATAACAGACGCTAAACTCGGGAGTTGCTGCGCAACTCCAAACCTCGTTAAGCGCTGACGCTCTGCAAGGGTCTGCTTATGGTTATGTTATTTGCACAATTATTTCAGTATTTTGAAGCGTTTCGCAAATACATGGAAGGAGAAGAAAAGGAGTTAGTATGGAGAAAAAGCGGATTTATTTGTCATCCCCGACAATGCACGGGGAGGAGCAGAAGTATGTGCAGGAGGCGTTTGACACAAACTGGGTAGCGCCGCTCGGACCGAATGTGAATGCGTTCGAGAAAGAAATGGCGGCGTATACCGGCTGCGGCTATGCAGCGGCGCTCGATAGCGGAACGGCAGCGATCCATCTGGCGCTGCGGCTGCTTCAGGTGAAGCGTGGGGATGTTGTATTTGTCTCGGATTTGACGTTTTCGGCATCCTGCAACCCGATCGTGTATGAGAATGCGACGCCCGTGTTTATTGATGCGGAGCCGGACACATGGAATATGTCCCCGCAGGCGTTAAGACGGGCATACGAAAAGTATCCGAACCCCAAGGCGGTGATCTGTGTGCATCTCTACGGCACGCCCGCGAAGCTGGACGAGATCATGGAGATCTGCGAGGCGCACGGCACGCCGATGATCGAGGATGCGGCGGAGTCTCTGGGCAGCACCTACAAGGGGCGGTATACGGGCACGTTCGGAAAGTACGGGATCTATTCCTTTAACGGCAATAAGATCATCACCACCTCCGGCGGCGGGATGTTCCTTTCGGCGGAAGAGGAGGCGGCAAAGCGGGTTACTTTTATGGCGACGCAGGCGAGAGACCCCGCGCGGCATTACCAGCATTCGCAGATCGGCTACAACTACCGCATGAGCAATGTGACGGCCGGGATCGGGCGGGGGCAGCTTCTGCATCTGGAGGAGCATAAGGCGAAAAAGAAAGCGATCTATGCGCAGTATCAGGAGGCTTTTGCGGATATCCCGGAAATCAAAATGAACCCCATGAATCCGGACGGGGACGCCAACAACTGGCTCTCCTGCATGACGATTGACAAAAGCAGTAGAATAACACCTGATATGATAATGGATGCGCTGGACGAGAAGCTGAATGCGGAGACCAGACCGATTTGGAAGCCGATGCACTTGCAGCCCGTTTTTGCGGACTGCGATTTCTGGCCGCACGATTCCGATGACAAAAACGGCGTGGGAGCGGCGGTTTTCGAGAGAGGGTTGTGCCTGCCGAGCGATATCAAGAATACCGATGCCCAGATGGAGGCGATCATCCGTACGGTGAAAGAGCTGTTTTAGACTGCACGTCGGTTTTGGCGGATGGGGAGAAAAATCAAAAAAGATGGATATGATAAATGAGAAGGACAGAAAGCAGTTGTGCGATGAGATCGCGGCCTTTTTCAAGGAGGAGCACGATCTGGAGCTGGGTGTGATCGGCACGGGGAGGATCCTGGATTTTTTTCAGGAAACGCTGGGGAAGCGGATCTATAACCGGGCACTCGACGATGCGAAAAAGTTTTATACCGCCTATGCGGACAATATGGAGACGGATTACTATGCCCTGTATCGGGATGTGTGAGGGAACGATCTATGTATAAAAACGGTATCAAACGATGTCTGGACTTTCTGCTCTCCCTGTGCGGCGTCATCGTGCTCAGTCCCATTCTGCTCGTGCTGGCGGTTCTGGTGCGGGTGAAGCTGGGAAGCCCGGTCCTTTTTAAGCAGGAGAGACCGGGAAAGGACGAAAAGATCTTCACCCTCTGCAAATTCCGCACGATGACGGATGCGCGGGATGAAAAGGGAGAACTTCTGCCGGATGAGGTGCGGCTCACGAAATTCGGAAAGATGCTGCGGGCGACGAGCCTGGACGAGCTTCCGGAGCTTTTCAACATCTTAAAAGGTGACATGAGTGTCATAGGACCGAGGCCGCTGCTGGTGCGGTATCTGCCCCGCTATAATGCGTTTCAGCGGCGCAGGCATGAAGTGAGACCGGGGCTTACAGGGCTGGCGCAGATAAACGGCAGAAACGCCCTTACCTGGGAGGAAAAGTTTGCTTATGACGTCCGCTATGTGGAGGAACTTTCCTTTGCGATGGATATGCGTATTTTCCTTGGCACGATTCGGGCGGTGTTAAAGCGTGAGGGGATCAGCAGCGCAACCAGCGCCACGATGGAAGAATTTATGGGGAGTGACGGAGACGGAAAGGGATAGAGGGGTATGAGGGAACTGCGTATTTTATTTACGGGGACGGGAAGACGCGTGGAACTGATGCAGGCATTTTATCAGGCGGCATTCCGTCTCGGCGTTTTACTCAAACTGTATGGGGCGGATATGGCGGGAACAGCGCCTGCGCTTGCTTTTTGTGACTACAGCAGAAAGATCTGCGCGATGAAAGACAAAGACTATATCCCGCAGCTTTTGGAGATCTGTAAAAGGGACCGCATCGATCTGGTGATTCCGACGATCGATACGGATCTTCTCGCGCTCTCGGAAAACAGAGAAGCGTTTCGGGAGGCGGGCGTCCGGGTCATGATCAGCAGCCCGGATATGATAGGGCTGTGCAGGGACAAGAATAAGACGACAGCCTTTTTTCACGCCTGCGGTCTGAAAGCGCCGGAGACGGTAAATGACTACAGATTGTATGCGGGGTCTTACCCCTGTTTTATCAAGCCGAAAGACGGCAGCAGCAGCATTGACGCTTACAAGGTGGAAGACGCGGGACAGCTTGCCGCCTATGCGGCAAAGGTGGGCGATCCCGTGATCCAGCCTTATATCGACGGAAAGGAATACACGGTGGATATCTTCTGCGATATGGAGGGAGAGCCCATCTACATCACGCCCAGAGAGCGGCTTGCCGTGCGCAGCGGCGAGGTGTTAAAGACTAGGATCGCGCTGGACGAACGGATCATTGCGGAATGCCGCGAACTGGTGCGGCAGTTTCAGCCCTGCGGTCCCATCACGGTACAGCTCATCCGGCAGAAAGAGACGGGGGACGATTATTATATCGAGATCAATCCGCGCTATGGCGGCGGCGCGCCCTTAAGCATGAAAGCGGGAGCGGATTCAGCGGAGATGACGCTCAGACTCCTGCTGGGGGAGAAACCGGGCTTTCAGAGCGGCGGCGTACAGGACGGGGCGGTGTACAGCCGATTTGACCAGAGCATCCGCATTGCCTGCGAGAGCCGTCCGGTCGAGGGAAAGACCAGAAAAATATCAGGTGTTATTTTTGACTTGGATGATACGCTGTATGAGGAAAAAGAATATGTGAGGAGCGGGTTTTGCGCCGTTGCAGCGTTTCTTGGCGAGGAGAAAGCCGCAGACAGACTGTGGCAGTATTTTACGGAGGGAAAGAATGCCATCGACGAATTGCTGCGCAAGCTGGGACGGGAGACGGAAAAGGAAGCCTGCCTGCATACCTATCGGTTCCACGAGCCGGAGATTTCGCTCTATGAGGGCGCAGCGGATCTGCTTGCGCGCCTGCGCGGCGACGGCATTCGGGTCGGCATCATCACCGACGGCAGACCGGAGGGGCAGCGAGGTAAACTGAAAGCGCTGGGGATCGACCTGCCTGCGGAAGATATCATCGTGACCGACGAGCTGGGCGGGGCGCAGTTTCGCAAGCCCTGCGATATCGCTTTCCGCATCTTGCAGCGCAGATGGGGGCTGCCGTTTGAAGAACTGGTCTATATCGGGGACAATCCGGACAAAGATTTTCGCGCGCCCATGCAGCTCGGTATGGAGAGTGTGTATTTTGAAAACAGGGACGGGCTGTATTACCGGGAAGATGCGCCGGAGAACGCTTACGGGATAAAAATTTGTGATATTGTAGATGCGTATCGGGTCGTCAGGTGGTATAATGAAAGGACGGGCAAGCGATGAGCAGAGTGCTGATCTTATCCAATTCCTCGGGCGGTCTTTATGATTTCCGCAATGAATTTGTGGAGGCGCTGTTACAGGAACATCAGGTTTTCATCAGTCTGCCTGATGAGGTGAAGACTGCCGAACTTCGCGCGGAGGGAGCCGAAGTCATACAGACGCCGATCCACAGGCGGGGCATGAATCCGCTGGAGGATATCAGGCTGTACCTCCGCTATCGGCGCATGATGAAAGAATTGCGGCCGGATCTGGTCATCACCTACACGATCAAGCCGAATATCTACGGCGGGATGGCTGCGGCGGGCTTAAAGATTCCGCAGATTGCGACGATCACGGGCATGGGAGGCGCTTTTGACAAGAAAGGTCCGCTTCTGGGACTGATCGTCCGCCTGTATCGCACGGGTCTGAAACATACGGCATGCGTGTTTTTTCAGAATCGGGAGAATCGGGATCTGTGCCGAAAATATGGGATCAAGGGCAGGTCGGAGCGGCTCGTTATGGGATCCGGCGTCAATCTGCAAAGGCATACTTATGAACCTTATCCCGATGACGGGATCACCCGTTTTCTGTTCATGGGACGTGTGATGAAAGAGCGGGGCATCCTGGAATTTGCGGCGGCAGCGGAAAAACTGCACAGCGATACGGTGCATTTTGAGATTCTTGGAGGCTGCGACGAGGATTATCAGGCGTTTCTGGACGATCTGGAAAGGCGGGGCGTGATCTGTCAGCTCGGCTTCCATACGGAGGTGCATCCTTATGTGGCAGAAGCGTCCGCCATCGTGGTGGCGTCCTTTCACGAGGGAATGTCCAATACGCTGATCGAGGGCGCGGCGACGGGACGTCCGGTGATCGCCTCCCGCATCAGCGGATGTAAGGAGGCTTTCGAGGAAGGCGTGACGGGCTTTGGCTTCACCCCCGGCAATGCGGAGGAACTGATCGCGGCGATGGAAAAATTTTTGGCGCTGTCCGTAGCGGAGCGGGAAAAGATGGGACGGCTCGGCAGGGAGAAGATGGAGCGGGAATTTGACCGAAAGCTGGTGACGGCAGCTTATATGGAAACCGTCGGACAGCTGGTCAAGAATAAATAACATACGTTATACATATGGAGGAAAAAATGAACCTGTTTGAGAAACTTGTGAGCAGAGAAGAAAAACTTTCTCTGGTGGGACTCGGTTATGTGGGAATGCCGATCGCGGTAGCTTTTGCGAAGAAGATCGACGTGGTGGGTTTCGACTTAAATGCGGAGAAAATCGGGCTTTATCGGAGCGGGATCGATCCCACGAACGAGGTGGGCGGCGAGGTGATCAAAAACACGGCGGTGGACTTTACCGCGGATCCGAAAAAGCTGCGCGAGGCGAAATTCCACATCGTGGCGGTGCCTACGCCCGTCAACGACGACCACACGCCGGATCTTACTCCGGTGGAGGGCGCAAGCCGCATTCTGGGGCAGAACCTGACGAAAGGGTCTGTCGTGGTGTTTGAGTCCACCGTCTACCCCGGCGTGACCGAGGAGATCTGCGTGCCGATCCTGGAAAAGGAGTCGGGGCTCATCTGCGGCGTGGATTTTAAGATCGGCTATTCTCCCGAGCGCATCAATCCGGGTGATAAGGTGCACAGGCTGGAGACGATCACAAAGATCGTGTCGGGCATGGACGAGGAGACGCTTGACGTAATTGCAAAGGTCTACGAACTGGTGGTGGAGGCAGGCGTTTACCGCGCGGAGTCCATCAAGGTGGCGGAGGCGGCAAAGGTCATTGAGAACAGCCAGAGAGATATCAATATTGCGTTTATGAATGAACTCTCTATCATTTTCCATAAAATGGATATCGACACGCGGGCGGTGCTGGACGCCGCGGGGACGAAGTGGAATTTCCTGAAATTCATGCCCGGTCTTGTGGGCGGTCACTGTATCGGCGTGGACCCTTATTATTTAACCTACAAGGCGGAGGAGCTGGGCTATCACTCCCAGATCATCCTTTCCGGCAGGCGGATCAACGACGATATGGGCAGATATGTGGCGGAGAGCCTTGTGAAGATGCTCATCAAGGCGGATATTCCGGTGAAGCGCGCGAAAGTGGCGATTCTGGGATTTACGTTCAAGGAAAATTGTCCCGACACCAGAAATACCAAGGTGATCGACATCTACAGGGAACTCGGGGAGTACGGGATCGTGCCTATGGTGGTGGACCCTACGGCGGACGCGGGGGAAGCGGAGCGTCTGTATGGGATCACGTTCCAAAATATGGAAGACGTTCGGGATATGGACGCGGTAATCATTGCGGTAGCGCACGACGCGTTCCTGAAACTTGACAGGCAGCAGATCGGCGCGTTTTATCAGGCGTCGCATAAGCGGAAAGTTTTGATGGATATCAAGGGCTTACTGGATCGGAAAGCCTATCAGTCAGAGGACTATCTGTATTGGAGACTGTAAAAAAGAAAACTGTTCCAATTTCATCCTGGTGCATTCTGGCGGGACTGCTCCTCTTTTTTGGGGGGATGCTTTTGCGTTATGGCGTGGGTATTTACAATGATTCCGAGCAGTATATCACGATGCACATTCACAGGGAACCGTTGTATCCCCTGTTTCTGGCTTTGTTTCGGAAACTGTGCGGCGAAAGGTATCTGCCTGTCGCGGCGGCGGTGCAGGGGATCTTGGCGGCTTTGGGCATCTGGGTGCTCACGGGGTATCTTGCAGCGCGCTTCCGGCTGCGGCTGTGGGAGGAACTGCTTCTTACAGCGGTGCAGCTTGCGCCCCATCTGGTGACGCGCTATGTGTCGGCGATGCACATTTTCATGGAAAATTCGGTGATGAGCGAGGCGCTGTGTCTCCCGCTGTTCAGTTTTTTCCTCTATTTTCTTCTGAGGATGCTTTTGGAAGAGAACCCGCGGGACGCGGCGTTTTCCCTGCTTTTTGCCTGGCTGCTCTCCATGACCAGAGGGCAGATGATGACGACGATCCTGCTTACGGCGCTTCTTTTGGGGTGCAAACTGATCCTAAACAAAAAATATCGAATGTTATTTATTCCGATAGCGGCAGTTGTCTTTGCCTTTGTGATGCGCATTTTGGCAGTCCATCTCTATAACTACGGCGTGACGGGCTATTTTATCGGGAATACTTACGGCAAGGTGAATACGCTGACCAACGTGATCTACGCCTGCGACGAGGAAGACCGGACGGTTTTTCCGGAGGGAAGTCTTGGGCAGATGTTTTTTGACCAATTTTACGCGCAGAGCGTGGAGAACGGATGGAATCACAGATACGGCGGCAGCAGTTTCGGGGAGCGGGCGGCCCATCTGGAAGAAAGCCACGACCGCATCAAATTTGATGTTGTGGAGGCGGGATTTTCGGCTTATTATTATGCGCGGGGAGAAGATTATTACGGGCAGAGTTTGAAGGCGGACGAGGTGGCGGCAGAGATGATTAAAAAACTTCTGCCGGCATGTTTCGGACAGTGGCTCTATGATTATATCCTGCTTGTCTGGAACGGGTTTGTGCGGAGTATCGCGGTGGTGCATCCGCTTCTTGATATCGCGGCATTGTTTTTGTATCTGACGGCTGCGGGACTGACGGGTTTCTTAGTTTTGCGTGCATGGCGGGCAGGCAGGGAAACGACGGATCTGTCGGGACGGCAGACTCAGCCGCTGCGCGCGGCGGTCGTGATGGGCGTGGCGCTTCTTTTTATCGCCGCCAATGTCTGCGCGACGTCCCTCACCATCATGTGCCTGTCACGTTATATGATATACGGTTTTTCGTTGTTTTATATGGCTTTTTATCTGATACTGCGGGAGGTAAAACATGAGTTACAGAGAAATCACATTTGACAAAGACAGCGTATTCTTAGTGGGCGGCGGCGCAGGCTTCATCGGTTCCAATCTCTGCGAGGCACTGATCGACATGGGCTATACCGTGCGGTGCCTGGACGACCTTTCCACGGGAAAATACGAGAATATCGAACCGCTTACGGGGGACAGCCGTTTTACCTTTATCAAGGGAGATATCCGGGATCCGGAGACCTGTAAAGAGGCATGCGGGGGCGCGGATTATGTGCTGAATCAGGCGGCGTGGGGAAGCGTGCCCCGAAGCATCGAGATGCCGCTTCTCTATGAGGAGATCAATATCCGCGGGACGCTCAACATGATGGAAGCGGCAAGACAGTGCGGCGTGAAAAAGTTTGTCTATGCTTCCAGTTCTTCGGTCTATGGCGATTCCACGGAACTCCCGAAAAAGGAAGGACGGGAGGGGAATGTGCTTTCCCCTTACGCTTTGACGAAAAAGGCGGACGAGGAGTACGGGCGGCTCTACAAAACGTTGTACGGGCTGGACACTTACGGACTGCGCTACTTTAACGTGTTCGGCCGCAGGCAGGATCCGAACGGGATGTATGCGGCGGTGATCCCCAAATTCCTGCGACAGCTTCTGCACGGGGAGACGCCCACCATCAACGGGGACGGCAGACAGTCCCGCGATTTCACTTACATCGACAACGTGATCGAAGCCAATCTGCGCGCCTGCAAGGCGGATTCTGCGGCGGCGGGGGAAGCTTTCAATATCGGGGCGGGCGGCCGCCTTTATCTGATTGACGTGTACTATGCGCTCTGCAAGGCGCTCGGCGTTTCCGTGGAGCCGAACTTCGGCCCGCCCAGAGCCGGAGATGTGCGGGATTCCAACGCCGATATCACAAAGGCGAGGACGCTTTTGGGATATGATCCGGAATATGATTTTGAAAAAGGAATAACACTTGCTATTGATTGGTATAAGGAATATCTGAAATAGAACGGGCGTTGGCTGAACTGTTATAGTAAATAAGCAAGGAAGGAATACAGCATGAGATACAAGGTTATCGTATTCGGGGTGAAGGACACTTCAGAGAATATCATACATTTCATCCGAGAGGAGATCTGCCCCGTGGATCTGGTCATCACGATCAGCCCGGAAGTGACGAAGAAGAATCAGATCTCCGGCTATAAGGGTTTGTCCGCCCTGACGGAGAAGTACGGGATTCCCGTACACGAAGCGGACAGCTATTTTTTGACGGACGAAAAAACGCAGAAACTAATGCGTGAAAACGAATTTGATATCGGCATTTCTATGGGCTGGCAGAGGCTGGTGCCAAAATCTGTGCTGGATCGTTTCAAATACGGCGTGTTCGGCTTCCACGGCAACTGCGGCTATCTTCCTTTCGGCAGGGGACGTTCTCCCTTAAACTGGTCGATCATTCTGGGAGATACGCGCTTTCACCTGAATCTCTTCCGCTACGATGAAAAGGCAGACAGCCCGAATGTGTTTGCTACAGAACTGTTTTCCATCACGCCGCATGATGATATCCGTACGGCACAATACAAGAATATGATCTGCAGTAAGCGCCTGATCCGTAAGCTGCTTGCAGCCTACGAGAGCGGAACCGTCGAGGTGCGCACGGAGTCGAAAGACTTTGACTCCTGGTATGAGAAGCGCACCGCGGCGGACGGGAAGATCGATTTTCATAAAAGAACGCGTGATATTTATAATCTGATCCGTGGCGTGGCGGCGCCTTTCCCGGGCGCATTTGCCCTGTGCGGGAAAGCGGAGGTGCGCGTCTGGGAGGCGCATCCCTTCGATGAGATGATCGACTTTTCAGCCTACGCGCCGGGGGAAGTCATCGACGTTTTTGACGGGAAGCCCGTGGTGCGCACGGTGGACGGTTCGCTTCTGATCGACCGTTATGAGAGCAGTCTTGCGCTGAAAGCCGGGGATATTCTGGAATAGACAAAGGGGCTGCGCCCTGAAAGGGGGATCATATGGCAGCGAAAAGTCCGATACATGTGCTGCATGTGCTCGGCGGTGTGGGACTCGGCGGCGCGGAGAGCCGCATTATGGATCTGTACCGCCGGATGGACAGAGACGAGATCCAATTTGACTTCTTGATTCATAGTCAGGCTGTGAGCCGAAGCACAAAGGGTGCAGCGGATTCAAAGATGGAAAATGACACAAATGTCATAAAAAATCAATATTACGCGTCGGAGATCGCGTCGCTGGGCGGTCGGATCTTTGCGCTCCCGAAATTTCGGGTCTATAATTATTTCGCCTATCGAAAGGCTGTCCGCGATTTTTTTCGGGAGCACCATGAATTTCAGGTGGTGCAGGGGCATATGACCAGCACGGCGGTGATCTATCTGCCGATCGCGAAAAAGGCGGGGGTGCCGATCACCGTGGCGCACGCCCGAAACGCGGGGGTGGAGAAGAACTTAAAAGGCGCAGCCACCCGCTTTTTCAGGAGAAATCTTGCTAAGAAAGCCGACTTCCTCTTTGCCTGTTCGAGACTTGCGGGCGAGGATGTGTTCGGCAAAAAAGCGATGGAACAGGGCAGGGTGAAGGTCATTCACAATGCCATCGAGGTAAAACGGTTTGCTTTTCAAGAAGCCGTAAGAAAGGAAATGCGCGAGACGCTGGGGATTACGGACAGCCTGGTCCTCGGTCATGTAGGGCGGTTTGATTATCAAAAGAACCATCCGTATCTCCTGGAGGTCTTCGCGGCGGTCTGCAAAGAGCGCAAAGACGCCGTTCTGCTTCTTCTGGGAGAGGGAAAAGCCCGCCCTGCTATGGAGGAAAGGTGCAGGGAACTTGGCATTGCGGAGCGGGTGCGGTTTCTGGGAAACCAGAAAGAAACGGAGCGGTATTATCAGGCGATGGACGTCTTTCTGCTCCCCTCTTTCTTTGAGGGGCTGCCGGGGGTGCTTGTAGAGGCGCAGGCTGCGGGTCTTAAGTGTCTTGTGTCGGATACCGTGACAAAAGAAGCGCAGGCTGCGGATCTGGTGACGTGGCTTGCCATTGACGATCCACCGGAACGCTGGGCGAAAGAAGCCCTAAAGCAGGCGGCGTATGTGCGGCGGGATACCGAAAAAGAACTGACGGCGGCAGGATTTGATGTGCGGACGCAGGCTGCGGCTTACACAAACTTTTATCAAAACGGAGACTGCTCTGAATTATGAAACGACTGTTATTGATTGTTCCGTCCCTGCATCAGGGCGGCACGGAAAAAGTATGCGCCATGACGGCGAGAATCTTAAAACCGTATTTTGATGTGCGGATTGCCGTTTTTGACGCTCGCAATATCGACTTTGACGTGGAGGGGATTCCTGTCACGGATATCGGTCTTCCCAGCCGCCCGGGAAAGTTTTCCAAGGTGTGGAATGTTCTTCGCAGGGGCGCGCGCTTAAAAAAGCTGATCCGGCGGGAGCGCATCGAGATTGCTTACAGTATGGGTCCTACCGCGAACCTTGCCGTCATTTTTGCCGGAAATGTGCCCGGCGTCAAGCGGTGGATGGGTGTCATGAGTTATATGGATCTGGACAATTCATGGCTGGGGCTTTTTTGTAAACGCTGTGACAGGCTTTTGTGCTGCTCCGAAACGCTTCGGGGGATGATCGAAAAGCAGTACGGCTGCGATCATGCCTATACCCTGCAAGGTTCTTTTGATATCGACGAGATGCACAGACTGGCGGAACGTTTCCAGCCCAAACTGCCCTGGAAAGACGGACGGATCATCGTTTCTATGGGCAGGGAGGATGTGGTGAAAGGATTCTGGCATCTTTTAAAGATTTTTGCGCTGGTGCATGAAAAGCTGCCGGATACCAGACTGATGATCATCGGCAAGGGGGAATTTACGGAATATCGGAAACTTGCTGACGATCTGGGGATTGCGGATGCGGTGTGCTTTACGGGTCTACAGAAAAATCCTTACCCCTATCTGAAACAAGGTACGCTCTATCTGCTGACTTCCTACTGGGAGGGTTTTCCCAATGCACTGGTGGAAGGCATGGCTATGGGGATGGCGGCGGTGGCGACGGACTGCATGACGGGTCCGGCGGAGATTTTTGGCGGAAAATACGGCGTTCTGGTGCCGAATATGGGAAAAGATCCCGATCTGGACGCTTCCCGTTTTGAGGAGGAGGAGCGCATTGCGGCTGCGCGGGTGATCGAACTTCTCTCGGACGGGGAGAAGCTGTCCCGATACCGCGCGCTTGCGGTGGAGCGGGCTTCCGTCTATTCGGTGGAGGCTTACATACAAAAAATAAGGGAGTGGGCGGATGACTAAGATAGCGTTTCATATCCATTGTCTGGAGCAGGGCGGCGCGGAGCGGGTCGTCAGTAACCTTGCGAACCGCTTTGCAGCGGAGGGCTATGAGGTGCTCATTGCCACAGAATGGCAGGGCGGGAATGAGTTTTGGATCAGCGATCAGGTGCGGCGCGTACATGTGGGACTGCGCCCGGGAGATGAAAAGAAGAACCGTCTTTCGCAGTTTTTTTTGCGCATCCGCTATCTGAGAGGCTTTTTGCGGCAGGAAAAGCCGGATATTCTGATTCCTTTTGCCAGAAAAGCGGTTTACAGGGGGCTTGCGGCGGCGCTTTTTGTGAAGCTTCCGGTACTCATTTCCATACGAACGGATCCGGTGGGGCATTACGACCGCCCTTTTGACAAACTGTCGATTCCGTTTCTTTTTCCCAGAGCGGACGGATGCGTCTTTCAGACGCAGGGGGCGAAAGAATTTTTTGCGCCGAGACTCCAGAAAAATTCCCGCATTATCTTAAATCCTTTAAACCCAAAGTATATCGGTGTGCCGGAGCCGGAGCGTCGAACGAAGACGGTCGTGCAGTCGGGGCGGCTGGTAGACTTTAAAAATCAGGTGATGTTGATACGGGCTTTTCATGAGGTGCACAAAAAGCATCCGGACTATGACCTGAAGATTTACGGCAGGGACAACGGCGACGGCACGAAAGAGCTTCTGGAGAGAACGATCGCAGAGCTGCATGCCGAAGACTATGTGCATCTGATGGGGGCGAGCGATTCGCTGGAAAAGGATCTGGCGGATGCGGCTCTGTTCGCGTTCAGTTCCGATTGGGAAGGGCTTCCCAATGCCCTGATGGAGGCGATGGCGCTGGGACTTCCCATCGTGGCGACGGACTGCCCCTGCGGCGGTCCGCGCACCATCATGACGAATGAGGAGGACGGGCTGCTGATTCCGATCAAAGACCAGAAAGCGATGGAGGACGGGATCATGCGCCTGATCGAGGATCCCGCTCTTGCCGAAAAACTCGGGAGAAACGCCCGCAGGATCGCGGAGCGCGCCAATGACGAGGCGATTTTTGTGCAGTGGCGGGATTACATCGAGGAGCTGATCGCGGCTTATCGCAAGAAGCGCGGGTGAGGGTTTTGCGCTTCGGCGTGATCTGTGATATACTCTATATAATTGTGAAATGTACTATTTTAAGAAAAAGGGGATTGTATTATGTTTTCATACGACGACTACAGAGAGATCATCCGCATCATTCAATCCACAGGCCGACAGTGCGGTTACGCGGAAGCCTTGAAGAGAGACCGCTTTATCATCATGCGCCACGACGTGGAGTACAGTGTGGACCGGGCGTGGCAGCTTGCCAAAGTGGAGCAGAGCATGGACTTTACTTCCACGTTCTTTTTTCAGTGGACGAACAATTCCTACAACATCCTGTCGCGCAAAAATATGGATATCATCAAAGATATGCACGAGCGGGGGCAGCATATCGGTCTGCATTTTGCCTTAAACGGCATGACGAATATGGAGCAGATTAAAAAGCGCATCCGCATGGAAGTCGATATCTTAAGCGAGATGTTCGGCTTTCCGATCACCGAGTTTTCCGTGCACAGACCGTCAAAGGATGTGCTGCGGGAGAATATCAAGCTGGACGGTCTGCTCAATGCCTATCAGGATGACTTTTTTACTTTTGCAGATACAATAACGGATGATATTGAATTAAAGGTCAAATATATGTCGGACGCGAATCACATCTGGCGTTACGGGTATCCCGACAAGAAGAATATCACGGAAAACGATAAGGTGCAGATTTTGGTGCATCCCTTTGCATGGAGCAGGGAGGGCTGCGATAATTTTGACAATTATCGGCTGCTCGTTCGGGAGAAATACAGGGAACTTGTGGAATCCATAGATAACGAGTGCAAGGATTTCGGAGAATATCGGGAATACTTTATGGACAAGGATATGGGAATATAATATGTGCGGGATATGCGGCTATATCAGAAAGCGGGAAGTTATGCTCGAACGCCTGCGGGAAATGAATGATACCATGTATCACAGGGGACCCGACGACAGCGGCCAGGAGATTTACGAGATGAAAGGCGGTTATCATGTGGGGTTTGCCCAGAGACGCCTCTCGATCATGGATCTTTCCGCGCTGGGGCATCAGCCCATGCATTCGCCCGATGCGCGTATCAGTGTAGTTTACAACGGGGAGATCTACAATTTCAAAGAGCTGCGGAAAGAATTGGCGGACTATCCCTTTCGGTCGGAGTGCGATACGGAAGTTATCATAGCCGCCTATTTAGCATGGGGAATTTCCTGCGTGAATCGATTTAACGGGATGTTTGCGATCGCCCTCTACGACAGGGAGGAGGAGGCAGTTTATCTGATTCGCGACCGCATCGGCAAAAAGCCGCTGTATTACTGGTATCAGGACGAAGAGCTGGTCTTTGCCTCGACGCTTGCGCCCATCATGGCATGCCCGGATTTTCCGGCAAGGATCGACAGGAGGGTGCTTGCGCGCTTCCTTTATCAGAAATATATCAATGCGCCGGACAGCATCTATGAGCATGTCTGTAAGCTGGAACCGGGTTCCTATCTTCGGTTTCAGGGCGGACAGATCGAGACGCAGCATTACTGGAACGTGCGGGAGGCGTATCACGGGGCGTCGAAATTTCCGGTGGAAAGCTATGGGGAAGCCAAGGAACAATTACACGCGTTATTAAAAAAGGCGGTCAGTTTACGCATGATCGCGGATGTGCCGCTGGGTTCTTTTTTGAGCGGCGGCTATGATTCTTCGCTGGTGACAGCGCTCGCACAGGAGGTTTCCGCTTCGCCCGTGAAGACTTTTTCCATCGGTTTTGCGGAAGCGCGTTATAATGAAGCGCCTTACGCGGCGGCTGTGGCGCGCCATCTGGGGACGGACCACACGGAACTGATCATCAGCGAGGCGGACATGCTCGCGCTGGTGGAGAGTATCCCGAAATACTATGACGAACCGTTTGCGGATCCGTCCGAGATCCCGACGATGCTGGTCTGCGAACTGGCAAAGAAGCAGGTGACGGTGGCGCTGTCGGGTGACGGCGGGGATGAATTTTTCTGCGGTTACAATCTTTATGAAAAAGTGGCGCAGGCGCAGAAGCTGGATACCGTGGGCGCATTGGTGTATGATACCTGTCACCTGCCGGGTTTCAAACAACTCCATGCCTTTGAGAGGCTGCCTTTTAAGGTACGCGTGATCGCGGGTAACAGAGGGCGGGAGACGAAGACGCAGTTTACGGCGGGAAATTATCCGGGGATGGCGCAGGCGATGGCAGGGAAACAGCCTGCGGGAATGCGCGTCCTGCCCGTGCACTATCCGGTGGAAAGCGGTTACGGCGTGAAAGACTGGCAGGTCCGCAGGATGCTGCTGGATATGGAGACCTATCTGCCGGGGGATATCCTCTGCAAGATGGACCGCGCTTCCATGAAATATTCGCTGGAGGCGAGATGCCCGATTCTGGATCCCAATGTGATGGACTTCTCTTACAGGATTCCGCACGCTTACAAATATGCAGCCGGGGATAAGAAGCATATCCTGAAAGAGATCGCTTACGACTATATACCGAGAGAACTTTTGGATCGTCCCAAGGTCGGGTTCGGGGTACCGCTCGACAAATGGCTCAGGGGACCTTTAAAAGAACGGTTGTTATCATATACTGAGAGTGATATGCTGAAGCGTCAAAATCTATTCGATGTGCCGTACGTACAGAAATTGGTGAAAAGGTATGTCGAGACGGGGGACAGGGGACCGTCAACGGGGGAAAATTACTCCGGGCTTGTCTGGGCTTATTTTGTCTTCCAGCAGTGGTACGAAAGTTATGTAAAGTCGCCTGAAATCTAAAATATGGTAAAATGTTTTGATTGCGACTGTTATTTTGGAATTTTTGCTCGAGAGTTTTCAGATAAATTTTGAAATTATCACTGAATTCAGACAGGCAAAAATAAATGAAAATTTAATTAAAAAGCCATTTTTTGTCGGTTTTGGAGCAAAATGCAGGAAGTGGTTGCAGAAATTGCAGTTTTTGATCAAAAAATGAAGGAACTTATGCAAGCCCATGAAGGATGAAACGGAAAAGAAAAAAATTGCTTTCTATATCGGCTCCCTCAGAAAAGGCGGAGCGGAACGCGTGTTCGTAAACCTGGCGGATTTTTTTCTGGGGGAAGGGTACGAGGTTGTCATGGTGACACAGTACCGCTTCGAGGAGGAGTATGATCTGCCGATCGGAGCCGAGAGAATTTTATCTGACATCGGGGAAGAAAAAACGACTCGGAACCGCATCGGAAATTTCATCCGTCGTCTCAATAAATTACATGTGATATGGAAAGAGCAGAAACCGGATCTGGTGTTGTCTTGTATCGGGAAGAATAATTTCATGACAGTCGTTTCCACGATGGGGACGGACACGAAAGCGGTCGTGTCGGTGGTCGGGGAGGCTCGCGAGGAATACCCGACAAGAGCGATGCGGATGCTTGCGAATCTCCTGTTTCCCTGTGCGGCCGGCGTGATCCTACAGACGGAGCGCTCGCGGGCGTTCTTTTCGGGAAAGGTCGGCGCGAAAGCGGTCGTGCTGCCAAATTCCTTAAATCCCGCCTTTATCATGCCGCGTTTTGAGGGGGAGCGCGTAAAGGAGATCGTTTCCGTGGGGCGCATGGATCCCAATAAGAACCAGGAGATGCAGCTGCGCGCTTTTGCGGCGCTGCGGGACAAGTATCCGGACTATACGCTCACGATCTACGGAGACGGCGAACTTCGCTCTTTTATAGAAGAATTGGCGCAGGAACTCCGGATCGCGGAGCGCGTGCGGCTTCCCGGCGTGGTGCCGGACGTGGCGGAGCGGATCGGGCGGGCATCCCTTTTTCTGCTGACTTCCTACTCGGAGGGCGTCTCCAACGCGCTGATCGAAGCGCTGGCGCTGGGGCTTCCCGTGATCGCGACAAAGGTGCCAAGCGGCGGGACGGAAGAACTGATCGCGGACGGCGTAAACGGCCTGATCATTCCGGCTGGGGACGAAAAGGCGCTGGAGCGCGCTATGGAGCGGCTGTTGGACGATCCCGCCTATGCGGACGGGCTTGGCAGGGAGGCGGCAAAGATTCAGGAAAAACTTGCCCCGGAGCGCGTGAATGCGATGTGGAAAGCATATTTCGAGAAAATCATGGAAAAACCGCGGGCGTGGCTGGCGAAAGCACTCTGCTTTATCGGAATCTTTCTCGCCGTTTTACTGCCGATCTCTTATATGGTAAGAACGAACGGCGATGTGAAAGACCGCTTTGCGGGCTTTTACGCCGAGAAAAAGGACAGTCTGGATGTGGTGATGATCGGTTCCAGCCCGGTCTTTCCTTACTATGCCGCGCCCAAACTCTGGGGGGAGACGGGCATTGCCATGTACCCTCTCTCCACCAATGTCCAGCGGCCCGCCGCCATGAAGTATCTCATGGAGGAGGCGGAAAAGACGCAGTCGCCGCAGCTTTACGTCTTTGAGATGCGTATGTTTACGATGGAAGAAGAGGGGTTGATGGATAATATGGCGTATACCCGCGGTGTGACGGATAACATGCGTTATTCAATTTCCCGGATACAGGCAATCCGGGGGCTGGTGCCGGAGGATGACGAGGAAGGCAGACTGAGTTACTATCTCGATATCATGAAGTATCATACGAACTGGAAGATGCTCGCCCTGCCCTCGGAGTGGAAGAATATGTTCTATCGCAATCCCCATCCCTTAAAGGGCTATACGTTCCGGGATGAGGTCGGTCCGCAGCCTGCGCCGGACTGCGGCGGGGAAAAGGGTGTGCAGCCCATGCCGACGGAGCAGGAGGCGTGTCTGCGGGAGTTGATGGCTCTGGTGCGGGAAAATGGGCGCGACGCGCTGTTTCTCGTATCCCCTTACGGGGAATCGCGCGAGGAACAGGAAATGTTCAATTATATGAAAGAGATCGTCCGGGAAGAAGGCTTTCCCCTGCTCAACTTAAACGACTGTTATGAGGAAATCGGCATCGTCTTCGAGGAGGACTTCGCGGATTACGGCAGTCATACCAACGCCGTTGGAGCGGAAAAATGCACGGATTATCTGGAAGCGTATCTTTTGGAGCACTACAGCTTTTCGGATCACCGGGGCGATGCCGCTTACGCTTCCTGGGACGCGGCTTATCAGCTTTGGAAAGAGCGGCAGGCGGAGGCTGTAGAGACGGTGCGGGAGCGGATCGCAAATGCCGAATATGCGCCGCGGGAAGAGTAGGAAATACAGGAAGAAAGAAAGGAATAAATAACATATGTGTGGAATTGCGGGCTTTTGTAATTTCAAAGGTGATTGGCAGAAAAATATCAAGCGGATGTGCGATAAAATGGCGCACAGGGGACCGGATGCCGAGGGGATCTGGGCTTCGGAAGATCACAGCGTGGTGCTGGGGCACAGGAGACTCTCCGTCGTGGACTTAAGCCCTGCCGGAGCGCAGCCCATGATGTCCCGTGACGGACGATATGTGATCGTCTACAACGGAGAAATCTATAATCATGGCGAGATCCGCAAGAAGCTCCTGGCGGAAGGAAAGGTGCCGGGATTCCGAGGAAGCTCCGACACGGAGACGCTGGTGGAGGCAATCGCCGTTTACGGATTGGATGATACTCTGGAAATGATAAAAGGAATGTTCGCGATTGCGTTGTACGACCGGGAAGAACGCGCGTTATTTTTGGCTCGTGACCGCGTTGGAGAGAAGCCTCTGTATTACGGAATATTAAAAGGAGATATAAAAACCGGAGAAAATCAGAATACGTTTGTCTTTGCTTCCGACCTGTGTTCCATCGCTTCTCTGGATGGATTTACCAATTCGGTCAACGTAGATATATTGGGCAGTTACATGCGTTATGGTTATATTTCGGCGCCTTTTTCCATCTATGACGGAATCTGGAAGCTGGAACCGGGAAAAATATTAAATCTTAAATCACCTTTTGATAAACCTGGAATTTTTACCTATTGGTCTATGGCGGCAGAGGCTGTTGGCGGCAGCTATAACAGCTTTTCAGGAACAGAGCAGGAAGCGGCAGATGAACTGGAACGGCTTTTGCGGAAATCCATTGCCGGGCAGATGGTGGCGGATGTGCCTGTGGGGGCATTTCTGTCCGCAGGGATCGACAGTAGTACGATCGTCTCTCTCATGCAGGCGCAGAGTACCGCAAAGGTGAAGACTTTTACGATTGGGATGTGGGAGGAAGAGTTCAACGAAGCGCCCGTCGCGAAAGAGATCGCCGCGCATCTGGGGACGGAGCATACGGAAGTCTATATCACGGAAGAGGACGCTGTGGGGGTGATTCCTTTGCTTGCCGGGATGTTTGGGGAGCCTTTTGCGGATTCTTCCCAGATTCCTGCTTATCTGGTCAGCAAGATCACGAAAGAGCATGTGACGGTCTCGCTCAGCGGAGACGGCGGGGATGAACTGTTTTGCGGATATAACACCTATTATTCTATTCCACGCA
>JAMPCE010000033.1 GCA_023666335.1 bacterium
CGGTACACAAGCTTCGTTTGCCGCCACAACGTCCGTCACAGCCCGGATAAAACGATCTTTCGGGAAGACCGGCATCTCCAGCCGCTTACAGGAATCCTCCATACGCTGTGCATTGAGATCGGGGCGGAATGTCACGATATGCCCGTCTTCGGTCGTGTAGGCTTTCATCCCCTCAAAACAGGTCTGCGCATACTGCAAAACGCCCGCGCACTCGTTCATCACGATATTGGCGTCCGTGGTCAGCGCGCCGTCGTCCCACGCACCGTTCTTATAATTCGCCACAAAACGTTTTTCCGTCTCATGATAGCCGAAACCGATATTCGCCCAATCCAGATTTTTCTTTTCCATAATGCTCCGCTCCTCTCTTTTGCGCACTTTTTTATCTATATTATACCTTTGTATCCAAAAGTCAAGCCCGTTTACAACACCGCATTGACGATCTCCAAAGCGATATCGTAGGCGTAATCTTTCACCGCTTTCTCGCACAGCCGCAGCATTTTCTTATCCGATTCCGGTCTGTCATACTGCTTCAATTCCCGCAGCTTTTCTGCGGCGCTTTCCCCGTCAAAGTCATCCAGCCTTTCCGCCAGTTCCTTAAGCGCTTTTACCCACTCATCTTCCGTGATCTTTTCTCTCGTGCCGCCTGCCGCCTGATCCGGCTGTTTCTTCTCTCCGTCTTCGCTTTCCAGATAGACTTTCAGATTGTCTCTCATGTTCTTCATCATGGAAAACAGGATCGGGGACCGCACCGTCACATCCTCAAGCTGTCCCGCTTTCGCCATCTTTTCAAGCTCAAAGGCTTCGTCCGCCAGATCGTCGGCTCCTACATTTCTCGCATTCCCCTTTAAGGAATGCACGATGATCGTATAGCCCGGCATATCGCCTTTCTGCAAAAAGTCCTTTAATGCCTCCTCCTTTTCCTGTAAGATCGAATGGAAATCGTGGAGCACCTTGCCGTAAAGCGCCTTGTCGCCGCCCATATAGCGCAAGCCGTTCCGCAGATTGAAGCCCATCAGGTAGAGCTGGCTTTCCCGAATCGCAAGTTCGCTCCCCTCCTCCGCCTGCTCGTACTCGTCGCTGACTTTTCGGTTGTGCGTCAGATAGACCACATTGTCCGGCAGATATTCGATGAGCATGTTTTCAAATTTATCCGCGTCTATGGGCTTTGTCAGATAATCCTGAAACCCCTCTTTCAGATAGAGTTCCCGCGCGCCCGCCACCGCATTCGCCGTCAGGGCGATCACCGGCACATCTTTCGAGGGATTGTCCGTAAGCGAACGGATGGCGTGCAGCGTCTGCACCCCGTCCATCACCGGCATCATATGATCCATGCAGATCAGATGATAGGTCTTTCTCTTGATCAGTTCCAGGCATTCCTCGCCGCTTGATGCGACGTCGATCTGTAGTCTTGTCCCTTTCAAAAGCCCCTGCGCCACCGCCAGATTCATGGCATTATCATCCACGATCAGGATTCTGCCCATCGGCGCAATGAATTTTTCATGGTAGTCCTCGATGCTGCGCAGACTCTCGCGGTACTGCTTCTCGAAATCTCCGAGCGGCTCTCTGTCCACCACTTTCTGCACGATCTTAAAGGAAAAAGCCGATCCTTTTCCGTACACGCTCTGTACCTCAAGCTTCCCGCCCATCATCTCGATCAGGCGGTAAGTGATCGCAAGTCCCAGCCCCGTCCTGTCGTCATTGCCGCGGACTGTGGAATCCATCCGCTGGAACGCCTTGAACAGTTTCGGGATATCCTTTTCCTTGATGCCGATCCCTGTATCTTTCACGATCACATAGATCTCTATGGAATCCTCTGTCAGTTTCTTCCAGCTCAGATGCAGCGTGATCTTTCCTTTCTCCGTATAACGCACCGCATTGGATAAAAGGTTGCCGATGATCTGCCTGATGTGGATCTCGTCGCCAAGCAGTTTATACGGGATATCCTGTGCGATATCCAGAACCAGTTCCAGCTTTTTGCGGCGCTGCTCTACCGATATGCTGTTGATCAGATCGTTCAGAAGAGAACTGACGTCGTAGATTCCCTCCGACAGTTCCATCTTATCCGCCTCCAGCTTGGAAAAGTCCAGAATATCACTGACCAGTGCAAGCAGCGTATTGCCCGCCTGCCTGATATCCCTCGCATACTCTTTGACCGTCTCCTCCTGGCTTTCCCTGATGATCAGCTCATTCAGTCCCAGGATCGTATTGATCGGTGTCCTCAGCTCATGCGACATATTCGCCAGAAAGATATCCCTGGCGTTCTCTGCTTTCTCCGCCGCAGTCTTGGCTGCTTCCAGTTCTTCGTCTTTCTGTTGCAGCGCTTTCTTTGCCTGCGACAGCTCTGTCCCCTTCTTCACCGTCGTCTTCTTTGTCTCCTGCCCCATACCATGCCCTTTCCTGCTGTCAATTCCGCCGCGTTTTCACCCCTTAACGGCTCCCCTTATTTCAGATCTGTTTCTTTCTCTCATATTTCACAAAATAATACGGCAGATCAAAATACGTCTGCTCGTCACTCTCCGCCGTGATCTCCCACTCCCTGTCCTGATCCAGATCGGGGAACCAGGCATCCGCCTCATAATCGTGGTCGATCTTCGTCACATGCACCACATCGCATTCCGGCAGCATCTGGCGGTATACGCTCTCCCCGCCGATGATATACACATCTTCCGTGCGGTATTTTTTCAGCTCCGCCTCCAGTTCTTCCTTATCATGCACCACGATGGCATCTTTCACCCGATAATCCGGATTCGTGGACAGGATGATGTTCGTCCGGTTCGGAAGAGGCATCCCCTGCGGAAAGGTCTCAAGCGTCTTCCTGCCGAGCACCACCACCTTGCCCGTGGTCTCCTGTCTGAAATGCTTGTGATCCGCAGGGATCCTGACGAGGAGGCTGTTTTTGCAGCCGATCGCCCAGTTGTTGTCTACCGCTACGATTGCGTTCATATTCGTCTCCATATAAATGATAAGGCTTGAGTTGGTAATTGGGAATCATTTCTTAGTGGTTGGAATTGTACAAATAGCATAACCAACGCAGACTCGCTTGCGCTCCACTCCGAGCGTAACAGACGCTAAACTCGGGAGTTGCTCGCAACTCCATTGCTATGCAACTCCATACCTCGTTAAGCGCTGACGCTCTACAAGGGTCTGCTTATAGTTATCCTATTTACACAATTCTGACAGCACTGAGATGCGTTTCTCAAATACATGTAAAATCCAATATTCATAATCTCATTCCCGTATTTATTAGATGGCGACGGGAATATCCTCTACCTGGGGACCAGTTACATAATTTTCCACTCGTACGTCATCTCTGGTAAACTGATAGAAATCCGTGATCTCAGGGTTTAGCCAAAAGGCTGGTGCGGGGTAGGCGGACCGCTCGATCAGTTCTTTGATGATGGGGATATGCCTGTCGTAAATATGCGCGTCCGCGATCACATGCACGAGCTCCCCCGCCTCCATGCCGCAGACCTGCGCCAGCATATGCACGAGTACCGCGTACTGCACCACGTTCCAGTTATTCGCCGTCAGCACATCCTGAGAACGCTGGTTCAAAACGGCGTTTAACGTCAGCTTCTCGTGTCCCTTTTTCTGCGTCACATTAAAGGTCATACTGTAAGCGCAGGGGTAAAGATTCATTTCGTGCAGATCCTGATGCACATAGAGGTTCGTCATGATGCGGCGGCTGAACGGGTAATTTTTGAGATCATAAATCACCCGGTCCACCTGATCCATCATGCCTTCTTTATACTGATGCTTCACGCCCATCTGATATCCGTAGGCTTTGCCGATACTGCCGTCTTCGTCCGCCCACTCGTCCCAGATATGGCTGTGCAGATCATGGATGTTATTGGATTTTTTCTGCCAGATCCAGAGCATTTCGTCCGTGGCGCTTTTCAGCGCCGTCCTGCGAAGCGTCATGATCGGAAACTCTTTGGACAGATCGTAACGGTTCACCACGCCGAATTTCTTCACCGTGTATGCGCTCTCCCCGTCCGACCAGTGGGGACGCACCTTCTCCCCCTCCGTACTCGTGCCGTTCTCCAAGATGTCGCGGCACATATTGATAAAAATTGTATCTGCTAAACTCAACCTTTCATTCTCCTAATCATGCGTTATGTAAACCATTCAGGAAGAATGCGCTTTTTGCATTCTTCTGGACATAACTTAGTTGTACTTGGGCATCGTCTTCTGATGCCCTAGTGCAACTTTATGTCCTATCCCACTTGTCGCAAAGCGAATTGACCTGATCCGCAAACCGCGCCAGATCCTTGTTTGCGCCTCCCTCGTTCTTATAGATAACCGCCATAAGCCGCTGCCCTGCCGCCAGCAGTCTGGTAAATACCGTAGCCACGGCGCGCGCCTTTTTCCTGATCGGCACAGGCTCCGCCTCATAAAGAAACTCGCCGCTTATCAGATCGAAACGCGTCCCGCTGTAAGGCGCATAGGCATCCTGCTTGTACTCCCCTTTCAGACACTCCGTAAAGAGCGTACACACCGTGTCCTCACCGTGCACCACGAAAACCTTATCCGGCTTTTTCGTGAAGCCGTTCACCCAGCGCAGCAAGCCGTCCTTATCCGCATGACCGCTCATGCCGACCAGCTTCATGATATCAGCCCTGACCTCGATCGGCTCGCCGAAGAGCTTGACCTCCTCCACGCCGTCCACCAGCATACGACCGAGCGTCCCCACCGCCTGATAGCCCACAAACAGGATCGTGCACTCGTGCCGCCAGAGATTATGTTTTAAGTGGTGCCGGATACGCCCCGCCTCGCACATGCCGGAAGCGGATATGATGACTTTCGGCGTATGTTCAAAGTTGATCGCCCTGGACTCATCGCTCGTGATCGCAAGGCGAAGCCCCGGAAATGTGATCGGATTGATGCCCTTTCTGACGAGAGCCATAGCCTCCTCGTCAAAGCATCTCGCCTCATTTTTATGAAAGATCCCCGTAGCCTCCACCGCCAACGGGCTGTCCACATAGACCGGAAAATCCTCGTGCCCTTTGACCAGTCCTTCCGCCTTGATCTGGCGCAGGAAGTAGAGCATCTCCTGCGTTCTGCCCACCGCAAAGGAGGGGATGACCACATTGCCGCCCCTGTCAAAAGTGGTCTGCAGGATCTTTGTCAGTTCCCCGACATAGTCCACCTTTTCTTTCGTGTGGTATCTGTCGCCATAGGTGGATTCCATGATCACGTAATCCGCTTCTTCCGTATTCTTCGGATCCTTGATCAGGGGCTGTTCGCTGTTTCCGATGTCTCCGGAGAAAACGAGCTTTTTCGTCACATCTTGCTCCGTAGCCCAGACCTCGATGCTGGAGGAACCGAGCAGATGACCGATATCCGTAAACCGGATCTTTACGCCGTCGCACACATCCACTTCACTGTCGTAATCGCAGGGGACGAGACACCGGATCGTTCCGTCCGCGTCCTCCATCGTGTAAAGCGGCTCCATCAGATCGTTTTCCGCGCTTCTCTTTGCCTTGCGGTTCTTCCACTCCGCCTCCTGCATCTGGATATGCGCGCAGTCGCGAAGCATGATGCTGCACAGGTCGCAGGTGGGCGCCGTAGCAAAGATCTGCCCCCGAAATCCCCTTGCATACAATAGCGGGAGCAGCCCCGAATGGTCGATGTGGGCATGGGTCAGAAACACATAGTCGATCAGCGCCTCGTCCACAGGCAGGTCGCAGTTTTCAAAGACATTGACCCCCTGCTCCATCCCGTAATCCACCAGAATATTTTTTTCTCCTACGCGGAGATAGTGACAGCTTCCCGTCACCTCATGATCCGCTCCGATAAACATCAGTTCCATAGAATGCCCTCCTATACTCATTTATCATACCATTTTTTTTGAAGACCGTAAATCGTTTCGGGCATTTCTTTTCACATTTCTTATCGTTTTCCGCAATTTCCGGCATCTTTCAACATCGTCTCCCGCTCCCATACAATATAATAGAAATCATAAAACACGATAAGGTGACTCCCATGCACTCTGCACTCTCCACCCTCGCGCTCTTTTTGACCGCAGTTTCTCTGGATTCGCTGACGGCAGGCTTTTCCTACGGCACAGACAATGTTCGGGTAAAGGTCTCTTCTTTTCTCGCTCTCGCCCTCGTCCCCGCCCTCTTTATCACGGCAGCCCAAAGCCTCGGCGCCCTCGCGGGATCCGTTCTTCCCGACGGCGTCCCCGCCTTTCTCTCATTTTTTCTGCTGTTTCTGATCGGGATCGCAAAACTTCTTGAAAGCCTGATTCGCTTTCTGGCAAAAAAACGCCCCAGTCTCACGGGAAACTGGGGCTGTAAGATCAAACAATTAAACATCGTCTTTACCGTCTACCTCTCCCCGGAGGAAGCTAACCGGAGCGAAGTCCAGATCTTGAGTTTCAGAGAAGCCCTGCTCCTTAGTATGGCGCTCTCTTTGGACAGCATCCTGGTCGGCATGGCTTTCCGCTTTGCCGCGCTCTCTCCGTTCGTCCTCTTTTTTTCCGCCGCGCTCTGTAACCTTTTCCTGTTTCTGGGCGGCTATCTTTTAGGACGGCTGCTCTTTCGCCTGCTTAGCTTCGACCTCTCCTGGTTCAGCGGTCTCTGCCTCATCCTCTTAGCTTTCCGCGCTCTGGCATGAAGCGCGTTTTGCCGTCTTCTCCACCGCGCCCGTAAACGTCAGCAGCTCGTGCACGACAAGCGGCGTAGCGGAAAGCGCGATCAGCCTGCCCCATTCCCCGAGCGAAAGCGGAACCGTGCCAAAGAGCGTGATCAGCGCAGGCACTTCCGTCACCGCCGCCTGCAAAAGGACGCCCACCCCGAACGCGAGCAGCATATAAGGATTGTTCTTATGGTTCATCCGAAAGACCGAACGGTTCACATCGCGCATACCAATGGCGTGGAAAAGCTGACTGATCCCCAGCACGGTAAAAGCATGGGTCTGCGCTCTCGCCAGCACGGAGGCGATCTTCAACCCCTCTAATATGTTATGTAAACTAACCGGATATCCATCAGCGACAATACGGTCATAAGGCACCTTCAAAAATGCCGCCAATGTGATGCCGCCGATCACCAGCCCGTAACAGATCACGCACATCAGCCCGCCTTTCGCAAAAAGGGATTCCTCCTTTTTTCTCGGCGGCTCCCGCATCAGGCTCTCCGTGTCATTCTCGTCCACGCCCAGCGCAAGCGCCGGCAGCGAGTCCGTGATCAGATTGATCCAAAGGATGAAACCTGCCTTTAAGGGCGCGGGCAGTCCCGCCGCAATGGTAAGGAGCATGGTCAGGATTTCCCCCAGATTGGAAGATAAGAGAAACAGGACGGACTTTCGGATGTTCTCATAGATGCCCCTGCCCTCTCGGATCGCCGTGTGAATCGTCGCCACGTTGTCATCCATCAGCACAAAATCCGCCGCGCCTCTGGCGACATCGGTTCCGCCTTCTCCCATAGCGATGCCGATATCCGCCGCCTGCAGGGAGGGCGCGTCGTTCACCCCGTCTCCCGTCATGGCTACAATTTTATGTAAACCTTTGTATCCCTCCACGATGCGCACCTTATGCTCCGGCGTCACCCGCGCAAAGACCCGCAGACCCGGAAGCCGCTGCAAAAAACTCTGCTCCCGCAAATGGTCCAGCTCCCTGCCCGTAATGCACTCCTCCGGGCGGCTCGCGATCCCCAGTTCTTTCGCGATGGAAAACGCCGTGGCGGGATGATCGCCCGTGATCATGACCGTCGTCACTCCGGCCTGCGCGAACCCCCGCACCGCCTGCGCCGCCTCCGGTCTGATCGGATCCTGCATACTGACAAAGCCCAGAAACACCAGATTGCGTTCCTCCATCCTGCCCGCCTCTTCCACAGCAAGCGCCAGCACTCGCCTGCCCTCGCCCGTAAGCCGTTTGTTCACTTCGAGCAGCCTGTCCCGTTCCCGCTCGTCCAAAGGTTTTGTACCGTTTTCCGCTGCAACTTTGACACAGCGTTCCAGAACCCGTTCCGCTGCGCCTTTCGTGTAAGCGGTCTCTCCTCCCGCCCCACGGTGTCCGGTCGTCATCATCTTCCGTTCCGAATCAAAGCCGATCTCCCTGATCCGCGGATGTTTCGCCCTGATCTCCTCGATCGAAACACCGCAGTCCGCCGCGAGATGGAGCAGCGCAAGTTCCGTGGGATCCCCCATCTCCTGTCCGGGCTGTCCGTCGTTACAGAGCACACAGCCTGACAGAAAGCGGCCCGCACAGCTATTCTCCATCTCCCGAAACGGCATGCCCCCGAAGAGACCGGCAAAACCGTCCCTGCCCGTCAGCTTTCCGTCCAGATAACATTCCGTCACCGTCATTTTATTCTGCGTCAACGTCCCCGTCTTGTCCGAGCATACGATTTCCACCGCGCCCAGCGTTTCCACCGCTGAGAGTCTGCGGACGATGGTTTTCGCCTTGACCATGCGGGAAACGCCGAGCGCCAGCACGATGGTCACGATCGCCGGAAGTCCTTCCGGTACTGCCGCTACCGCCAGCGAAACGGAAGTCAGCAGCATTTCCCCCACATCGCGCTTCTGCAATACCGCCACCACAAACAGGAGAACACAGATGCCGACCGCGAGCGCGCTCAAGACCTTTCCCAGTTCTCCCAGACGGATCTGCAAAGGCGTCGGCTTCTCCTGATGACCGTGCAGCATATCCGCGATGTGCCCGACTTTTGTGTCCATCCCTGTAGCCGTCACCACGCCCCGTCCTCTGCCGCGCGTCACATAAGTAGACATATAAGCCATATTTTTGCTGCTGTTCTCCGACTCGCCCGTCTCCACAAATCCGGCATCCTTTTCTACCGGCACAGACTCTCCCGTTAGGGTAGACTCTTCTGTATAAATCCCCAAACTTTCAAGCAGTCTGACGTCCGCCGGAACCCGATTCCCCGCCTCCAGGATCACCACATCGCCCGGCACAAGCTCCTCCGCCGCCAGATTGACCCGAACGCCGTCCCTGACAGCCTGCGCCCTCGGCTGGGAGATCCGCTTTAGCGCCTCCACCGCCCTGCCCGCTTTCCCCTCCTGAATAATGCCGACTGCCGCATTTAAAGTGACGACCGCCACAATGATAACGGCGTCTCCAAACTCTTTTAGCATCATGGAGATCGCCATTGCCACCACGAGGATCAGAATCAGCGGATCGTTTAACTGCACCAGGATCCTTTTCGCAAGACTTTTCTTTTCCTCTTCCCGCAGCCTGTTTGGTCCGTACTGCTTCCTGCGCTCCGCGACTCCTTTCGCGTCAAGTCCCTTGTCTGCGTCCGTCCGCAGCCCCCGGATCGTCTCCGTAACAGTCCTGTTTTCATACATACGCCCATCCTCCCGTCGCTTTTTGGTCCGCCCGTTTTCCTCCACAGGAAAGGCTTGTCATTTCTTTTTAAGGTATATGCATGTCCAGACGGCGTTAGAATCAAAAAAAGGACAATCTGCGGGAAACAGAACCCACAGACTGCCTTTCGATCAGAATATCCAAAAAGAACCGACATCTAATAACTGCTCAACTTGTCCGTCCCCTCGTCGGTGGTCTTGTCGATCGCCTTTACCACGACATGATAGCCGGCGCCTCCGGGCAACTCGACAAACACCCTGTCGCCGACTTTATGCCCGAGCAACGCTTTTCCGAGCGGCGATTCCGTGCTGATCAGCCCCTCCAGAGAATTGCCCCGCACCGTCGTCACCAGCTTATAGACTTCTGTCAGCCCGTCTTCCTCGAAGAAGACCTCCACCGTATTGTTCATGCCGACCTCATCCTCGGCTGATTCGTCGGAGACCACAACAGCCGTCCTGATCATCCGTTCCAGATAGCGGATGCGGCTCTCATTCTGGTTTTTTACCTTTTTCGCCGCGTGATATTCAAAGTTCTCGCTCAAGTCGCCGTGCGCTCTGGCCGTTTTCACATCCTCCAACGCTTCCTTTCGCACCACCAGCTTGCGGTACTCGATCTCTTCCTCCATCTTTTGGATGTCCTGCTTTGTCAATTCGTTATACATCGTTTTTCACCTCAATCATCAATTCCCTAAGATATACCATCTTTTTCGGTTTTTGTCAAACATTTCAGCCTACCGTTACTTAAGCGGAATGCCAGATTGCGGCTGAATCAGGATTCGTAAATTTTTTGTTGACAAAGTCGGATTCCTATAGTATATTAGTAGATGTCCGAGCGATACGGTCGGATGATAAGCGCGAGTGGCTCAGTTGGTGGAGCGCGACCTTGCCAAGGTCGAGGCCGCGGGTTCGAGTCCCGTCTCGCGCTCTGGTCTAAACGATATCCCGAAATCTTCGGGATATTTTTGTTGACAGTTGCATAACATATGTTACTTAATTTTTCAACCTGAAATCTAATCCTTTATGCATATATCCAAGCAGCGTATTATAATTATCCCGATAGTTCAGGATATAGTTCCGCTCCGTTGTCACCATGTCTGAATGCCCCAGCAGATCGCTTATGCACCGCGTCGGCATCCCGGATTCATGCAGCATGGTTGCAAAGGTCTTCCTGATCATGTGGGTATTAAAGTATCTCACATCACAGTGCCGGCAAAGTTTCCGGAGCGTCCTGTCAAGGGATCTGACCCGTATCGTATCTCTGCCGTCATAAGAAAGATACTGATTTACATATCCGCATCTGGCATGATGTTCTTTCAGCTTTTCCAAAATATAAACTACTTCCGGGAGCAGCGGAATTTCTCTGACAGAATAGACTGTCTTGACGTCTTCCACCACCTGATATACCATTGCACCGCAGCGTTCACCGTTTTCATCCCTCTTATAAGCTTTCGTTTCCGTCTTACAGATCCGGATCACTTTACTGCCCATATCCACATCCTGCCAGGTCAGGGAAGCCAGTTCCCCTACCCGCAGCCCCAGGTAAAAATTCATGACCAGACACAGGCAGGCAGAACGTTTTCCGGGATAGATATCCTGCTCCACGACCAGATACAGCAGCTTCTCAATGTCCGTTCTGGGTACCGCAAAATCCTTATGGGGATCCTGTATCAGTTTTCCCTCCGGCACATATCTCCTGATCATCTCCCAGTCGAACAGCCGCACACCTCCCAGTTCCAAAAACCGCGCATAGACCAGAACATTATTCACGATCTGATAGATCCTTGCAAATTCCTTTGCCGTAATATTACCCCATCCGATGATAACGCCGGTCAGGAAACGGATCACTGCCGCTTCATCCAGTGCGGACACGTTCTGTTTTACAAAAGGATCACACAGGCGCATCACTTTTGCCACGTCATCGAACATAGACAGATCCAGTTCTATATCTTCCCGATAGTTAAGCGCCGGGATCACCACCGGAAATTTAAAGCACGGCGCCCTTGGTTCCGCATCCAATACTTTGAGCAGCGCAATGAAATCAAATGGGATGCAGAAAGGAAAGATGTTTTCAAGATTCACCCGATAGTCCGCTGCATCCATCTCCGGCAGTTCTGGATCCGGATCAGGATCCGGGTCAGGATCTGGATCCGGCTTTGGAGTCGGGTCCGGATCTGGGTCAGGAGCCGGAACCGGATTGATGACAGGGCGCGGCGGCTTGTCCGGATGCGCATCCGGATCCGGATAGTAGATCGGGTCAACAGCCGGATCGACAACAACAGGCGTAGGCTCTGCATCCGGCAGGAGCGCCGGATCGAGATACGGAAAGGCATTCCGTAGCAGCTCGAGCAGTTCCTGGGCGTTCATTCCCTGCACGACTTTTAATCCGAGTGCCTTGCACAGATCGATCAGCTGCTGGAGCGAAAGCCCTATGTTCACCAGCGGATCGATCAGGGTGCCAGCCCAATCCTGCTGCAGCCAATCCGCTATGCGGTAATCCTTGTTATAGTTTATGGCATTCTCATAGCCCTCACCTGTCAAAAGATAATTTTCAGCAGCTTCCGTGCTGGTGAACACAGGAAAATTAAAACCCACCGAAAAAGAATCATATTGATAAGATGAATCCGCGCGAGGAGTTATAACACTTATAGAAGATTCACCATAAGAAGTCCTTGTGCCACTCCCACTAAATTGTCCCTTGAAATAACTATATGATGTACATGACAAACTATAGGTTTGCACAGTATTATTATATTTTTCCCATATTCTAAAAACAGTTTCTATTTGATTAAATTGAGGATACGATTTAATAACTAACGAACCTGCGAGCGGAGCGTCAAATGTGCCGGAATATTGATATATCGTCTGATTTACAAAAGGATCGCCATTAGCATTCTTTACGCGGCTTATGGTATTTGCTGAACCGCTATAGACAACACTGTTTCCACTCCACTGTTTAGCGATATCAATATCAGATACCGACTGCGGAAAGTTATTGTAAAGAACGTTATTGTCAGGGATTGGAGTATCTTTTCCGATCCAGCCGTCAAGGATATCACACCAATCCTGATAGATGCTCTTTGCGTTTACAGAAAACCATGTGGCACCCAGCGCGGTAAACTGCGCAACATGCGTCATAGGATCGCCGGGGATGTGAAATTTATCTTTATCCTTATCGTCTTTTTTGTTCGGATCGCCTTCCGGGGGAAGCCCGCCCTGGATCACCGACCACTCCGTATCACGCACCAGCTCCAATGCCTCGGATCCGAAAACATAATCCTGCCCGGATGCATCAACGAACTGCATGATCCAGCCTTCAGCGGTTTCACTGCAGCTGTCTATAAATTCCTTGCCAAACCGCGCGATATCTTCCCGGTTTTCATATCCTTCATATATACCGTAAGCTGCTAATGCAACGGTACCAACGAACAGACAGATCTCCGCGATCGTTGCGATCGTGATCCCTCCGGCTACAACGACCGCACCAACGGCTTCCACTTTTTCCATATGGTTAGAATCGAAATACTTTGTGCCTACTGTCGTAGACAGGATCACGACACACAACATAAAACAGAGGATCCGTTTCATCACTTTCATCTCAATCACCTATTTACTTTTCGACAAGATTTTTATATAATACCACTACAAGGAGTAGTCATATGTTCATAGATCATATTTTTGAAATAACAGCCACTATTATATTTTTGTTCGTCCTGTATTGCAGCTTTTATCGGAAACCCAAAATCAAAGTGCTAAAAGCGCCAGGACCAAACAAATCCGGCGGAAAAGGAAACACAACCGGCGGATCCGGAAGCTTTCCCGGCGTTTTAAGTTTCCATATGTCGGCAGGACAGAGATTATCGAATTGAACAAGACCCGTCCCTGCATCGACAGTATGTGGAATGAAGTACAACGGAAAAAATAATCTCATATACGAAAAAGAGGCGGGGCATATCATGCCACCGCCCCTTTTACCGTTAAGAACCTCTGATTTTCCTGATCCAGCTGATACCGAACTTGATCCCTACGACTGCCCCCGTGATCAGCACGATCGCCGGTACTACGATCCCCAGTACGGAAAATGCCTGGCTCTGTACTGTATTCACGGAATCCTGCATGATCTTAGTAACATCAAATGCCGCAGTATCCGCTGCTGCCGATGCCAACGCCGGAAGTGCAGTCATCATTGCTGCTTTCAAGCCCATCTTTCTCACCTGCCTTTCATCATCGAAAATGCACTTGTGATCACATAATCGAGTATTATCACAATCCCGCACAGGCCGCCGCCTACGGCAACGCCCACGCCGGAAACAGTGACGTAACTTTGCACCATACCTTCTAACATCTCAGACCCTCCTCAAGCGGAAGCCGGCTATGATCATGGCGCCTGCCAGCAGACCGAGCAGAAAACTGGTACACACAAAACCCGCCGTCATGTTATCGTTCTGTTTCTCTATCGCCTGAACGATCGGCTCCGTATCTACAGGATCCGCAGCAAGCGCGGAAAAATCATAATCTTCCGGAAAGATGACCGCATCACCGCTGATAACAAGCTCATTGCCGCTGACCGTCTCCTCATCCGTTTCTTTGTCCGAACCTTCTGCTGCTGCGTCTTCCGTCCCATTCTCTGTTTCCGCAGCCGCTTCCTGGCCATCGTCTTCCGACCGTTCTTCTGTCTGATCCTCATCCCAGCCAGTCTCATCTTCCACGGACGGTTCTTCCGGTTCTGTCTCAGTTTCTTCCGGATTCATTTCTTCCGATTCAGTTTCCGCTTCATCCGGCTCTGTCTCGTACTGTTCTTCCAGATCATAGCTTTCTTCATACTCATCCATAGGCGCCTACTTCCATTCCTTAAAAGAGAAATCTACCAGTGTAGGCTTGCCAAAACCATTGAGGCCGTACTGCGGAACGAACTCTTTCCCGACACAGTCAGGCGTAAGCGTTCCGACCTTTTCATCCGGCAGGAAGAAATCCGTTGACCGCATCCCGAACGATCCGCGGGAATTATCCATCGGTGTGCACTGGGAGAACGCCGTTAAGATCGTCATCGGCTTCCCATCCGATTTTCTGTTAAAGTTACGATACCCCAACACCTGAAATTTTACATTTTCCATTCCCTTTACCTTTTCCTTTCCTTTTCAAATGCTGTTTTCCTGTTACCCGCCCGTATCGCGCCGATAGCGCAGCGCTTGCTATTTTCCTTTTTCTCTGCTATGATGGGACTATGTATCTCCATGATCCGCAGGGCGTACGGTAGGGGTATTGTGCCGCCCTGCGGTGGAGAAGGAACAATATAGAAATCTATAGACATCTATAGATATCTGCCAAAAGATACCACATCAACCAGTAGATGTCAATAGATATCTGTTCTAGTTGAGGTCTTTTATGGGAAAATATAAAAACAAGTCATATTCATTGCGAATAGATGATGAACTAATGAAAAAAGTAAAAATGATTGCAGAATCTGAAGACAGACCAGTGAGTAAGCAACTGGAGCGCATAATAAAGCAATATGTAGAGCAATACGAAGAAGAACATGGACGACTCAACAGCGCGGAATTATCAATTACCAAAACTGGCTAGATCAGCATCATTAGTATGCCGTTTTCTTTGCCGTTTTCTTTGCAGACGCATCTTGCATTCTGTTTCTGCATATGCTATAATGCCGATAGGCAATCAAGAAGTCATTATTTCCACATGTTCACCAACGAAAACCCCGGAGCGGCTACTCCGGGGCTTTCATTTCGGGCTAGTTGTCATGGTGATCGCCATCTAACCACTTGATGATGTAGTGGCAAGCTACACCACCCATAACGGCGATTAAAAATGAAGTCAAAATTTCCAAACGTCCACCCCCTTTCCGTTGCCGGTCTGGGATGACAACAAGACAAGCATATCACATCTTGTCACAATTAGCAAAACTTATCTGTTTTTGTCGAATATGCACAATCGGATACTTCTGCAGCAAGGCTGATCAGAACGAAAAACAGAATTTCTGTTGTGTATATTTACTAATTTATGCGTATGCAGCATCATAGTCTGCCAGCCATTCCGGATTCCGAATCGTGACCAGATGGCGCATATCAGCGCTCATCCGTGACACCGCATCATCAAAATGTCTGGTTATAATATCAAAGCTGCCGCCATCCGCGATGATCACCCCCGCGATCGTAGGAAGACACTGTCGGATCAGCCATCGTTTCTTATCCTCTATCGTCTTCTGTGCAGCCTCCACATACAGGCGCAGCTTTCCCACCATGCCCACAAACTTTTCCCAGAGGGGATGCGAAGAGCAACGTGAACGGTTAGAATCATCCGGGACAATGACACGGACATAATTATTTAAAATCTCCATGATGATCTCACCTAACTGTTTCCTCTGAATCAGGAAATCCGCTGCTATATTCGCCCGGTCATTCTTAAGCTCTATTTCCCATCTTACCCAGGGATCCGGCAGCTTTTTCCCGTCCGGCGCCTTCCGGTTCTGTTCGAGCTGTTTGTCATACACACGCAGCATCACTTCACTCTGCCTTGATCCGAAATATATGGTATGCCCGGTCTTTTCGTTCGCAAACGTCGATTCCAGAACATCCTTATACACCCGAAACTTGCTTACCACTTCCTGCCGATCCAGAAACCCCTTCACATCATCCAGCGTGAAATACTGCGCGCCCAAGTCATCTACAGCCAGGTCAAACCGGGTCAGCCATCCAAAACGCCGAACCTGCTGCAAAAACTCGATCATGATACTGTTATCAAAGTCACTTAAACCGACCGCATCGCCGCCAAAAGGCGTGCCGCCTGTAATAGACGCCTTAAAGTGTTCCAGCAGATCCGGAACAGCCGTTCCACTGATCACAACGTGTATTCCCATATCTTCATTGCCATCTGACAGAATCGTGATCGGTGCGCTCTCCAGTCTGTGCATCTTCCTGTAGCCGTTTGCGCCCTTCGGCATTGGAAGAAAATCATCGTTTGTATATCCCAAAAAGGAAATCATTTCAGATACTTCTGTGATGATAGTAGATGTGAATGCGATCCAGTCTATGGATACTTTCAGAGAATTGTCTAACCTTTCAGAGCTTCCGTACATGGCACACCTTGTATTTACTACCCCCGTATTACTATACCTGGGGTAGACCCCTTTCCGACCATGCGCGAATTGTCTGAAAATTCAAATTTTCAGCAAGCATATTGTGTGAAATCGACATACAATTCCCTGTCAAAGCGGCATATGTGTTCGAGTCCCGTCTCGCGCTCTTTTTTATTCCGGTAAAAGCAACGGAAATGCTGATAAATATAGCATTTCCGTATTTTGGGTTTCACGCACTACCAAATCGTATTCACGTTATATTTAGGAATAATGGAATCTCTGGTCACAATAGTCAGATTTTCTACAATCGCCTGCGAAATGATCAATCTGTCAAACGGATCGCCATGAATCTGCGGCAAATTCGCTATCTGATCAAGATGCTGCGGGGTTATAGACAACAGATCAATTTTATATTCTAAACATATTCCAGCGATTTCCGCCATTGAGTTCTTTATCTCCAGTTTGCCTATACTGGACTTTATCGCAATTTCCCAAAGTGAACCGATACTTACATATATCTGATTATCCTCATCATACACAATATCCGCAGCAGTTTTTGATAGCTGCTCTGGGTTATATAAATAGAAAATAAGTACATTTGTATCCAATAGATATCCCATCACATATACTCCTTAAAACAATCCGGCGTTTCGTCAAAATCATCTGCCATGAAAACAAGTCCTCCCGCTAATGGACCAAATTTTCTTCCAAGGCTTTTCTTCACAGATTCATTTCCAGAATCCGTATTTTTATCAGCTAATCCCTCAATACCCTCAAGAATCTGCAATACATAATATACTTTATCTTCGGACATACGGCTGATGATATCAACCGCTTTTTCTTTTATAACTGTCATTATTATTGCCTCCTGTAACATAGAATAATTGACTACTATTATTATATCCCATTGATCACAACCGCACAATCAGATTTTTATGATTGAATCACTTTTGAATCACACCGTGCAACGTGCCTCTCATTTCCAGTATAAAAACAACGGAAATGCTGATAAATACAGCATTTCCGTTGTTTGTGTATCTACATCCCTCTATTCCAGCTTCCCCGCGCACTTCACGCGGTAGATCCGCTCCAGCGATTCGTCGATCCGCTCCTCTGTGATCTTTCCCTCCTGCACCGCCGCAAGGACAGCCTCGTAAGCTTTCTCAAAGTCCTCCGGCATCAGCAGCATATCCGCTCCGGCTTCCAACGCCATCACCGCCGCTTCCTCCGGCGTGTAGTAATCCGTGATAGCCGTCATATTCAGCGCATCCGTGATGACCACGCCCTGATATCCCAGCTCGCCGCGCAGCGTATCCGTGATCACCTTTCTGGAAAGCGAGCTTGGTACATTGTTATCATCCAAAGCAGGCGCTGTGGCATGACTCACCATCACAAAATCCACTCCCGCCTCGACTCCCGCCTGAAAGGGAACGAAATCCGAAGCTTTCAGCTCCTCAAGGCTCTTTGTGATCTCGACTCTGCCCTCATGGGTATCCTCCGTCGTGCTTCCCAGCCCCGGGAAATGTTTCAGACAGGCGCTCACGCCCGCATCCTCGATACCGCCTGCCACATTCACAGCCATCTCCTTTACCAGTTCCGGATCGGAACCAAAAGAGCGGTTCCCCAAAGCATTGTCTTCCCCGCCTGCCACATCCGCCACCGGTGCGAAATCCACATTAAATCCCAATTCCTTTAAGTAAGAGCCGATCGTTTCCCCTGCCTCGCGCGCCTTTGCCGCATCGCCCGACGCTCCGATCTCGCTCATGGCTTCTACTTTCTCGACTTCTACGCTGCTGTTCGCGATCCGGCTCACATCGCCGCCCTCTTCATCCACAGCCAGAAAAATCGGATAATTGCTCATCGTGGATGTATTGGACAGCATTTTCATGATCTGCTCCTTATCTACGATGTTCTGACTAAAATAGATCAGACCGCCCACCGCATATTGGTTCAGAGCTTCCTGCGTGCCCTCCCCCGCCTGGGTCGCGGTCTTGACGCCCGTGATCGCCTCCGGCGTCACCATGAACAGACCCGCCACTTTATTCTCGATTGACATCTCCGAAAAATAAGACGCTGCAAGTTCTCCCAAAATATCTTCCTCTTCCCGCTCTTCTTCCACAGGCTCCGGCGTCTCGATCACAAGCTCTTCTTTCTCGGCTTCCTGTTCCTGTCTTTCCGCCTCCTCTATTTCCGCCTCAAGCGCTTCCTCCTGCTTTATGTCCTGTATCAGCAGCGCCACTTTTCTGCCGGCTATGACGCCGCTTACCGTAACGCCCACCAGCACGACGACGATCACAAGATAGGCGATGATCTGATTGCGGATCCTGCGCCTGCGTCTGACCGCACGCCTCTCATTCGGATCCTGCTCCTCTTCCTCCTCGTCCTCTTCTTCGGTCTCCTGCGTATACTCTTCCATCTCCTCCGTCGTGTTTTCTGCCGGATAGTTCTTCTTACGTTGCTTTCCCATCTCCTAAAACCATGTCCTTTCCAAAAGACGCGTACAAACATCCTACCATACAAGATATAGTGCTACACAAGTATACTATACCCTATTTTTAGTGGAAAAGCCACCCCATTTTTCAGTTTTTATTGATAAGGCGTTATTTTCAGACAATGCGAAACGGGTATTCATTCTCTAAGGAATCAATACCCGCTTCTAAAATTCACTGTCCAATGGTCCTTACCTCCGTTTTTTCCCTCACGTCCTCTTTCCATCTCTTCTCTCGTATACCGATACCGTGGCGTCTGTTCCCTTTTCCTCCCTCCGGACTCTTCTTTTGTCCGCTTCTCTTCTTCTATGGGAGATTCCCCGGGACTCTTCTCTGATTCGCCATCCTCTACCATGTACTCGATTCCGCTCGTCTTTTTCAGTGATCCCTATTCACTTGTAATGCTTTGATCTGTTACGTTACTTTTTTGGTGGACCGTACCTCGCTTTCTTTTAGTTTATCTATGTGAAGTGTTTCTTTATGAGTTTATTATATCATCTGTCTGCAATTTGTCAATACATTTTTTGAAAAAAAATTAAAAATTTTTATTTTGTGTGATATCGTATATTGTTTTCTAATTTTTAATATATTATTATCAAATTGACAGTCAATTTCCGTCTTGTCACCACACATCTGCAAGTGGTAAGATAGAACAAAGACGAAAAAACGGAGGCGATTTTGATGTCACACAAACAGACCGCTCTCGCCAGACAGGCGGAGACGATCATCAAAAATCTGGAAAAAAGAAATATGGAGGGTCACTATTTTGAAACGGCAGCCGACTGCACAAAATCCATCCTTGCCGAGATTCCTTCCGGTGCAATCATCGGCTGGGGCGGCAGCGAAAGCCTGAAAGAATGCGGGCTGATGGACGCGATCCAAAATGCCTCCTACGAGCTTTTGGACCGCGCGGCGGCAAAGACGCCGGAGGAATCCCGACAGATCTATGCGCGGACAGTCCTCGCCGACTACTTCCTGATGAGCACAAATGCGATCACGTTAGACGGCGAACTCATCAATATCGACGGCAACGGCAACCGCGTAGCCTGTCTGATCCAGGGTCCTTCCCATGTGATCGTGGTAGCGGGCATGAACAAGGTCGTGCCAGACGTGAAAAGCGGTGTGGCGAGAGTCAGAAACGTCGCCTCCCCCGCCAATGCGATCCGATTGGACAGAAAGCTTCCCTGCGCTGCGACCGGCGTCTGCCATGACTGCCTCTCCCCGGAATGCTTCTGCTGCCAGATCGCGATCACCAGACGCAGTATGCACCCCGGCAGAATCAAAATATATCTGGTGGGCGAAGAACTGGGATACTGATTCCGCACACACAGTACCTGAAATCTGTACATAGCACAGAAAAAGCCGGAACTTATCGCGTTCCGGCTTTTTGGTTTCCGTAAGATCCCGTCAGGATCAGGTATTCAGTTCCGCAAGCTTGTCTTTTAAGTCCGCCGATATGCTGTCTACCATATCCGCCGACGCCGAAATCTCCTCCGTCGCCGATGCCAGATTCGTCACCCGCCGATTGACGCCGTCGATGACGCTGACCAGCTTCTCGGCGTCGCCCAGAAGTTCTTTGATCGCCGCCTGGATCTGCTCCTTATTGGAATCACTGTCGCTCGCCGTATCCTTGGAGGAATCAGCCAGTTTCTTGATGTTCTCCGCGATGATCGCAAAGCCTCTGCCGGACTCTCCCGCTCTTGCCGCCTCGATGCTCGCATTTAAGGCAAGGAGATTCGTCTCCTCCGCAACGTTTGTGATCTCCTCGTTGTTCTCCTCCAGTTTCACCAGAAGATTCTGGATCTTCGCAAGCGCGTTATTCAACTGATCGCAGAAGTGCACCACATCGCTCATGGAAGCGGAGATGCCTGTGCTCTCTTTCGCATTGCTGTCGTTTCCTTTCGCCATTTCGCTGATGGAGGCGTCCAGACTTGCAAAGTCCTCCTGTACCCCGGCAACCAGCTCGGCGATCTTCTCGTTCTTTTGCTGCAGCACCATGTTCGTGCTTTCCATCTCGGATACCATCTGCTTTACGACTTCGCTCTCGCGCTCCACCTCGCCTTTGACAAACTGGATGCAGTTGCTCTTTTTATTGCAGCCGTTGTGGATCGCCGTAGCCATATCCTTACAAGTGGTATATCCGCAGGCGGAACAGTTGATGGAACGTTCCGCTTCCGTATTTTTATTCATGGATCCAAAAATCTCGTTCAGTTCCGAGACATTCGGCTCTTTCCGCTTAAGCCCCTTTGACTTATCGGTATAATGCCTGATAAAGTCATTGATGTCCAGATTCGCGAACTGCTTGTTCAGCTTGTCAAGCCGCTGCTTCGGCGTAAGGCTCTTACTGAACGCATGCCGCCTGTCGTTCTTCTTGCTGGCTTCCCTGATCTTCTGGAGTTCGTAGAGGGTGTCGTCGGAATGCACCTTCTCCTCCTCCACGCCGGGACCGTAGATACAGCCCTTTGCACAGTTTAAGGCATCCACCATGAACGGCAGTTCTTTCTTGCCGAGCACTCTCTTTTTATAATCCTCCAAAAATTCATAAGCGTGCTTTTCACCCTCGATCTGGCGGATGAAAAGATCCTCGCCGCAGAACCAGTAGACATTCTCTTTTAAGCCGCCCGGCATCGGATAGATGGAACCTAAGCCGTACTCAATCTCATCCGTCACCGCAGGGCCGGAAACGCCGTGCTTTCTCACATACTGCATCAGATGGTCGAACGTCACATTATAAGAGACATAGCCGCCGCAGTTGGGATCGTCGATCTCGTTCTTCTTTGCGATACAGGGACTGATAAAAGCAAGTTTATCCGACACTTTCATATATTTCTTCACATAGACTGCGCCGCACATCATCGGAGAATGGATCGGCATCAGGCTCGGGATCAGTTCCGGAATATACTTTTCTATGTAACCCACCACAGCGGGACAGGGCTGCGAGATCGCGCCCGTGAAATTGTGCTCCGTGATATATTTGACATAACCCCAGGTCGTGATATCGGCGCCGAAACTGATGCTGATGATGCGGTTCACGCCAAGTTTTTTCAAGCCGCCCAGAACCGTTGCGTATTCCCGCGGATAATTTGCCAGAAACGCGGGCGCAAGCAGAATCGATATCCTTTCGCCCTTTTTCAGATCTTCAAAGAAACGTTCCGTGTCGTCGTTATAACTCCTGGCGCCATGCGCGCAGACGTCAAAGCAGGCGCCGCAGCTCACGCACTGGCTGCCATCCACGACGATCTTGTTTTTCCCGTCCTCCTCTACCGCATGATTCGCTGTCAGGACAGGACATGCCGAAATACATTTGTTACAGCCGACACAGTTGTCATTGGTATACACCAAAGCATCTAACGGTTGATTTCCCATCTTTGCCTCCGATTCCTTTGTTTAATTTTCACCCCATGATACTATTCTAGCACGTCATAAACGAAAAAGCAAACAAAAACGCATCCCTAAATCTGGGAAATCACAAAAATATCATAGATTGCCTTGATCGCCGTCTCAAAGTCGGCGTTTGCCACGCCGATGATAATATTCAACTCGCTGGAACCCTGATCGATCATCTTGACATTGACGTTTGCATGCGCCAGCGCGGAAAAAATCCTGCCCGCCGTACCGCGGGTGGATTTCATGCCGCGTCCCACCACGGCGATCAGCGCCAGGTCCGCCTCGATGTCGATGGAATCCGGATCCGCCAGCCTGTGAATGCCGGAAACCACTTTCTGTTCCTTGTGCATAAATTCATCCTGATGCACAAACACGGTCATCGTATCAATGCCGGAGGGCACATGCTCAAAAGAGATCTCATTCTCCTCAAACGCCTGCAATACCTTGCGCCCGAACCCGATCTCCGAATTCATCATCGCCTTTTCGATATTGACCGCGCAGAAGCCTTTCTTTCCGGCGATACCGGTGATCACATATTTCGGCTTCTGGCAGGTGCTCTCCACGATCCAGGTGCCGTTATCCTCCGGAGCGTTCGTATTGCGGATATTGATGGGAATCCCCTCGCTCCTGACCGGAAAGATCGCGTCCTCGTGCAGGACGTTAAAGCCCATGTAGCACAGCTCCCGAAGTTCTCTGTATGTGATGGTCTCAATGCCCTGCGGCTTAAAGATGATCCGGGGGTCCGCGACCAGAACGCCCGAAACATCCGTCCAGTTCTCATAAACATTCGCCTTGATCGCCCGCGCCACGATGGAACCCGTAATATCTGACCCTCCTCTGGAAAAGGTCTTTACCCTGCCGTCCGCATAGGCTCCGTAGAAACCGGGAATCACCGCAGACTCCACTCCCGCAAGACGCTCCCGCATCAGGCGGTTCGTCTCCCGGGCATCATGCTCGCCGCTCTCCTGAAAGCGAATCACCTCTGCGGCGTCCACAAAGGTGTATCCCAGATACTGCGCCATGATGATGCCGTTTAAGTATTCCCCCCGGGACGCCGCGTAATCGACCCCCGCTTTCTCCCGAAAATTCTTTTCTATCGCCTTAAATTCTTTATCCAGAGAAAGTTTTAAGCCCAGCCCGTCAATGATCTCCTGATACCGCTCTCTGATCTTTGTAAGCGCCTCGGAAAAATCCTCTCCCTTTTCCGCCAGCGCGTAACACGCATAGAGCATATCCGTGACTTTCGTATCGTCCGATGAACGCTTGCCCGGCGCGGAGGGAACCACAAACTTCCGCTCCTGATCCGCCCGAATGATCTCTCCCACTTTCCGAAACTGTTCTGCGCTCGCAAGTGAGCTTCCGCCAAACTTAACTACCTTATTCATCCTCTCGCACCTCTTATCCCGGTCATGCCATGATGCGGATCCTGTTGATACATCCGCCCAGCTTTTCGAGTTTATCCGCAAAGTCTTTCTCCGCCATCGTCTGCGTCATAAACGCAAATTCTTCCGCGATCCCCACACTGATCTCCGCCAGCGCGCCAAAGACCGACATTGCTTCCTCCCGCTTGTCCGCAGACACCCTGACGAAAAACTTCCGCTTCGCGCAGCCGATATCGCTCACTTTCACACGCTCCTCGTCCCAGAAGCACATGATCGTCTTGCCACAGTGTCTCGCACAGTCCACCACATCGGAGACCACCGCGCTTGCCGTGGGAAGTTTCCCCGCGCCGCGCCCGTAATACATGGAATCCCCCAGCATATTGCCGTGCACATACACGGCGTTGAAGACGTCGCTCACGCTGTAGAGCGGATGTTCTCTGGAGATCATAAAAGGCGCCACCATAGCAAAGAAGCCGTCCTCCGTATCCTGAGCAAGCCCCAGGAGCTTGACGGATTTATTCATCTGCTTTGCGTACTTAAAATCCGCCGAAGCGATCTTTGTGATCCCCTCCGTGTAGATATCCTCGTAATGCACATGCTTCCCCGTCATCAGGGAGGAAAGGATCGCGATCTTACGGCAGGCGTCATACCCCTCCACGTCAGCTTCGGGGTTTCTCTCGGCGTACCCCTTATCCTGCGCTTCCTTTAAGACATCCCCGAAATCGGCGCCCTCCCTGTCCATCTTTGTGAGGATGTAATTGGTGGTGCCGTTTAAGATGCCCGTGATGCTGTCGATATGCTCCGCCGTGAGGGAGTAATTTAAGGGACGGATGATCGGAATGCCGCCGCCGACGCTTGCTTCAAACAGGTAATTGCAGCGGTTTTCGCGGGCGATCCGCAAAAGTTCCGGAGCATGGAGCGCCACCAGCTCCTTATTGGAAGTGCACACGCTCTTTCCCGCAAGAAGAGCCTTTTTTGTAAATTCGTATGCAGGCTTCGTGCCTCCCATCGTCTCGCAGATGATTTTCACTTCGTCGTCCTGTAAGATGACGTCGTAATCGTGCACCACCTTATCTTCATAGGGGTCTCCCGGAAAATCCCGCAGATCCAGAATATACTTTACCTCCAGATCTTCCCCCGCCTTTTTATTGATATCGGCTTTATTCGTCTCGATCACTTCCACGACGCCGCTTCCCACGGTGCCGTAGCCCAATACCGCTATGTGAATCATAGTAACCTCCGCAACTTATACCAACGGATACTTGTCCGTCAGCGTCTTGATGATCGCCTGCGCTTTACCGATGCCGGCTTCCCCTTCCTTGATGACAATGGCGATCGCCTCCGCGACCTGCTCCATATCCGCCGTATTTAAGCCCCGCGACGTAGCCGCCGGCGTACCCAGACGGATACCGCTCGTCACAAAGGCAGACTTGGGATCGTTCGGGATGGTGTTCTTGTTCGCCGTGATGTGGGCTTCATCAAGAAGCTTCTCCACCGCCTTGCCCGTCAGGTCATAGTTCGTCAGATCCACCAGCATCAGATGGTTGTCCGTGCCGCCGGAAACGATCTTAATATCCCGCGCCTGTAACGCCTTGCACAGCGCCTGCGCATTGTCCGCTACGTTTTTCATATAGACCTTAAAGTCGTCGGAGAGCGCCTCCTTGAAGCACACCGCTTTCGCCGCGATCACATGCATCAGCGGTCCGCCCTGGATACCCGGAAAGATCGCCTTGTTAAAGTTATACTGATCCGCTGTTTCCTGACTCGACATGATCATGCCGCCGCGCGGTCCGCGCAGGGTCTTGTGGGTGGTCGTCGTGGTCACATGCGCATAGGGGATGGGGCTTGGATGCAGTCCCGTCGCTACAAGGCCCGCGATATGCGCGATATCCACCATCAGCACCGCGCCGACCTCGTCCGCGATCTCCCTGAATTTCTTGAAATCGATCGTTCTCGCATAGGCCGAAGCGCCCGCCACGATCATTTTCGGTCTGCACTCCAGCGCGATCTTTCTCACATTATCGTAATCGAGGAATCCTTCATCATTGACGCCGTACGGCACACAGTGAAAATATTTGCCGGACATATTGACCGGCGATCCGTGGGAGAGATGGCCGCCGTGATCCAGGTTCATGCCCATGAAAGTATCGCCCGGCTCCATCACCGCAAAGAAGACCGCCATATTCGCCTGCGCGCCGGAATGGGGCTGTACATTGACATACTCGCAGCCAAACAACTGCTTTGCCCGCTCTCTCGCAAGTTCCTCCACCACGTCCACGCACTCGCAGCCGCCGTAATACCGCTTGCCGGGATACCCTTCCGCATACTTATTTGTCAGCGGGCTTCCCATCGCCGCCATAACGGCTTTGCTCACCCAGTTTTCGGATGCGATCAGCTCAATATGGGAGTTCTGCCTGCTCTGCTCGTCAACGATCGCTTTCGCGATCTCGGGATCCACCTTTGTCACTTCATCCAATGAATACATTCCTCTTATCCTGCCTTTCCGAGATTTCAAAACAATATTATAAGGTATTATGGTAGGTATTGCAAATATAATTTTGGCAGAATGGACAGTTTTTCATGGAAAATTAAGAAAACTTTATAGAATTCTTATTTTGACTTTTTGCACTAATCTGCTAATATGATAGAAAGTAAAGGAACAAACTGTTATCATAATGGAATTTCTGAAAATGGGGGATGGCTCTGTTATGGAAAAATCGCTTCATCTGAAAAAAGACAATCGGCGCCCTTTTTTGCGGCTCTGCCGTTTTTATTACAATAAATACCGGCACGCGCTGCCGCTTTTGCTCTACGGGCTTATCTATATGCTTTGGTTTGCCTGGCTGGAACAGAATGTGACAACGACGAGCCGCTATCATCTGATCCACTTAAAGCCGGACGACTATATTCCTTTCTGCGAAGTCTTTGTCGTGCCTTATCTGTTGTGGTTCGCCTATGTGGCGGTGGTCGTCCTCTATTTCTTTTTCAAGGACAGGGACGACTATTTCAGGACCTGCACTTTCCTGTTTACCGGAATGACGGTCTTTTTGATTGTCAGCACGCTCTTGCCGAACGGTCACGATCTGCGCCCTGCCGTGATGCCGCGCGATAATATCTTCACGGAACTGATCGCCGCGCTTTATCGGACGGACACCCCGACAAACCTCTGGCCGAGCATCCATGTGTACAACTCGCTCGGCTGCCATTTCGCGGTGATGAAGAGCGCCAGACTGGAAAAGAAAAAAGGCGTCCGCCTCTGCTCTTTCCTTTTGTGCAGCTCTATCATTTTATCGACTGTGCTCATCAAACAGCACTCCATATTCGATGTGACCACGGCATTCATCATGGCGGCTGTGATGTACGGCGTAGTATACAGTTCCGATATGCTCCTCAATTTCTATCACAGCCTGCGGCGCAGAAGACGCAAAGCAGGTACGCTGATTTAGTTATGTAAAAAATCGTCGCTCGGCAGCGACGATTCAGAGAATGCTCCGCATTCTCCCTGAAATGGTTTATACTGTCGCAATTTCCTAATTAAACTGGAAGAACCGCCGGCAGATCCGGTAGCCCTCCACGGAGATTTTACGCCCGCCTTTGCCGGGAAGATTCATGGAACTGCCCAGCACGCCGTAGCGCAGCCGCATAAAAAGCCCCAGATCTTTTTGACGGATATACTCCCAGAGCTGCGCCTTTTTCTCCAGATTCTCCTCCGTTCCGGAACGGATGAGCATAATGGAAGAGATGACCGTGATGATCTCCAGATAGTTTATCATGTATCGTTTCAGCTTACGCTTTCCGTAGATCTTTCCTTTCTTTTCCACGAGATAATCCACCATGCGCTTATTGACCCTGATCTGCTGGTCGATCCTGCCGATCATGACCTCCTCGTTGACGGATTGTCCCTCTCTGCCGATATAATAGCGGTAAAAATTCACATCCAGATAATACATGTTCTTCACAAAGGGAAGCGGTTCAAACACAAAGAGATTGTCCACATAAAACGTATTCTCCGGCAGTCTGACGCCGCACTCCCGCAGAAGTTTTGTGCGGAAGATCACCGAGTGCATGAGAATGTACTGCCCCTTATGGAAGTGCTTCACCTCGTTCCATGTAAAGATCCTGTCCTGCGGCAGCGCATGGTGATACTTCATCACCTTATGCTTCTTTGCGCCCTCTTTCTCGTAGACAAAGTTGCTGATCAGCATATCCAGCGTCTCGCTCCCTGCAATGATATCCCGCAGGGCGGAGAGGATCTTCTGATAAGCGCTCTCTTTCACCCAGTCGTCGCTGTCCACCACCTTGAAATAAAGCCCCGTCGCACAGTCAAGTCCCGTGTTTACGGCGGAACCGTGTCCTCCGTTTTCCTTATGGATCGCCTTTACGATAGAGGGATAGCGTTTTTCGTAGGAATCCGCGATCTCCCCCGTCCTGTCGTCGGAACCGTCGTCCACGATCAGGATCTCCACATCCTCACCGCCCGCAAGCAGCGAATCGATGCACTTTTCCATATAATCCTGCGAATTATAGCAGGGCACCGCCACAGATAATAACTTCATAACAAACCTTCCTATGCCAAGTCTGCGAACATTTTACCATAAGAAGCGTCTGAAAAACAGCCCCCTTTTCTTATGTTTTTCTTATTTTTTTCCGCGTTTTCTGCCCATTTCCACCCGCTCGGCATATGCCGCAAACGCAGAGGGGATCGGATATGCCGTTCTGGTCTTCTCCGGCTCGACGAAAACAAACGCTTCCGCCTGCCCGCTTCTCTCCATCCGGGCAAGCTCGTCCACCCGGACCAAAAAGCCTGTCATATGCCATTCCTTATGCGTAAAGATATGTTTCGCCGGAGGAAGTTCATTGATCCTGATAGGCGAAAGCCCCAATTCCCGCAGATAAGAGGCAACCTCTCTCTCATTTTGATGCCCCTCCAGAGAGGGGAACTCATACATCCCCGCAAGCAGCCCCTTGTCCGGTCTCTTGTGAAGCGCTATCAGATTCGCGTCCTGTATGAGCAGTATCGTCCTCTCCTCGATGCTGCGCGGTTTCTTTTTCGCTTTCTTCGGAAATTCGGCAGTCCGCCCCTCCTGCCCCGCTCTACAGAAATCTTTCCACGGACAGCTTTCACACCTGGGCGCGCCGTTTGGCACGCACACCATAGCTCCCAGTTCCATGAGCGCCTGATTAAAGTCGCCCGGGCGGTCTTTTGGCATCACGCCAAGCAGTTCCTCCTCCACGGCTTTCTTCACTTTGGCGTCCAGAATATCCCTGTCATCCAGACGGAGTCTGGCAAGGATCCGCAGCACATTGCCGTCCACCGCAGGACAGGCTTTCCCGAAAGCGATGGAAGCGATCGCGCCCGCCGTGTAGCTGCCGATCCCCGGCAGGGATAAAAGCGCATCCCGATCTTCCGGCATCCTGCCTCCATACTCCGCCACGATAATCTGCGCCGCTTTTTTCAAATTTCTGGCGCGGTTATAGTAGCCGAGACCTTCCCACAGCTTTAAGAGCCGCTCTTCCTCCACCGCCGCAAGGCTCTTCACATCGGGAAGCGCCTGTAAAAAACGGTCGTAGTAAGGTTTCACCGCCTCCACTCTGGTCTGTTGGAGCATGATCTCGGAGATCCACACATGGTAGGATGTCGGGTCCTCCCGCCAGGGCAGGATCCGCCTGCCGCCGTCATACCATGTAAGAAGCGGTTTTACGATTCTGTCTGTCAGCGCGCTATCCGCCGTCTTTTCACATTTCATATGATAACTGTCCTTTAACTGCTGTCTTTTTCCTCGATCTCCTCCGCGCAT
>JAMPCE010000034.1 GCA_023666335.1 bacterium
AGCCCTCCGTCACGTCAACGGACTCGTTTCGGTACTGTTCTTTAAGCAGACGGTTTCCGCACAGGTCATAGGCATACCGCTCCCCTGCGCCGCTCCGGTCTTCATTCGTCAGGCGGTTCATGGCATCGTAGCGGTAGGAAACTGTCATTTCTGCCTGCTTCCCGTCTGCGCCGAGCCTTGTGCCGTTCTTCCCCGTGCGGTTCCCGTTCAGGTCATAGAGCATAAAGGCGTCATAAAGAAGCCCAGCTTCCGTACCGTCCCCGATGGTGAGGCGGCTTACGTTGCCGTCCTCATCATAGGCATAGGCAGTGCGGATGCCGTTTGCTGTGATGATCTCCCTGATCCTGCCTGCATCCGTGTAGCGGTACTCGGTCAGGATAGTGCCGCTGTCCTGTTCCTTCAGATGATGCAGTCTTCCGTCTCCGTCATACGCATAGAACAGGGTCTTCCCATTCCCGTCTGTCAGGCTCTTTAAGCTGCCGTCGCGGTAATAGGTGCAGGACTTCACTTTCCTGCCGCTGCTCCACTGCTCAAGGAGTTTCCCGTCGGGACGGTACTCATAGGTATAACAGAAGCCGCCCGATACGGATTTTGTGAGCTGTCCGAAAGGGTCATACTCCCATGTGCCCATGATCCGGCGTCTGCCGTTCCGGTCGGTACATGCCCTCATGGCAGGCTTGCCGTAAATGTTTAGTGATTATTTACTCTTCATACCTTTTCTTACTATATTTTTCTATCCATCCATCTTCTGTATATAATTCTCCTGATAGTCCATCGCTTTCTTCAACAATATTTTCTCCTGCATATAGCAATTCAATTTCTTCATACTCTTCCAACATAAACAACATATTATGCATACAGTGATCTACTGTTTTCGAGAGTAGCCACAAAAAAACACTTTTCTCCTGTTCATCAAATATTGATATTTTATCCCTTACTTTTTCTGCAGTCACCCCTCTCATGTTACCATCAATCATTTTTTCAAATGTTTCCAGTGTATTGTCTCTAACCTCACTAATAAATACTTCGCCAAAGTTCTCTAACTTACTACTCATATCTTATACCTCCTATTTTGTATACCATGGTATTCTTGTTGGTTGCGAAACGCCTTGACCTGATAAATTTTCTAATGACTTTGCTATTAATTCGTCGATCATATCATCATCAGCACCTCCCGCTTTCAAAGCTTCCCTAGCAATTCTCGTGTGTTCTTCCAAGGTATTCGGTCTTCCGCTCTCAAATAGTTCTTTAAACAATTCTCTTTGCTTATTTGTCATATCACTATGATTCAAATTATTATCTTGCATGAATTGTTGACTTATTGAAAAACCTTTTTGGGGATCATAAGTATTATCTCCTCTAAACCCTGCTTTTGCATGAACATGATGACCACCAACCTCTCCATATTGACCTGTTCCTGGCTTATTACCAACTTGTCCTCCAGGTGTCACCCCCGGATCAGTTTGTTCCGGTGTATCACATACATGCCCGCTCGGATCATAATACATCACCGGATTATTCGCACAGTAAGCATACAGATTTAGCCCATCCCCTCGGTAAGTATCTTCCTGTAGGAATCTGCCCACCACAGGGTTATAGTATCTCGCCCGCAGATAGTACTGTCCCGTCTCCTGATCGTACTGCTGACCGGTGTAGAGGATGCGGTTCGTTATGCCCTCTTTCCGCTCTGTCAGATTGCCGAACGCATCATACTGATAAATGTTTTCGGGTGTTCTTCCCTGCCCTGTGATATACGCAGTGCTTCCCTGCTCATCCTGATGATAAGCGTGGTAAGCCCCGTCCGTCGTCTGCACATGGGACAGTCCCAGCCCGCTGACATATCTCCTGATGGGCGCACTCTCCCCGTCACATTCCGCAAGAATCTCGCCGTTATGATACAGGAAGGTGGTCTTCTTCCCATTTTCAACGAGTCCTGCCCGCAGACCTTCCCCGTCATAGAGATTCTCCTGCTCTCTCCCGTCCGAAGTCCTGACATAGGTCTGGCGGTTCAGCAGATCATATCGGTATTCGTTTTTCCTCCCTTCTTCCTCCTCCGAGATGATGCTGCCGTTCCTGTCATAGCGGTAACGGGTCAGGCTTCCCGCCCTTACACGCTCCGTCAGTTCGTTTCTTTCATTATACCGATACCCCTCCGTCACGTCAACGGAACTGCCTCTGTACTGCTCCTTTAGCAGGCGGTTTCCGCACAGGTCATAGGCATACCGCTCTCCTGCGCCGCTCCGGTCTTCATTCGTCAGGCGGTTCATGGCATCATAGCGGTAGGAAACTGTCATTTCTGCCTGCTTCCCATCTGCGCCGAGCCTTGTGCCGTTCTTCCCCGTGCGGTTCCCGTTCAGGTCATAGAGCATAAAGGCGTCATAAAGAAGCCCAGCTTCCGTACCGTCCCCGATGGTGAGGCGGCTTACGTTGCCGTCCTCATCATAGGCATAGGCAGTGCGGATGCCGTTTGCTGTGATGATCTCCCTGATCCTGCCTGCATCCGTGTAGCGGTACTCGGTCAGGATGATGCCGCTGCCCTGTTCTTTCAGATGATGCAGTCTTCCGTCTCCGTCATACGCATAGAACAGGGTCTTCCCGCTCCCGTCTGTCAGGCTCTTTAAGCTGCCGTCACGGTAATAGGTGCAGGACTTCACTTTCCTGCCGCTGCTCCACTGATCAAGGAGTTTCCCGTCGGGACGGTACTCATAGGTATAGCAGAAGCCGCCCGATACGGATTTTGTGAGCTGTCCGAAAGAGTCATACTCCCATGTGCCCATGATCCGGCGTCTGCCGTTCCGGTCGGTGCATGCCTGCATGACGGGCTTTCCGTAGACGTTATACTTTGTCTCTGTCACTGTGCCATTGCGGTCGGTATGCTCGGTCTCCCGTCCCTCCCTGTCATAGCGGAAGGTCTCTGTATTGCCGCTCTGGTCTGTAATAGAACAGACTTTCCCCATACTGTTGTAGGCATACCGGATGGCGCCGCCGTTGGCGTCGATGCTTACGGCTACATTTCCGGCGCAGTCATAGGCATACTCCTCCCGTCCGCTTTCCGCCGTCTCTACGGACGTGATGCGTCCCCAGCCGTCCGTCTGGTAAGCGGTCCTGTTCCCGCAGCCGTCTTCTGTTCCTGTGGCTATCCCTCTTGCATCATAGGTGAGGGTCTGAGCCGCCCGATTCTGTCTGAGGCTTAATGCCGTGAAGATCTGTCTCTGTTCATCCTGTATGCCATAGCGGCAGCGGATCTCGATACCATATACCGCCTTCCAACTGCTTTTTTCACTTTCCGATGCTGTCTTCTACGATTGAATGATCTGTCAGTGTTATGATCTGGCTGATATCACGGTCATGATCTAAGAGCATCGTCATGTTCTCATTTTCCTCTACTCCCGCATAAATATCCTTGATATATGGCATCGGAATCTGCTCTGAAAGCGTAGTTCTTACAGAAAACTCAAATTTCTCCTGATTCGGAAATGTCACGCTGCCTTCCCGCACTTGACATAACACATCAAAAAACGACCCGATTTCGTACTGCGTAATTATTAGGTTTCACCATGTAATTATCCCTATTTTTCTAAGAATTCATAATTATAAATGGATATATATAAAGAGATGTTCTATGGCGTCTGGTAGCCACAGAACATCTCTAATGAACCTTTAGTATTTCATTTTATCTAGCTGCCTTTAGGGCATCTACTCCCTCACAAGTCCCCTTGTTATTCTGCTGATAATATTTCTTTTATAGTAACCTCTCTTTCTGTTTTTAAGTCATAAAATCCTATATGTACGCCTTCTTCGTACAGCCAAAATAAATCTGTGCCATACGGAGCATCAAATATTTCGAACATTTGAGGAACAAGTTCTGCTAAAGACTGAGCATTAATAATCATAAAACCACCATATAAATCGTTATCAATCATTTCCCATCTCCTTCACAATCTTAATAAACCCATTTCTCCATGTTAACTCTTTTGCATAATCTATACATGATTTACCAAAGGCATCTTTCAGATTATAATCTGAACCCGCCCTAATCATACACCTATATACATCCTCTATTTCTTCCGTATTTAGCTTGCCAATCGTTATCGCATATTTTAAAGGTATTGCCTTGAATTTATCAAGCGCGTTTATTTCTATACCTGCATCCACCAACATAGTCACAACCTTTAACAAATATTCAGCATCGCCTTTTAAAAAATTAAAAAAAGCCCAATGTAATGCGTTTCTGTAAAATTTTCTATCTTTGTAGTTAATATCTATATTATTTTGAAGTAAAAAATCTATAATTTTCAACCTTTCTGCTTCATTATTGGTACTTATTAATACACTTTGCAATAAATTAAAATGTGAAGAAAATTCATTCAAAACATTAATATCACCTACATATAATCTTTGAAATTCTTGAAAATTCCCTTCCCTTACAGCATCAAATACATTTAGTATTCTCATGACTATCCTCCTATTTTTTAGGAAACGCTGTAATTACATTCCAAGCCTCACCAATACTTTAATGTATATAACGGTTTCCCGTCCTTTTTCTAACACTGCATGCTCATTTACCATATATCAAATCTTGATACTATAAATTGAATAAACATTCCGTTTGTTATATCACCAGGAATCCTATTTTCATCAATATGTATGATAAAACCATATACATCAACGGTTCCATTCTGTACATCTTTCAGCTCTCCTTGCAGTTTATACTCAAATTCTCCTTCCATTTTTTCAATACTATCTTCTCTTTTTTCACACAGAACAACATCATATGTATCCAGACATTCTATTGGTTCTGTTAGTTCATCTCCAATATTATTGAAACAGGGACATGAAAAGCACACTAGTCTTTTTGTATCACTCACAACTGTAAGAATTGCTTCCTTTCCTTCTTTACTTAACCATTCAATTTTTTCAATATGCATAATTTCCTACCTTTCAAGCCTTAAACCCTTTCATTATACCAATACCCCTCCGTCACGTCAACGGACTCGTTTCGGTACTGTCCCCAGCAGGCGTCACCTTCCGCAAATCAGGCAGAGGGACACCGGGATATCAAAAGATAATATAAAGTTATCCGTTAGAATCTTTTAGGAGTGCACTATGAAAAATCCTTATTCAAAAGACAAAACACAAAAATCCATTCAAAATTTACAACAAAATTTACCGGATCATGATGTTCAGAATGCCTCCGCGTTTCAAATAGCAAATGGTGCCAAAATATGTCACGATTATAGCCGAAACAGCCTGAAAAGAATCAATGCAAACGATAGTTGCTTTCATAAATCTATTTTTAAATCTGTTGCTGCTGTAGGATCGAGATTTACCAATATTCATTTTCAGGCGTGCGATTTTAGCGGGTCAAATTTCCAATACTGTAATTTTGATACTGTCTTTTTTGAAGACAATTCTTTTGCGACAGGAGCAAATTTCAGCCATAGCATATTTATGGATTGTTCTTTTACGCAAATTGATGTAAGGGAATGTACCTTTTTTGACTGCCAGTTTTATGGGTGCTCCTTTTCGTCTTCAAATATCAATTCTATAACATTGGAAAATTCAAGATTTTCTCATTGTTACGTTTTCGATATAGATTTAGCGCATCTTAATCTTGAATATATACAAATTGATGAAACCACGATGCGGGAAGTGACCCTTCCGCCCTATCAACTGGCCTATATCATAGGAGGACCTTCCTATCTTTTTGCCACAGACGATCCGATATTTGTATATACAGATAACGGCAAAATTTCTATTGATAAGTACAAGGAATCATTGGATGATCTGTTGGCATATTACTGTGTGCAAAATGATTTCTTCCCAATGGCTAATATTATGATCGGATTAAATGAATATGAAAAGGCATTGACCTATATTCAAGACGGTATACGGTCAGCCTTTGATTATTTTGACTTTCGCATGGTTAAACATTATTGCAAACTGGTAATTTCATGTAGCCACTTTTCACATACGCAGCTAAAATTTCTGTATGACCTTATTACCGAACTTTCCTATAAAAAGGATATGGGGGTAAAAGAATTACATTCTTATTTCATCAATATTGGAGAAATACGTGAATTGCTGCTTAATACATTGGACGATAAGGAGCGGGTCGAATTTATCATTAAAACAGATATTGATAAAGATGATCTGGAGGGCATAAATGAACTCTATAATAAAATCAGTAAAATAATAGCGGCTAATTGTTCGGCTGACCATATTAATTCTGTTGAATTGCGTCACAATTCACCTTATGAATTATTGGTTACGTGCATTGATACAATGCCGATGATTCTGAAACTGATACCTGTCATTTACAGCTTACTATCCATAAGCGGGAAAGCGCTGGACGTTTGGCAGAAATTTGAAAATGTGATCAATACACACAACCAAAATGCGGTTTTTCCATATGAAAAGGAAATTAAGAGATTAGAAGTTATAAAAAAGGAACAAGACTTGGAAATGCAGCGGGAAGACCTGAAAAAAGACCGGCCGCAGGTAGCTGCTGTTTCCGAGATCGAACACAATATAATATACAGCGATATTTTTGTGGCGGATCGTATTCCGCCGGAATATTTGCATTATAAATATACGAAAAAAATAATTGTATAGCATCTGTTATTTTTCTGTATAACTCAAAGTATTATTTTGGCATTTTATGCAGTCGGGCCCCAGGATCAGGGAATACTTGTGCGCAATATTCCGGCAGTTTTGATACAGGGAAAACAATTCTACAGTTGGCGGAGGATTTAAATGCGCAAGCGCCGTCCCCTTGAGAGGTCTAAATATAGAAATAATGGGTTCCACGCCTTTTTGGCATAGTGCTTCTATTCCTTTCAGGAAAACATCCCGTGAATCGAATCCGTAAATCAACAGACTTCTTACATTTCCTGTATTTCCCCACAATTTTATGGCTTCATCGAAAGCTGAGTAATACGTTTTTTCGTCTATTTTCCCTTTCCCCGGCATGATTTCCAGAGCAAGATCCCTGTCAAATATTTCCATATTAAACGCAACTTCCGTGATTCCGGCATGATATAAATCATCAAGAATTTTGGTATCCTTCGGGGGAATGCTCATAAGATAGATTTTTTTATCACTTTTTGATCGAATATATTTTGTGATTTCTATGATAACATCCCATCCTCCCTGCACGGAATAGGTGCCTCCACCAATCAGGAAATGCCGGAAAGGAACCTCTTTCAGGCAATAATCAACGGCATCCTTAATACTTTCGATATCGTATGAAGAATTTTCCTCCGGCAAATTGCAAAATTTACAGGCTGTATTTTGCTTTTTGAAAACACAAACAGGAGCGGGATTGATCCGTATTCTGTCATTTGCCAAATTGAGAATATGCTCAAGCGGAACTCCAAAAGTGTTTGTTTTGTTTAATAAAGTTTCCGGAACAAAACTGATTTCAACATTCGAAATATAGTTTCCATTGTATACCAGCACAAAATTATCATTTTGAATATCAATTGTGAATGGACTGAAAGTACAAAATTTACAATTATAAGGAACGTTGACATATACAGAGTCAAATATAACAATGTCAACGGCGTCAAATACAGCCTCTCTTATCGTTCCACATTTCCTTGCATATTCGATTGCTTGTACTGTCAATGAAACGCCATGATTCAGCAAGGCAATTTTTACATTTGGCTTATACCATTCATAGGCGGGATCTATATAAGGAGTAATATCTTCCGTATATAGGTTCGGATGCAATGACAATTCATTCCTTGTGATGCTGGTGATATTTGTATCAAAGACCATGCGGAAGAGATAGACGTTTGGAATGTCGGGCAAATCCTGCTCAACATCAAAACCGTCTTTTTGTGTCATAACAGCCTCATCAGAATTTATTATTTTCCCGATTCTGTCGCAATGAATATTACCTGATGTAAAGGAAAAATTGCTAAACGGCACAGATAATGCCGGAATATCTTCTAAAGAAGACTGCATAAAGGAACGTATGTGCAGCTCCTGCAATGCGTTCTGTCCGGCAGTTATTAACGCCATGTTGAGCAATTGGGAAGAAGCTTGAAATCGTGGATTCACTTCCATAAAATATAAATTATCATTTTTTAACAGGAAGTCGATTCCCAGCACGCCCCGATACCCTTCTAATTGAAGCTTTTTTCCTATTAAGATAGAATTATTTCTGACTTCATCCCGGATTTTGCTATCCAAATACGTATAAGAGATATAGTCCGCGCCCAAATAGAGCATCCGCCGCCCGATTTCTTTTACGATTTGAACCGATGGCGGGAAATAACAAACTTTTTCTTCGCCAATCACAATATGCGTATTAAGAGATATACTGTTTTCAATATATGGAGAAACTAAATATTGCTTATTCTGATCAATGAAATCTAAGGAATCGAATTTGCCGAAATGAACCGTACCTTCTCCGCCGGAAGAAAAAGCTTCTTGGATAACAAATTCTTCTGCATCAAAATAATCGCAACAATGATCGTAGGTACATTCTCTGCCCAATAAATTTATGAAAGGAATCGTCTTTACCGTTTCCTGCAGTATAGCGCGACACTTTGTTTTGTCGTGCAGTTTCTCTAAAAGGTCATACTTATTTACGCATATAGAATGCTGTACTATTTCCTGATCAAAATCGTAAGCGAAAAAGGAATTGTAAAACAGAAAGCGAACAGAATCGTCTTCGCGTATAAGTTCTTTGAGTCTTTCCTGCATGAAAGCATCGCAATCATTATTTTGTATATTATGATTGATTCTGTCAATATTTGATCGGCAATAAGATACATTGTTCCCGCAATTACTTCCATAAATGGTAATAGAACCGGCAAACATGGATTTTATATCATGAATATCCGATTCCCGTGGTCCGACCCAATATAATTTATGCATAGCTATCACACCCTTAGTTGTTTGTATTTTCGCGGAAATTTCTTGTGGCTCTGTTTTCTTTGCATACAAAGGCTCGTATAATTAACAAGTGCAATAAAATCATTAAACAAAAGGTTATATCCTTTTTCGTTTCTCGCTTCATAGACAAATTGCGTAAGTATATTCAATATTTCAAACATTTCCTGCGGAGTTTGAGATATAAATATCCCAAAATCATATATGTCGTATTCCAGCCCTTTTGCAAAACTCTCAAAATGCGTCAAAAGGTTATAGACTTTATTACACAGATCATCATGTCCGGTAGCAAGATCTTTGTAAGCAAATAGATCTGCATCCGGTATTTCAGCACAATACTCATCTCGCAGATCGTATGTTTCGCGAAACAACTTATTATATAGATCAAGCGTTTCACTTTGCTTTCTTCTTTTTGTTTCTTTTCTGTATTGACACCATCCCATTAGAAGCCCGAAGAAAGTGATGACAGCTGCTGCAAGAGATGCGCCCGCAGTAATCCAATTATTTAAGTTATCCATATTTCATTCCCCTTTTTTTGTTGTTTTAGCTTATTGGAAGTTACTCTAATGGATAACTTTATATTATCCATATTATACCACGCATTCATTCTTTTTGAAAGCAATTATTTCCATTATTCGCCATGACCGACAAACCATCTGGCACCTGTTGCCGAGGATTACTTTTCTTTGGCAAACTTCTGGCAGAAACATACCGTTTTCATCGCGTTTTCCTGCTTCGGCAACGCATTTTCCTCCAGCCACTTTTGGATAAACGAAATATTATACTTAAGGACCATCGGTGCATAATACGGCCACATCGTCTTGTCAAATTGCAGTTCAAGTTTTGAAATATCGACCACTTCCTGCGTTGAAGTGCTCTTTCCTGAGTTATAGGTCATCTGAATCTTTGACCAAAATATGAACACTTTGATCTCATCCGCGTAATTGATTTCTGACTGGATAAACAGATTTTTAGTCTGTGTCGTCCCTGCCTTATTCATAGCTGCTGCCGCTATGTTTCCAAGACTCTTGCGAATGCTTTCCTTATCCGAACTGCTGACGCCGTCATACAGTTCCAGAACATTGTCTATCACTTTATCCCATGATTTTTCACGATGCTCCATATGCGATACATCCGATAAAATCAAATGAAAGAATGGTGCGCTCTGCAAATTTTTACTATATTGCGAAAATTTATCTTTTGCAGTCTGATCATCTATATCCGTGGGATCAAATCCTGCTTTTATTCTCGCCATCGTCATTACGGATAAGCACCCGTTTAGCGGAGCATTCTTAAACAATTGAGCCCTCCACTCTTTTGCCATCCAACGCATCCTATTTTGCAGTATATTCCCTGCTTATACTATTTTCCATGTTACACCAAAATGCGTCATAAATTTACATCATGTAATTTTACCGAGACACAATGTAATTACTCCGCCGCCTCACTCCTTCGGCGTCTGTCCGATCTTTTCGCAGCCGCTGCCGTCAGTGCGCATTCTGTAAAAAGGATGCGGTTCGTCTCCGACATATACCTCAGCAACGATCTCATCCCCGCCGATCTCATAAGATAGCGACAGATAGGGAATCCGATCATCCAATACCTCCTGCTCCGCTTTCGGATAACGGTAGGTAAAGACCGTTTCCATCCCGCTGCCGTCCGGTTCCATTCTATGAAGACTGATCCCCACGGTATCGTTTTCTTTCTCGATCCTCTCTTCCCCGTCCTCGCCCTCCTGATAGGCGACTTCCTCCACGATCTCGGTCGTATAATAAATTTTCCCCTTGTAAAGTTTCGGATAGTAGATTGCTGTCTCTTCTTCCCGCAATACAGACAGTGCGTTATCCGGAAAGCGGTACATGGCGAGGTAATCAAATTTCGCGTCCGGATCCGTATCATCGGAAAAAGTATAAAGCATACAGTCCTCATCGCAATAACCCGAAAGCGCTTTCTCCGGAGGCTCGATCCGGTCTTCCTCCAAATGCGTAACGTCCTCCGCTAATACGATTTCCCTGATTTCCCAGTCTGTCACCCGTCTCGTTGCTAGCCACCGACGTTTCCCCGCCTGCTCCAATGTCTGCATATCGTCTAATGGCACCTCATATTCCAAATCATAGGCGATCGAATCCCAGTTATCGATTTCCATCCGCTCCCGGTTCTTCTCCATATCGTCATAATTCGAATCTCTTTTTTTTCGGATCCCCACACCGCTTTCCCAGTCATTGCTGCTATAATCCGTCACATACTGCTTATACCCGTAACCTTCCTCCGAAGAAGTCAGCCACCACGTTCCACTTTTATAAGTATAGGTAAAATGCTCCCACCATCTCCTTATACTGGCGGCACAGGCATGTGTGGTGAAAGTTACACCATCCGCAGCCAAGGGCATATAGGGGTCCCCATAAAGACCGCCCTCATCTCTTGCCCGTATCACATCGGCGTTCTGAAAATCCAACCGATAGCCTTCTGCCCCGTCGCCCGCTATGGCAAACAAAATGCGGGGACAACCCTGAAATATCTCATCTTCCGGCGGATCTTCCTGCAAAACGCCTACATAATCAGTTATGCCATCCTCATTGAAATCCAGCTCCACGCTGTCCCAAAGTTCCCAGCCCTCCGGCACGAAATCCGCAAGCTGCTTCCCCGTTTCCGGAAGCGTCGGCGCTGCCTTGAGGGTATCGTCTTCCTCCGGAATGGCGACAGCTTCCTCCTGCGTTCTATCTGCCTCCTCTGTTTCCCGGTTTTCCTCCATATTGACGGTATTCGCTTGTTCTTCCGGCCGGTCGGTTTGTTCCTCTGACAGAGCGTTTTGCTGCTCCGGAAAGCCGCTTCCGCAGGCTGACAAAAAAGTGAAAGCTATGACCAGAAAAACAACTAAAATGGTCTGTCTTCGTTTTTTCCTATACGCACTTTTCATTCCGTCTCCCCAATCAGGATTCCGTGACCTTACACACATCCACCCATGTTTCATACCCGGAATACCGTTCCAACTCAGGAATCGTCTTTTTATCTACGTCAATTTTACTTTTGCAGTCTCAAGCGAATCAATTACTTTATCGCACCACCGATCAAATTCAGGGTCATCCTTTTGACATTCCGGATGCGCCAGAATATGATCCAATGCAATTCTCACACCCTCTGCAAAACTGACCACAGCCTGAAACTCAGGAACGATTCTTTTCAACTTACTGTTGTCGAACACGACTGAAACCGACTTGTCGCCTGTCAGACTGCCCTCGTAATCATACTCGGGACCGACGCTGTTCAAAAATTCGGAAGCGACATGATACGGGCGGAGCTTCACGCCGAGCGCCTGCGCGATCGTTTCATAAATCTGATTCCAACTCAACGTTTCATCGCTGGTGATATGAAACGCCTCGCCGATTGCATGCGGATTCGCCATAAGTCCTACAAAACCAACCGCAAAGTCTGTATTAAAGGTCAAGGTCCACAGGGAAGTGCCGTCTCCCTGAATGATAACGGGTTTTTCCATCTGCATCCGCTTGATCACCTGCCAAAAACCGTTTTTCCCATGCACACCCAGAGGAACATTCTTCTCGTCATAAGTGTGGCTGGGGCGAACGATCGTCACCGGGAAACCGTTCTCTCGATACATTTTCATGAGAAATTCCTCGCAGGCAATCTTGTCTCTTGAATACTGCCAGTAAGGATTGGCAAGCGTCGTTCCCTCCGTGATCAGATAATTGCTTGCCGGCTTGTGGTATGCAGACGCGGAACTGATGTAAATATACTGGTTTGTTTTTCCGGCAAACAATCTGTAATCCCGCTCCACCTGTGCCGGTACAAAACCGATAAATTCGCATACCACATCAAAGGTCATATCCCTGATCTTTTCAGCGACCAGCCGCTCGTCACTCATATCGGCAACGATGGCTGTCACACCGTCCGGCAGCGGCTTCGTACCTCTGTTGATCACATATACTTCCCAATTCTTTTCCATAAGCCTGCGCACCACCGCGCTGCTGATCGTTCCCGTTCCGCCAATGATCAATGCTTTCATTTTGAATCCTCCTGTCTCAAATCAATCTGCATGTTCCAAAAGATGCCCGTCTTCTATTGCTGACAAGATTATCATAACCCTGACCGTACACTGTCCGTCAATACTTTTTTTCAATTTATAGTTTATCGCAACTGTTTCCGCGTCAACAAAATTCTTGAAAACAAAAAATGCACCCCGCTCTATGCCAAGGTGCATCTTTTATGATCTACATTCTCCGGTATCATCCCCTGTCCTGCAGCAATGCCTCCACCTGTTCCCGCTTCTCATACAGAACACATCCGCCGGCATGGTCGTCCGCCAGCAGATCGCCGTCCCGCAAAGCTTGAAACAGCCTAGACTGCATAGCCTCTTTTAACGAAGTGTCCCGCACATTGACGTCCGAATAGGGAGAAAACGGACAAGGTTCCGCACCGCCGTGCGAATTGATATGAAAGAATCCTCTGCCTGCCGCAATGCAGCCGCCGGAACTCTTTTCGTCCCCCGGAAAAGAGACAAAGACCATCTCCGGATACTCCTCCCGCAGCCGCGCAATCCCGCTTTTTAAAAGCTCCCTTTCTTCCTCTCCGGGCGCCAGTTCCTGACTTTCTTCCGTAACGGGTACAAATTCCACATAAACCACGGGTTTACATCCCCGCTTCGCAAGACTGTCCAAAAATCCGTCAGAAACGACCTCCCGCACATTCTCCGTCGTTACCGTGACCGACGCCCCAAACAGCAGTCCCTTGTCATGAAAGCTGTCCATATTGGAGATCAGTTTCTCGTAGATTCCCTCTCCCCTGCGCCTGTCCGTCTCCTCTTTTCCGCCCTCGATGCTCATAACAGGGACCAAATTGCGGCACGCATCAAAAAGCTTGAAATACTTTTCATCCATATAAGTCCCGTTTGTAAAGATGGGGAAAATAATGTTTGGCATATTGCCCGCCGCCTCGATAATATCCCTCCGAAGCAGCGGTTCCCCGCCTGCAAGCAGAATATAGCTTACTCCAATCTCATCCGCCTCTTTGAAAACGGAAAGCCATTCCTCGCCGGTAAGCTGACTCACCGGTGCGGCGTCCTGCGTCGCATGGTTGCACCGGGAATAGCACCCCGCACAATGCAGATTGCAGCTGCTGGTAATGCTCGCAATCAGGAAAGGTGGGATATGTACGCCGTCTTTTTCTTCTTCCGCCCGTTTTTTTGAGGCTTTCCTGCTTGCCGCCGCGAACTTTACCATAAACGCGCTTTCCCGCGGGTCTTTTAAGGTCGCTTTCAGGGAATCGGTCACGATCCGCTCTACGCCCCTTGTCATATATGCCTGAATATCAAACTGTTCATCCATAAGAAAGGCTCCTTTTTCATTGTTCTGTCTCACCAAGCGCCCTTTTCCTGTCATAATATCCCATCAGTACCATCCACACATAGGCGCAGGTCTTTGGAATCATCAGCATTCCGATCATGGGAACCGCGTCCGCAAACAAAACGACCGGGATATAAAATCCGAAACTCAGCACGATCGCCAGCCACATAAAACGAAACCCTTTGTCTTTCGTCTCAGATGCCTTTTTGAAATAAAGGACAATGATAAGCGCCCCAAGCACTACAAACGGAAGATTTCTGTAGATTCCCCACGACAGCGGTGCGTCCGCCGACGTCCACTCATTTTGCGGGAAAAGGCACAGAACGATCCTTGCCGCCGCCAGCAGGCAGACACAGGCTGTCAGCACATTTTTGTCCTGCACGCGATAGCGGATCCGCCAAATAAAATAGAGCATTACATAAAACAGCGTCATGGTGATCGAGGTCACCAGCTTCCCTATGCCGAGCACCGCCGTATAGTTTTCCAGCCCCGTCGTACATAACGCATAAGCGCGGGGAATCAAATGAAACGCATCGCCCGTGCCCAAAATGACTGCCATCAGTCCAAACAAAAAATACTGTTTTTCCCCACGGCTTCCGCACATCATCCTGATCCCGACCGTGATGACCAGAGTCAGATACACAATGTCAAACAGTGTTTCCATGATCGCCTGCATACTTGTCACCCTTCCTTTTCCACAATACTTTTTGCAAACGCAGCGACAGCCTTACAATCATTTTCATCCGGCTTTCCTTTGTGCGCCGGTCCGAAAGAACCCCTACAGTAAAATTCCTCTTCCGCCTGTGTGATTCCTTTTTCTTTCAGCAATTTTCCGACCTGCTTGTATGTGGATTTTATCAATGCGGCTGTGCTGACATTGACGACTTTCCCTACTTTTACCCGGATATCCGCAATGAACTTTTTGACGCTTTCGTCCACACCGTAAGCGTAGACCGAACTGCACAGAAACAGGATATCTACATCCTCCGTAAGCGCCTTTTCAGTAGTCTCCGCCGTCACACCGATTGCATCCGCGACCGCCTCCGCAAGTTTTTGGGTATTTCCCGACCGCGTATAATACCTTACTGCAACTTTCATGATCGCACCTCCTCTTTCTGTTCCACCGAATTTTTTAGGAAAGTACGGCAATCATTTTTCACATACTCTCAAAAAATGCTTTACTCTTTTTTCCGTACCGTATATAATTATATTGTTTCACCTATCAGGTGTCAATTACAAAGATATTTATGAGTAAGTAAGAAAAAGATGAGTGAAAGGAGAAAATACCTATGACTGCCAGCCATGCCTGCCCCTGCACAGAAGCATGTCCATTGCAAAAAGTATCAGACGCCCTCGGCGGAAAATGGAAATTCTCTATCCTGTGTTCCCTGAATGCCAGCGGCGCTACGCGCTACAATGACCTGAAACGAAAAATAGGCGGAATCTCCAACACCATGCTTGCCAAATCCTTAAAGGAACTGGAAGAAAACGGACTGATCAAGCGCACGGAATACATGGAAGTTCCGATTCGGGTGGAGTATGAAACAACGGATCTGACACGGGATTTGCTGCCAATCCTGTCAGACTTGGCAAAGTGGTCGGTAAACATTAAGTAGCGGCTCTGTCGCACTCATTTTCCGCATATTTTCGTCACATCCCATCCAAAATTTCCTTCGCCCGCCGCAAAACGGGCAGTTCCCGATTGGCGATCAATCTTCCGATCTTTGTATCTGAGCATTTTTCATATTCTCTGACTGCTTCCTCATATGTCATCTTTAAGGTCGATAACCGGAAACTTTCTATCTCGTCCTGTGTCAGATTCTTTTCCCCGAAAGAGACTACTTTGCATAAAAAATAATGGTTCTGATTATGCCGATGAATGAGATTGTAATAGTCGCTTACCACTCCGATCTTGTAGACGATATCCACTTCCGCTCCCAGTTCTTCCTTTAACTCTCTTTTGACCGATTCAGTCAATTCCTCTCCCGGCTCAACGCCGCCGCCCGAAGTTTCGATCAGGACTGCCTTTCCAAAATCATCGTCGCGGACCGCTCTCACAAAATAGAAACTGCCTGCATCATCATAGACGACCGCTCTTGCGATTTCTCTGTCATGGTCAATCGTTTCCAATTCCCATTCATTGTCCTGTAGTTCCAGTTTGAGTTCCGATTCGTTCTCCATCTTTTTCTGCCCCTCCGTCTTGTCTGCCGTGCGTTTTCTTCCCCTATTTTCCAGGCAGTTCTTTTATAAATGGCTTTATCGTTTGAAGAATATGTTTTACGGCATTACCATCTGCATATAATTTCATCAGCTCATTATTGACCTGCTGTCTTGTCTTCGCATTCAATATTATTTTTATGATTTCCTCTTTGTGATCCGTGTAAGTTTTCTTCTTAAAATGCTGCTCGAAAAAAAAGCGTATCTGCGCTTCTCTTTTTGCGTCCTTTCCCTTAGAATCCGCAAATTTCTCGAGAATCCTTTTCACATCTTCATATACCGTCAGATAATCACCGTATTGGTTTCGCAGATCATTATGTATCCCTCTTAGTATTCTGTCATCATTACAATGTTCCACCACGTAACTACAGATTATACCGACATCCTCTGGGGAATATCCCTCTGCCGCAAGACCTCGCTGCATAAATGAATTTAATTCCGTTCTTTCTTTTCCGGAGAAATTATGATCCATTCCCTGACTTATTTTGCTATTGGTTGTCTGAGTTACTATAGTTTCCGAAACTTTTCCTGCTTTCTTTTGATTTTCCGCGGTCGTCTCTATCTTTTGTTGCCTTGATATGTTCAAATATCCTTTCTCATTCCAAAATTTTATGATATTATCGTAATCCTTATCTTTACTGACAATGACATAGGCGCTTTGTTTTCCATGAATGCCTAATAAATGTCCCAAATATGACACCAAATGCATATCTACTGATTGACTGCGGACAGGAACAATATGCCCCTCTATATCGATTCCTTTTGCAAACACAATATTCATTCGTATGTTCGCCGCTTTCTCTGTAGAAAAAATATGAACATGATCTGTTTTGGATAAAGATTCTATATTTTCAAGTCCCCCATTATGAACATTTTCAAAGTCCACCAAATAAAATGTTTCCATTTAACAGCCCATCCTGTCTTCCTATGTGTTTGCTCCATACATACATCATATAATCCACTCTATTATACAACATCCGCCATCACATTACCACCCTCGTATTGCTTGCTTCCCCGCCAATCTTGCGGTATGATAAGAAAAAACAAGGAGTCGATCCCACATGGCATTTACCGCACCGCAGCATTTTACATCAATAGAAAACGCGCTGGAATCCCTCTTCGGAAGAGGCACAAAGATCGCCCGCTCCGACAGAGTCTCCGGCGGCGATATCAATGACGCCTGCAAACTTACCCTGACAAACGGCGCTTCTGTTTTTATGAAATCCAACGCCGTGGGAAACGCCGCCTTTTTCACGGCGGAGGCTGTCGGTCTGCAAGCGATCGCACAGACCGGCTGCATCGGCACGCCGCGCATCCTTTGCAGCGGAACGGAACCGGGTGTGAACGGATATTCTTTTCTGCTTTTGGAATGGATCGACGGGAAACGCCCTGTCCGGAGTTATTGGGAATGCTTTGCACAAGAACTTGCCGCCATGCATCGGGCAACCGCCACAGAACTGGTTCCAAACGGAACTTACGGTTTTCTACAGGATAACTATATCGGCGCAGGGTCTCAGTGCAACGCTGCGCGGGAAAGCTGGGTCACTTTTTTCCGCGACTGCCGTCTGGAGCCGCAGTTTCAGGCCGCCGACTTCTACTTTACGCCTGCCGACCGCAAACGGATCTTGTCTTTGCTGGATCACCTTGCGGATTTTTTGACCGAACCGGAACGCCCTTCTCTGCTGCACGGCGATCTGTGGTCGGGAAATGTCATGACAGGAAACGACGGCAGGGCGTTGCTCATTGACCCTGCCGTCTATGTAGGCCATGCGGAAGCTGATCTTGCCATGACGGAATTATTCGGCGGCTTTTCACCGGTCTTTTATGCCGCATACAAAGCGGCATCCCCCTTACAGCCGGGCTACCGTGACCGCCGCGACTTATATAACCTCTATCATCTTTTGAATCATCTGAATCTGTTTGGCGGAAGCTATCTTTCCTCCGTACTGCGCACGGTGCGAAACTATACCTAAACGCCTTACAATTTTTTCACAAACAGACAGCGGATCGCATTCAACACCGCAAGCACCATCACGCCCACATCTGCAAAGATCGCCAGATACATATTGGCGATGCCCGCCGCGCCGAGCGCCAGACAGGCGAACTTGACCGCCAGTGCGAAGACGATATTCTGGTAAACGATGCGCAGGCACTTTTTCGAGATTTTGATCGCCTTTGCGATCTTTAACGGATCGTCGTCCATCAGCACGATATCCGCCGCCTCGATCGCCGCGTCGGAACCCATAGCGCCCATAGCGATGCCGATATCCGCTCTGGAAAGAACCGGCGCGTCATTGATGCCGTCACCCACAAAGGCAAGCATCGCACGACCGGATTTCTTCTGTAAAAGCGCCTCTACTTTCTCCACTTTATCGGCAGGCAGAAGTTCGCTGTAAACCTCGTCGATCGCAAGCTCTTCCGCAACCTGATCCGCTGCTTTCCGCGCATCTCCGGTCAGCATGACTGTCTTTTCCACGCCCGCTTTTTTCAATGCTGCGATTGCCGCTTTCGCATGCGGTTTTATGATATCGGAGATCACGATATGTCCCGCATATTCTCCGTTGATTCCCATGTGAATGATCGTCCCGACATGATGGCAGTCCTGATAGGGAATGTTCAGGTGTCTCATCAATTTATCGTTTCCTGCCGCGATCTCCATACCGTCCACCGTTGCCGTCACACCGTTGCCGCTGATCTCCTGAATATCGGACACACGGCTTCTGTCGATCTCTTTTCCGTACGCCCGCTGCAGGCTCTTGCTGATCGGATGGGATGACGCGCTCTCCGCCAGCGCCGCATATTCAATCAGTTTATCTTCCTCTATGCTGGAATGATGGATGGCGTTTACCTCAAAAACGCCCTTCGTCATAGTACCCGTCTTATCAAAGACCACATACCTGGTCTTTGAAAGATTCTCCAGATAGTTCGAGCCCTTGACCAGAACGCCCTCGTTGCTCGCACCGCCGATTCCCGCAAAAAAACTGAGCGGGATACTGATCACGAGCGCGCAGGGACAGCTAATGACCAGGAAAGTCAATGCCCGATAGATCCAGTCGCCCCAGTCCGCACTCATCCCCAGAAAGAGCATCCGCACGATCGGCGGCAGAAACGCCAGCGCAAGCGCGGCATAGCAGACTGCCGGGGTATAGATCTTTGCAAATTTCGAGATAAAATCCTCCGATCGCGATTTACGGGAACTGGCATTTTCTACCAGATCCAAGATCTTGGAAACCGTTGATTCCCCAAATTCCTTTGTGGTCTGAATCTTAAGGACGCCCGTCATGCTGATGCACCCGCTGATCACTTCATCTCCGACCGCCGCCTCCCGCGGCATACTTTCTCCGGTCAATGCGCTGGTGTTCAGACTGGATGCGCCCTCCAGAATAACGCCGTCGATCGGCACTTTCTCTCCCGGCTGCACTACGATCACACTGCCGATCTCCACCTCATCCGGATCCACGCGCTCCAGTTTTCCCCCGCTCTCCACATTCGCGTAGTCGGGACGGATATCCATCAGGTCGCTGATATTCCGGCGGCTCTTTCCCACGGCATATCCCTGAAACCACTCGCCGATCTGATAGAACAGCATCACGGCAATGGCTTCCAGATATTCGCCGTTCTCATAGATGGCAAGCGCCATCGCGCCGATGGTGGCAACCGCCATCAGAAAATTCTCGTCGAATATCCGGCGGTTTCTGATCCCTTTCGCCGCCTTGCGCAAAATGTCATATCCGATCACAAGATAATCCGCAAAATAGCATACAAAACGCAGCCATCTGCCGGCGGACGGAAATAAATATGCGTCAATCGTCTCGAATGTTTCCGCCGATACGAACTGTAATGCCAACAGGATCGCTGCCGCGATCAAAATCCGCGTCATCATGACCCGCTGCTTTTTGGTCATGCCCTTTTTCATCCCTGCAACATAGATCAAAAGGCCTGCGGCCAGCAGGATCACGACCGCCAAAAGGATGCTTATCACAAGTTCCTGCATGATAATCTCTCCTCCAATCCTTTCTTACAGGAAGATCTCGCAGTCCGGCTCTACTTTCTTACAGGCTTTCAAAACAGCCTCCATCACAGCGCCCGGCTCCTGTCCATCGGCAAACTCCACAATCATCTTCTGTGTCATAAAATTGACCGTTGCGCTCTCCACGCCGGCAGTCTTGCGGGCTTCTTCCTCCATCAGGTTCGCGCAGTTGGCGCAGTCCACTTCAATTTTGTACGTCTTTTTCAACCTTTTATCCTCCTTTTTGATTTATCAATTAAGCAGTTGTTTAATTGTTATGATTGTAGTATAATACCAAAAAAGGCAGACGTCAATATCCGTCAGCCATTTTTTCAAAAAATAGAGAGACGATCGAAATTGTACTGCATTTCGCAAGCGTCCGAAAAATACGAATAAGAAAGGAAACACAGCATGGAACATATGAAATTACCGCATCAACACGGAGAAGGCCCGCAGACGGCATTGATTCAGAAAGAACTTGACCGCATCGATTATTTTCAGACAGTGGCGGATGTGTTCAAGCAGCTCGGCGACACCACCCGGATCCGCATCTTCTGGCTTTTGTGCCACTGTGAGGAATGTGTCCTAAACATCTCCGCCATGCTGAATATGACAAGCCCTGCGGTCTCCCACCACCTCAGACCATTAAAAAACAGCGGTCTGATCGTCAGCCGCCGCGAGGGAAAAGAAGTCTATTACCGGGCGGCAGACACAGAGGAATGCCGCCTGCTGCACCAGATGATCGAGGAAGTCATGGAGATCACCTGCCCGAAATCCCGCTGATCCGTTATGTTTTTTCCCCGTTTTTCCGGATCACGCGCCATGCTTCCACGAGCCGTTCCAGCGAATACCCCGCATTGGCGGGACTGGTGGACGGCAGGAGGTACGCTTCTCTCCCCGTCTTCTCCAAAAGATATTTCTGATAGAGCTGATACGCCTTGCTCCCGTTGGTATAGATCGACCGGATCTTCGCCGCATTTAAGATCACCGACAGGTCGTTCGGCGTCACATCGCGGATGCTGGCGTCCGAGGAGCCTGTGATCTCACAGCTTGCGATCACATCCCAGACCGCCACCCGATGCGAAAGAAGCATCTTTCTTTTTTCCGCGATCGTCTCCGGCACGTCGCACGCAAGCACCTGCGCCATGACGCGCCAGAAGCGATTCTGCTTATGCCCGTAGAAAAACTGCTGTTCCCGCGACTTCACGGAGGGAAAGCTCCCCAGGATCAAAACCTCTGAACGCTCGTCATAGACCGGCTCGATCGTATGCACTAACATGAGCTGTTCCCCTTTTCGATCACAAAAAGTCTCGCCATCACGGGCTTTTCAAACGTTACCGCAAGGGTATCTTTCTCCATACAATACGTCGTCTCCTCTTTTTTGGGATAGAGGCAGGATACCCGCAGGCCGTCCCTTGCAAACGGCAGGCTCCCCAGCGGAATGCGCAATTCGCTGTCGGTACAGACCGTCCCTATTCTGACACGCCTGTCATTATTTTTTCCATCCATCTGCCGCTTCCACACCGCCAGATAAACCTTATCGGAAAGTTTCAAACCGCCGCATGCCCAGAGATCCTCGTTGTCTGTCAGGTCGAGCGGCCAGAACGGCAGCGCATGTTTGATATCGCCGCGCATCGTTTGATAGCAGGCAATGCCCTCTTTGACCAGCGCCACACGTTCCGCGGGAAGTTCAGCCAGATGCCCCGACTGGTGGATGCGTCCCAGCATGGCGTTGATCATATTGTAGATGGTCTCCTCCTTGTCCCCCTGCATCATGGGATAAGACCAGACCGCGCCCTGTTCCGGAGTGACGCCGACGGGCGCATTCGCCGCAATGGTCGCATAATTGCGGTAATCCTCCTGGTCGGATGTAGACTGGACGCTGTAACGCGAAAGCAAAGCGTAGTCGATCCGCAGACCGCCGCTGGAACAATTCTCGATCACCAGATCCGGATATTTTGCAAACACACTGTCCAGCCATGCAAGATACGCTTTCTCATGTTCGAGCATCCCCTGTCCCACGCTCTCTGCGTCAAGTTCCGTGCCGATTCCGGGCTCAATATTGTAATCCATCTTGATATAGCCCACGCCGTACTGATTCACCACGCGGTCGATCACTTCATTCACATGCGCGATCACCGCTGGATTGCGAAAGTCAAGCTGGTATCGGCTCCGGTCGAACACCCGCTTTCCGTGGCGCACAAAAAACCAGTCGTCGGGCGCCTTTTTCGCCTTTTCACAGCGGATGCCCATGACTTCAAGCTCCAGCCAGACACCGGGGATCATGCCTCTCTTTCGGATCCTGTCTGTCACTTCCTTGATACCGTTCGGAAAACGTTCTCTGCTCTCCTGCCACTCTCCCACACTGTCCCACCAGCTCCCTAGCGCATACCATCCGGCGTCGATGACATAATATTCACAGCCGCATGCCGCAGCCGCCTCGATAAGCGGCAGTTCCTTTTCGGTCGTGGGATCGCCGAACAGACAGTTCATGTAATCGTTAAAGATCACCGGAAGATTTTCATTATCCTTATTTTTTCTGCGGATCAGGCGACGGTATTTGGTGAGTTCCCCGATCGCCTGCTCAAAACTGTCCGCACAGACGCCCACCGCCACGGGCACGGAAGTAAAGCTCTCACCCTGCGCAAGATTCTTAAACCAGTGGGACTGCACCTCCGTCGGACCGCTGACGCAGACGTAAAAATGCGTATTCTGGTCCCCGATCTCATAATGCCAGGAGCCGTTGTGCTCGATCTGCCAGAATAGCGCCGTATGCGCCTGCGTATTCTCCACATAACCGAGAGGAAGATACTTTTTGGAAGACCAGTTTCCGGTATTAGTGACTTCCAGAACCTGCGACGTGCGCTGATAAACGCCCGGCTGCGTCTGGGCAAGTCCCACGTCCCCGAATCGGTATTCTTTCACGCTCATCTCTTTCTGCCAGCCGTTATAAGGGATCCGCACTCGCATCTTCTCGTCGGAAGACGCCGCGCCCTCTTTCTCGATGCCCGTATAACAGAACGAGGAAAGATATTCCAGACACTGTGTATCGCTCCCCTCATTGGTCACGGTATTCCACATCCGGACAACGGAAGTGCCTTTGTAAAACTGCATCACCGTCTCCACGCGGACATGCGTTATTTCTGCATCTTTCTGCGTGATCGTCAGCCTGCGTCCCGTCTCGTTTTCCTCATCCCGCATCCCCTCATAAGTGAGAAGATACCCCGGCGCCGTCACGATGTGCTTGTTGCCGTGTTTCTCGTAAGGGCGGTCATAGCCGGAAAGGCTGACCTGCACGAGCTGGAACGCTTCCTCCAAAAACTGCTCTTTGCGTCCCTGATCCTCCGCCTTGCACTCCCTGCCGACCTTACAGAGATCCTCCTCGTGAAATTCCGCCGCCGAAAAATGCAGGAGTTTTAACTGCTTTTTATCATTGACGCCGAATACGATGTGGATGCCGTTCTCGAAAATCTTGATATATTCCATTCTTTGCGCTCCTTTATAAAATTGTTTCATTTATTTTAATCCATTCTCACCTCATTTTCAAGTAACTTGCGCTCCCTCCGCCCATCTGTTATAGTAAATATGATTATTTGCGAAATTCATCTCATCGTTGCAATAATTGTACAAATAATATAACCATAAGCAGACCCTTGTAGAGCGTCAGCGCTTAACGAGGTTTGGAGTTGCTACGCAACTCCCGAGTTTAGCGTCTGCTACGCTCGGAATGGAGCGCAAGCGAGTCTGTGTTGATTATATTATTTGTACAATTCAACAACAGAAAGGAGACCCGTTATGATACTTTGCATTGCATCGGCTCCATGCAGAGTCTGAGGACTGCATGGAGGACCAGCACTGTGCTGACATCCTCAGACTTTGCTTCTGTTTCGAAAAATCAGAAAGAGAAAAAGGAGCAAAGAAAATATGAAGACAATCAAATTATGGAAAAGAAGTGAAATTGCGGAACTGAAAGATTTCCTGCTTCTGTGGAGTACGCAGAGTCTCTCTTGGCTTGGCAGCAGTATCACCGGCTTCGCGCTGACCTTATGGCTATACGAAAAAACAGGCTCGTCGCTTAGTACGGCGGTTCTCACGATCTGTACTTATGCGCCCTATGTGCTGATGAGTATTTTCGCCGGAGCGCTGACCGACCGCTTTGACAAAAAGAAGACGATGCTCGTCTGCGATCTGCTGGCGGCACTGTGTACAGTCTGCGTATTGGTCCTCTATTTGACAGGACGTCTTTCGGTGTGGCATCTCTATGCCGTGAATGTGGTGTCGGGACTGATGAATACCGTACAGCAGCCTGCCTCCGAGGTCGCGATGACGCTGATCGTTCCCGAAGAGCATTACCAGAGGACAAGCGGCTTACAATCCCTGTCACGCTCGCTCATTACCATCCTGAATCCCCTGATCGCCACCGCCCTGTATTCTTTCGCGGGTCTTACGCTTGTGATCGCGGTCGATCTGGGAACGTTTGCCGCCGCGTTCGTGACGTTGCTGTGCTTTGTCAGGATTCCAAAGAGCGAGAGCAAAAAAGAGGAACCCCTGCTGCAGCTTGCCGGGGAAGGACTGGCGTTCCTGAAAAAGAATCCATTGATCCTGACTTTGATCCTGTTTATGGCAGGCGTCAACCTGACAGCCTCCGCTTTCGACGCGGCGCTGCCGGGTTATGTGATCCCCAATCCGAGAGGCGGCGCCTCCATGCTGGGGATCGTCACTTCGTGCGCGGGCATCGCCATGATCATCGGAAGCCTGCTGGTTTCCGTCCTGCCGACGCCCAAAAACCGTGTGCGCGTCATCTACCTGACCATGCTGTTTTCTCTGGGCAGCGAAAACTTTCTGCTGGCGTTTGCCAGAAGCCCAATCCTGTGGTGCGTTGGGCAGATCCTCGGCTTTGTCGTCGTCCCCATCATGGACGCCAACCTGAACGTGATTCTCCGGACCGGCATTCCCGTGGAGTTACAGGGCCGCGTCTACGCCTGCCGCAACACGCTGCAGTTTTTCACCATACCGATCGGCCTGTTTTTGGGCGGTTTTCTGGTGGATGAAGTCTGCGAACCCCTGATGGCGCGCTGCGGCAGTCTGCCGATCCTACAGACGCTTTTCGGCACAGGGAAAGGTTCCGGCGCGGCGCTCGTGATGTTGATCCTCGGCGTGTTCGGAAGCCTGATGTGTATCATTACGGGCAGGAAACTGAATCAATATCACGCACAACCATGAAAAACAGAAAAACTCAAAAAGAAGCAGTTGGAGTAATCCGGCTGCTTCTTTTTGCCTCATTTTTATGGAAGATCGTTATTTTGCTTTTTCTTTTCCGCAGTCACAGTGGCATCCGCCCGAAGCCGGGCAACCGATACAGCCCGCGCCCTGTTTCTTCGAGCGAACGAGGAAACGAACGGCGGCTCCGACCAGAGCTGCAACGATCACAATAATGATCAGATTTCCCATGATTCCACTTCCTTTCCTTCCTGTCCTGCCTTATCTTATGCCGTTTTCCGCAGTTCGTACTCCATCGCGAACTGTCGGTTTTTCTTTTGGATGATAGCGACTACGATAATGACCATCACCGCCACCGCGATCAGTCCCGGAACAAAACCTGCTCCGACGCTTCCGGTGGTCACAAGCGTACCGATCTGGTATACCAGGAAAGCTACCGTATATCCGGTGCCAAGCTGTAAGCAGATGCCCGCCCAGAGCCATTTCTTACTCTGCATCTCAGAGTTCATCGCACCGAGCGCCGCAAAGCAGGGCGGTGTGAACAGGTTGAACATCAGGAAAGCGAGCGCCGCCACCTTTGTCAGCGCCATTGCCTGCGCCACCACGTTGCCGTCTCCGACAAGCGCCAGTTCTTCCGTATCAATAAATGCGCTCAGACCGTAGCAGACCGCCAGTGTTCCCACCACGTTCTCTTTCGCGATAAAACCGGTAACAGCCGCAGCTGCAAGCTGCCATGCCATGATGCCGACGATCGGGACAAGGAGTACTGCCACAGGGGAAGCGATTGACGCCAAGATGGAAGTATTCTCCATTCCTTCCTCCACGACCTGCAATTTCCAGTCGAAAGACTGCATGATCTGCACGATCGTGTTACATACCAGAATGATGGTGCCTGCCTTAACGATATAAGCCTTACCGCGTCCCAGCATGGAGATCACGGCACGCTTTATGCTGGGGAGCTTATACTCCGGCAGCTCGATGATAAAGAAAGATTTCCTGTACTTATAACCCGTCACCGCTTTTACTAAGAGCGCGCCGAGCAGGATCAGCACGATGCCTGCAAAGTACATCAACGTTCCCACCCACGGCTCATCCGCGAAGAATGCGCCTACAAACAGGGCGATGACCGGAAGTTTTGCGCCGCAGGGCATAAAGGGCGTAAGCATCGCCGTTGCCCGACGTTCCCTCTCATTGCGGATCGTGCGGCATGCCATGATGCCGGGAATCGCGCAGCCCGTACCGATCACCATAGGAATCACGGACTTGCCGGAAAGACCCACTCTCTTAAAGATGGGATCCAGCACTACCGTAGCTCGTGCCATATAACCGCAGTCTTCCAGAAGCGCGATCAGGAAGTACATTACCATCACGAGCGGCAGGAAACCGACAACTGCGCCGACGCCGCCGATGATGCCGTCCACTAACAGAGACTGTAAGAAAGGATTGGCATTCTCCACAAGTCCCGCTACCCACTCCTGGAATGTCTCGATCCAGCCGACCAGCCAGTCGGCGATCCATGTGCCAAGCGTCGTCTGGGAAATATAAAACACCAGAAACATGACGACCGCAAAGATCGGGATGCCAAGCCACGGGCTGGTGAGCACCGCGTCAATCTTATCCTGACTGTTCTTCTCTCTTGTCAGAATCTTTCTCTTCTCGACGCTCTTTACGATTCCGTTTACAAAGTCAAAGCGCTTTCTGTCCGCCGCTTCTACCGCTTCCTTATTGTGCAGGTCGATGTCTCCCTGTACATAGGGAGCTTTCTGTCCGCTGCCCTTTAAGGACGCCACTTTTTCCACGACCGCCTTTAAGCCATTGTTGCCGGAGGAGACGGACACTGTCTGCAATACGGGGCAGCCCAGCTTCTCAGCCAAAAGCTCCACGTTGATCTCCGTGTCTTTCTTCTCATTGATATCGCTCTTATTTAAGGCTACCACCATCGGGATGCCAAGTTCCAGAAGCTGTGTCGTAAAGAAAAGACTCCTGCTCAAGTTCGTCGCATCCACGATATTGATGATCGCGTCCGGATTCTCGTTTTTCACATACCCGCTGGTGATGCTCTCCTCGGATGTGAAAGGCGACATCGAATACGCGCCCGGCAGATCGACTGCGATCAGCTCCTCTGTACTGTCATAATAAGCCTTTTTGATCAGGCTCTCTCTCTTTTCCACGGTGACGCCGGCCCAGTTGCCGACCTTTTCATTCCTGCCGGTGAGGGCGTTGTACATCGTGGTCTTTCCGCTGTTGGGATTTCCCGCCAATGCAATTCTCATTTCCTACATCCTCCTCGTTTTCATTTCCTTTTCACTTTGTATTTTTTGTATGTTTACGGCTTCATGTTAGTGTTGACTAACTTATGAGCCAAAAAACTGCCGCCCATAGACTATATGGAAATAGCCTGCGCCAGATCCGTGTCAATATTATATCTGGCATCTTTGATGGAAACGACGCAGCCGCCCTTGATATGGGAGATCACTGTGATCGGCTCTCCGCTGTAGCAGCCCAGCGAAAAGAGGAACGATTTCAATTCCTCGTCCTGCGCCTCGATATCCTTTACAATATACTCTTCTCCGACTTTTGCCTCTCGCAGATTCATATGCAGCCTCC
>JAMPCE010000035.1 GCA_023666335.1 bacterium
TGCCCCTCGATCTGCGGCATCTTAAAACGGCAGGAGCCTAAGAATGCGGAAGGGGTTCTCTTTAAGAGTTCGATCCCCGTCTCGTCATCCAGATACTCGCCCAGATCGATCATGCGATCCTCCAAAAAGCCCTCGATCCCGTGTACCATACCGTAGATTTTCTTGACGCCCAGCTTCTTCGCCGCCGCGTATACGCCCGCCACGGAAGAATTGATCACGGCTGTGGGGCCGCCGGACTGTCCAACAACAATGTTTCCTTTCATGTTCGTCTCTCCTTTATGATTTGATTGAGTTAGATTTTCTTCTGCGGTCTAGTATACCAAATTATTCCTGACAAGACAAGTCTCGACGGGGAAATCTTCCCGAGAAATCAGCAAACCCTGAAACTCAGGCGGAAAGATTTAAGTACAGATCCCCGTAAATGCCGACTTGAATTTCTTGGGAAAACGGATGTACCACAGCTTCCGCATCGTGCTCCAAGTCATATACCGTGACAATCTTTTGCTGCGGATCTACGATCCAATACTCACGGACGCCGGATTCCCGATAAAGTCTGAGTTTCCACTCATAGTCCATACGCCTGCTGGAAGGCGACACAATCTCAATCGCCCAATCCGGTGCGCCGAGACAACCCTTTTCCACGATCTTATCTCGATTGCAGATAACAGAAATATCCGGCATGACAAAATGTCGGTCGTCATCCTTGATATAGATTCCGTAAGGGGCGGGAAATAATTTGCAGTTCCCTTTGTTCTTTCTGATATAATTGCCAATATCTAAAAGCATACTGACAAGAATCTCCTGATGTGTGGATGTCGGAGCCTCCATCCGAAACATTTTACCATCAATCAATTCCGCATACTCTCCATCCGGGAGCGCTTCAATGTCCGCAACCGTATAGGACTTTCGACCTCTTCCTTCCAATACCATAAAATGCTCCTCTTTCCTGATTCTTACCGGTTCCATAATGTGTCCTCCTTTGTCTTTCGGCAGGGGCGCACCATTATGAGCGCTTTGCTACATTGCACAGTCTCTGCCGTTATTGGGTTTACAGTGCTTGAGTAAACGGCAGAAACTGCCTGAATGTGCGAACGCACGGTTCTTTTGATTACTCGACTAAGCCAAGTATACTTTCAGCGTAACAATCTGTCAAGATATTTTGCAAAAAATTTCAAACGAAATATCGTAAATTCCGCAAATTGTATTCACACTTTCCGCATGGAACTGTCAAACCGCGAAAAAACTTCATTGTATTTATTTCGCAAACATGATACACTTTTACCGAAACAGTTGTGCCTGTCTTCTCAGGCTCTGAGAAAGGAAATCACCTATATAATATGAAAGAATACATCTTAAGCTGCTGTTCGACGGCGGACCTTTCGGCGGAGCATTTCGCCGGGCGCGGCATTTCCTACGCCTGCTTCCACTATGAACTTGCCGGAAAAGAATACGTCGATGATCTCGGCAAAAGTATGCCCTTTGAAACCTTTTACCGCGCTATGTCGGAAGGCGCGGACACCAAGACTTCCCAGATCAATGTCGAGGAATTTACGGAATACTTTGAACCTTTCCTGCGGGCTGGAAAAGACGTCCTGCATTTATGCCTTTCCTCCGGCATATCCGGCGTCATCAATTCCGCGATGGCAGCCAAAGAGCAGCTGGCGGAACAATATCCGGACAACACCGTCTATGTCGTAGATTCTCTGGCGGCTTCCTCGGGATTCGGTCTGCTCATGGATAAGCTGGCGGACCTGCGCGACGAGGGGATGCCCGTCGAAGAACTTTACCAATGGGCGCTCGACAACCGCCTGCGCTTGAACCACTGGTTCTTCTCCACCGACCTGACTTTCTATGTAAAAGGCGGACGTATCTCCAAGACCTCCGGCATGGTCGGCAATATGCTGAACATCTGCCCGCTCTTAAACGTCAATCATGCAGGGGAACTGATTCCCCGCTATAAGATCCGCACCAAGAGAAAGGTCATTCAGGCCATCGTCGATAAGATGGAAGAATGTATCGAAGAAGGCCGCGATTACAGCGGAAAATGCTACATTTCCCAGTCCGCCTGCTATGCGGACGCAAGGCTTGTAGCCGATCTGGTGGAGGAGCGTTTTCCCAAACTGGACGGCAAAGTCCTGATCAACAGCATCGGCACCACCATCGGCGCACACACAGGTCCCGGCACCGTTGCCCTGTTCTTCTGGGGCAAAGAAAGAGTTGACTAAAGATGACAAAACATACCGACAGAAAAAGCAAACTGCAAAATACGGAACCGGAACTGACAGCGATCCTGGAAAATGAGATCGAAGCAAACCATTATGCGGCGCGTTGTATGATCGTCTGCGGCATCGTGGGCGCACTCGCATGGATCTTTAACCTCGTGGGTATTTTTATCATTCCGCCCATCGTCATGAACATCGCCATGCCGCTTACGATCATCAGTTTTCTGCTGCCGCTTCCGCTCGTTAAGATTACGGGCGGCAAACCCTCCTGGGTCAAATACGCCAATCTGACCAGCGTTACGATGGGCGTTTTCATCCTGTCGAGCGCCATGCCAAAACACGGCGTGCTCGCCTGGGCGCTCCCGCTGATGTTGAGCTGCCACTACTACTCCAAACGGCTGACGCAGCTTACGCTGGTCATGTCGTGGGTGCTGTTTTCCGCCTCCATCTATATCGGCATGTATCTCGGCGAGGGCGATATGAATCTGCTCACCGAACTCTATACCTATGGTCCCAGAAATATCACGGATCAGATGATCTTCGACGCCTCCCTGTTTTTTGTACTGCCGCGCGCCCTGATCCTGCTGGGGCTTTCCTCCATCTGCACGAGCATGGCAAAGCGTACCAGAAATCTTCTGGAACGGCAGATTAAGGACAGCGAAGAACGCCAGCGCATCTCCACAGAGTTAGACGTGGCTACCCACATTCAGGCGGATATGCTGCCGCGTATCTTTCCTGCTTTTTCCGACCGCGCGGAATTTGATATCTACGCCTCCATGAATCCCGCAAAGGAAGTGGGCGGCGATTTCTACGACTTTTTCATGGTGGACGAGAGGCATCTCGCCATCGTGGTTGCGGACGTGTCGGGAAAAGGCGTTCCCGCCGCGCTCTTTATGGTCATCGGCAAGACGCTGATCAAGGATCACACAAAACCAGACGTCGATCTGGGAGCTGTATTCACCGAAGTCAACGATCTGTTGTGCGAATCCAACAACGAAGGGCTGTTCATCACGGCTTTCGAGGGCGTGCTCGACCTTGTGACCGGAGAATTTACCTTTGTCAACGCCGGACACGAGATGCCGTTCATCGCCAAAGCGGGCGGCAGGTATGAGCCTTATAAATTGAAACCGGGATTTGTGCTTGCGGGAATGGAACATATGAAGTATCAGAGCGGGCGGATGACGCTCTCGCCCGGCGATAAGATCTTTCAGTATACGGACGGCGTGACGGAGGCTACGAACACGGCCCAGGAACTCTACGGCATGGAGAGGCTTACGAATGTGCTCCAAAAAAACACAGGGTGCAGACCCGCCGACCTGCTCCCTGCCGTAAAAGCGGATATCGACGCTTTCGTCGGGGAAGCGCCGCAGTTTGACGACATCACCATGCTGTGCGTGGAATACCGCAAGCCGATGACAACCGTGTGACGAAAGGGGAAAGGCTCAGATGCTGTCCCAGCCTCTCTCCTCTTCCACTTCCTCACCGAGCTGCGTGCAGACTTTTTCCATGAGGATCTCTTCATCGATGGGTTTGACGCAGTAATCTTTTGCGCCGCCTGCTACCGCCTTGACCACATAACTCTTATCGTTGTTTGACGTCAGGAAGATCACGGGCACATCCGCCAGATGTTCTTTTTCCTTGATCAGTTTTAACATCTCGTAGCCGTCGATCTCCGGCATATCAATATCCAGAATGATCAGATCGGGCGTCCGGCTCTTCAAAAACTGCAACGCCCTTGCGCCAGCCGAAAACGAATGGATCTCAAACCGCTTTCCCAAAACCTTTTCCAGTGTCTTCAGAACGATGGCGCTGTCATCCACCGCCACGATCCTCTTTTTTTCTCCAAATGCCATGTTCGTCTCCTTTCGTAATTTAGCTTCTTCTAGGTAATTGTGAAACTCAACATAATGTATAAACAATTGTGCAAATAGGATAACCATAAGCAGACCCTTGAAAAACGTTGGTACTTAGTGAGGTTCGGAGTTGCATTGCAACTCCCGAGCTTAGTACCATTACGTTTGGAATGGAGCGCAAGCGAGTCTGCGTTGGTTATGCTATTTGTACAATTTCTGCATTTCAATTGTCTGTTAATTTCTCAATAGCGTAATCGCCTTCTCCTCATCAAACTCATCCTCCAGCGCTTCCAGCGCGCTTTGGAGCTTTTCCCGCATCTTGGGAACGAGCGGATTTGCGAGCCACTCTTTTAACTGCCCGATGGCTTCCTTTGTCTCAAAATCATCCAACAGCGCCGCCGCCTTTTCCAGATCGTCCTGTGTGAGCGCCAGACATTCCTGCCCCTCTGCGGCGGCCGCTTCTTCCTGATCCGCGCCCCGCGCATTCCAAAGCGCCGTAAAACCCTCCTGCGCCTTTTCCCAGAGGGCGAGCAGCTCATCAAAATGCGCCGCCACATAGGATGCGTTCCCCGCCTTGCTCTCTTTCTCGTGCGTAAAGGCGGTATCCGCGAGCGCGTCCGCACCCAGCGTTCGGGCATTGCCCTTTAAACCGTGCACTAAGATCGCGTAATCTTTCATGTTGCCCGCGTCGATATAGCCCTGCATGAGGGACTGTTTTTCCTTTTCTTTCAGGAACAGCCGTACCAGCCCCAGATACGTCTCCTCATCCTCCTGTGCGTGCGAAAGACCGTTTTCCAAAGAAATACCGTACGCCGCCATCTGTCCGCTCTCCGCAAGGATGCCCGGTTTTTCGGATGTTTTCTCCGAGACTGCCGTATGGCTGACAAGGTCTTTTGGCAGATAGGTCTCCACCGCCTGTTCCAGAATATCGCCATCGATGGGCTTGGTCAGAAAATCCACGAACCCCTCTTTCAGGTAGGCTTCTCTGGCGCCCGCGACCGCGTTGGCGGTCAAAACAATAACAGGTGTTTCTTTATTCGGATGATCCGCCATGTTCTGAATCTCATGCAGCGTCTCGATGCCGTCCATCTCCGGCATCATATGATCCATAAAAATGATATGGTAAGGATTCTCTTTTACCAGCGCAAGGCATTCCTTTCCGGAAGATGCCGTGGTGATCTGCATCCGGGTGCGCTTTAAGAGGGAAGTGAACACTGTCAGGTTCATGGCGTTGTCGTCCACCACCAGCACCCGCGCTCCCGGCGCTTCAAAGTTCTGTCCCCGCGCCTTTTTCTTCTGCTCCTGTCCGCTCCTGATGCTCTCGAAATCGCCCGTCGGTTCATCGCAGACGATCCTCTGCGGAATCGTCACGGTAAAAGTCGAGCCCTTTCCGTATTCGCTCTCCACTTTCATATCGCCGTCCATCAGAGAGAGCAGCGACATCGTGATGTTCATGCCAAGCCCCGTCCCCTCGATGTTGCGGTTTTTTTCCTCGTCCAGTCTCTGAAAACTCTCGAAGAGTTTTCCCATGTCCTCCTGTTTGATTCCCATGCCCGTGTCCTGCACGGAGATGGTAAGGACAATGCCGTCCTCCCCTTTGCGCTCGTAAGCCGCATGCAGCGTGAGGCCGCCCTGCGGGGTGTATTTGACCGCATTGGTCAATAAATTCGTCACGATCTGCTTGATCCGGACGTCGTCTCCGAACAGCACGCGCGGCAGAGTCTCGTCCAGCGAAAACCGCACGGACAGATCCTTTTCCTGCGCCCGCAAAAAGATCACGTTCCACAGATCCATCAGGAGATTCGCCGGCTCGTACTCCACCGGAATGATCTCCATCTTGCCGGATTCGATCTTTGACATATCCAGAATGTCATTGATCAGAAAGAGCAGCGTTTTTCCCGAACTGCGGATGTTCTCCGCGTAGGAAAGGATCTGCTCGTCCGCGCACTCCCGCAGGATCATCTCATTCATGCCGAGCACCGCGTTGATGGGCGTCCTGATCTCGTGGGACATATTGGAAAGGAATAAGCTTTTCGCTTCGTTCGCCCGCTCCGCCTCGTCCTTTGCCTTTTCATACTCGCGGTTCAGCTTGCGGATCTTGTCAAGCGCCGTCCGCGCATCCCGCAATTCATTTAACTCCGTCACGTCGTCCATCACGACCACGACCGACCGTTCGCCGTCCCGCATGATATAGCTGGTCGTCAGGGTCAGATTTCTGATCTTTCCCTCCAATGTATAATTGACGGGCATGTTGCTGACTTTTTCTTTCTCGTAGATCGAGGCAAGGATCGCTTCGTTAAAGTCATCCGTCCCCTCTCTGGTCAAAAAGACATTGATAAAGGTATTGCCGATGTCCTCATCGCTCAGTCCCAGCATCTGTTTAGCCGACGGATTAAGCAGCGCGATCTTTCCGTTCATGCCCAGTACCATGATGCCCTCTAAGGCGTTATTGACGATCTCCTTATAGAGATCCGGCATATCGTTTGGTGTTGTCATATGGGTTCTCCGCCGTCGCTCAAAAGTCCTTGCGTATTTTCAAAATGTTCCTGCCATCCCTGTATTCATAAGCGATCTCGTTCATACTCTTTTTTACAATATAAATACCGAGCCCGCCGATCTCCCGCTCCTCGGCAGACAGCGTCACATCCGGATCCGCCTTGGCAAGCGGATCGTAAGGTTTTCCCTGGTCGATAAAAGTGATGATGACCGCAAGCGGCTCGTCCACCACCTCCACCTGCACCGTCGCAGATCCCACCTCCGGGTGATAAGCATAGCGCACGATATTGCCGAACAGTTCGTCGATGGCAATGTCGATCTGCGCCTGCGCTTTCATCGGACAGTCATACCGCTCCAGCTGTTCATCCACAAACGCCGTAATGACTTCTATGTTTTCCGGCGTAGCTTCCACTGTCAACTCATTCATAGCAATCCCCCTAATCATGCAATGTTGAGCACATCCAGAAACCCCGTCACCTCAAACACTTCGTGAATGACTTCGTTCACATGGCGGATCTCCAGCTTCCCGCCGCTTTTCATCATCGCCTTATGCGCCGTCAAAAGCACGCGGAGCCCGGCGGAAGAAAGATATTCCAGATCCTGAAAGTCCATCACGAGCATCTGCGTCCCCGCAAGGCTCTCCTGCACCTTTTCCTCAAGCTGCGGCGCCGTTACGGTGTCAAGCCTCCCGGAAAGCGCAAGCGTCACTTCTGTCCCGTTTTCTGTCTTCTCTATGTTCATGGTCTTTCCTCCTGTCTTCTTATGATTATCAGTATACCATAAAACATCAAGCTTTTACAATAAAAACGCGTTTTCCCCTTTTTTAGCGAATCAGATAGATAAAATAGGCGCCGTAACCGGCAAGCATCACCGCACCGCCCAATCTGCCGAGCCGTTTCTTGCGGAATACGCAGAGCCACAAAAGCGCGACCGAAGCGATACACACGGCGCTGTCCGTAAAGAAGTCCGCCGCATATTCCACCGGCGTGATCAGCGCGGAAGTCCCCACGACAAAGAGGATGTTAAAGATGTTGCTCCCCACGATGTTGCCGACCGCGATATCCGCCTTCCCCTTGACGGCTGCCGTGACACTCGTGACCAATTCGGGAAGCGAAGTGCCGAACGCCACGATGGTAAGACCGATCAGCCGCTCGCTCATACCAAAGATCCGGGCAAGTTCCGTTGCCGCGTCCACCGCCACATCGGAGCCAAGCACGATCATTGCGCCGCCCAGCACGATCAACAGCAGCATCCTCCAGACGGGCATCGGTTTCTCCGCTTTTGCAGGCGTCTCCTCCGAAAGCGGCGCGCCTTTCTTTGCCATCCCGAAAAGATACGCCAGATACAGGAACATCAGCCCCCAGAGGATCAGACCGTCGGAAAGGCGGAGCATATGCTCTCCCGTCCCGCCAAGCGCCCACAGGATCGCAGACACCAATATCACATAGGGAATCTCATAACGCACCGTAGACCGCTGCACCGCGATCGGCGTGATCACCGCCGTCAACCCTAAGATCAGCAGCACGTTCATGATGTTGCTCCCCAGCACATTGCCGACCGTGATCCCTGCGCTCCCCTTTAACGCCGCAGAAATGCTGACCGCCGCCTCCGGCAGGGACGTCCCCAGCGCCACGATCGTGAGACCGATCACCAGCTGCGGGATGCCGAAACGCTCCGCCAGGCGGCTTGCGCCTTCCACAAACCAGTCCGCCCCTTTGACCAGGATCGCAAAGCCGAGCGCCAATAAAACAATCTGTATTATCACTTCCATCAGATTCCCTCCTCTGCAAAAACAAACGAGACTTTCACCTGATTAAGTGTAAAAGTCTCGTTCTTTCTTCTATCGGATCACCGATCAAAAACAGAAAGCGTGTAAACATGACACATATGTCAGGGTATGTTGCTTACACAGGCCAACTACTCCCTCTTAACTTATAAGATACTGTAGCATAAGCAAACCTGCCTGTCAAGCAGCTCCCACTTCCATCACTTTTTGAATCATAAAGAATCCTTGAATACACATAATACTTAATTCTGTGCTTTTTCTTTTCTACGCGCTTCAAGATCTGCGTGAATCTGAGGAAGTTTCTTCTCAAGATCAAATTGCGTAAAGATGGCAAACATGAGAAGATTTATAATCAACGGCACATAATTTCCAAGTGCATATATTGACATACGCATAGAATCGGTGGCCGCCGCCAGTGTCGCATCATACCCGCCAATCGTCAGAAGACCTGTCAGCAGGAGCGTACCAATACCGCCGCCCACTTTGCTGCCGAAGCCGATTGCTCCTGACGAAATTGCGAGGAGACGCTTGCCGTACTTCCATTCATTGTAATCTACCGCCATTGCCAGCAAAACGCCATACAGACACATAAGCGGAATCTGAACAAAACTGCCAATCAGACCGGTTACCATATATAAAACAAAGTTAGAGGGTGCAATGCATCGGATGCCTGCCATAACAGCCGCTCCCATGAGTCCAAAATAAATCGTATTGCGCACCCCGATCTTATTGATGATCGGATTGGAAAGGAGAAATCCTATCACCGTTGCAAGCATGCCTCCTGCACCAAGTATAGCCACCAGATTATCATTGCCGAAAATCCATTTACAATAATATGTTCCTGCCGATCCGGTCATCGAATTAGTAATCTGCGTGATTAAGTTAAACAGCAATACAATAATCCAATATTTATTGCGCATCAGCATCCCAAAAGAGTCCAGAAAGGCTCCGCCATCTTCTTCCTCTACCGTTTGCGCCTGATTCTCCATGCCTACTTCATCTGCAAATTTCGCCCTTCTTAAATTATTCCAACTGATCAAAAAGAGAAGAAGAATCACCAAGCCAAGGATTGCTCCATATTTAATCCATGCGCTCTGCGTACCGCCAAGGGCATTGGTAAGCGGAATTGTTGCAATGGCAATGATCATTCCTGCGCCATAGTTTCCAACTGCGCGGAACACACCAATGCTGTTGCGTTCACTCTGGCTGTTGGTACGAATTACCATAATTGCCGCATACGGTGTGGAAATCATCGTATAAATAACCGCCGTGAAAAGAATATTTGTGATACTGACATAGATAAGCGCAGGCAGATCTCCCATAGAGCCTGGAACCGTAAAGAGCAGGATCGTGATGACTGCTGCCGGCACTCCCATATAGATCAGCCATTTGTAGTATTTCTCCTTGCCACCCTTCATACGGTCAATAAAATGTCCAAAAATAATATCTGTGAAGGCATCTAATACCTTCGCGACCATCATTGCCACACCTACACCGCCAACTGCGAGCCCCACCTTATCCGTATAGAAATATGTAAGCTGTCCTACCAGATTACCCATGATGCCAAGCGCGAGCTGTCCGCCCATATCTGCCATATAATCGCTCTTGTGCATCATCTTTTGTGTACCGTCTGCATCCAGACCAAGTGTTTTTGCTTTTGCCATCTTATACCCTCCTGATTTTTATTTGTTTGTGAAAATATTTTTTCTCCCCATGCAAAAATTATCTTATGCAATAATAAGATGAAACATAATTCCCTTCGCTTCTTTTAATTCAAAAAGAACCTCCTCTCCATCGATCACACCTTCTATGACATCGACCACTTCGCCAACCGGGCTTAAAATCTCCAGTTTCGCTTTCTTTGCCTTAACCCGCAGCACGCCCTCAATGGTCTCCGCAAAGAGTTTCCCTTTTAATGTCACATTGGTAAACGTGATCCCCATCATCTGCTGTCCCGGCTCACAGGTGGTTTCATCACACCCGGTCTCTCCCATAGCCGTCAGGATAAACTCAGATGCCGCATCCAATGTTTCTGCATTTTTTGCCATGACAGAAACGGACATTCTCTCGTTTTGTATCTGAAGGCTGATTTTGTCCGTAAGTTTTGTCTCTTCCTCCGGTGCTCCGGAAAAATAACCGCAGTATGGTGTGCTGACGGCAAACCGTTTCTGCTCCGGATCAAAACAGATCTCACCCGTATCCGATACCAGCTTGCCGTCTGTATAGCCTGTCGTCTCATCCCAGACGCCCCACGTTTTGAGCGTTTGATCCAGCACTTTGGCATATTCCGTATAATTGCCCGTGCCTGCCAGACTGTTAATGTCATTGATCACAAGCTGCTGCACGCCCCGGTAAATGCCGTCTCCGATCTCCTCCGCCCCTTCGGCTGCCAGCGTCAGGCGTTTCTGATCTTCCGATCTGCGGAATGCGTCCCTGTACTTTGACCACGCATAGTATACGCCGTGTTTTGCTTCACGCAGATCTCCGCCGTTGAAAAATCCTGCATTGATCGCCACATCCCCGTCTCCGCGGTATTTGGATCCGCCGTCGATAAAGACATTTCTGAGCGAAGATATATACGGCACAAACGTATGATTCATTGCCTGCCAGTTCGGGAGTGTTGTGAGATCATCCTGCGTGTAAACAATATCGATCTTATTCTTTGCGGTCTGCACCATCCCTTTGAGGAACATGGAAGCCATAAATCCCCACTGGCAGGCAACCGCCGGATCGTTATAAGAATCGAACACGTTCAGAATCTCATCCGCAGGCTGATCGTCCCAATTCTCCGAAGTCTGATAATTGTACAAGATCAAACCGTCCCAATCATTCAGGCAGGCATAGGCGATGGTATGTACGAATGCCGTCGAATGGAAAGGATGCAGCCCGTATTCATTCCACTCCGTGATCATAAAGGGCTTCTTATCCACAACGGCTTCTGACGCAAGGGACAAAAGCGTCGTTGCGATACTGCCCGCCCCTGTCTGCATCGTCAAAGGATTGACGCCGACATATTCGGTCGGACCTGCAACCGTAAAGGTCGTACCATGAAACGGCAGAAGAGGATGATTGAAATAGGAATTATTTTCCATGATATCGCCATCGATATGCCCGTAAACGTCCGCCGCCCCGCCAAGCAGATTACTGGAAGCGATCGGAACCCTGACGCCAAGAGAGATCAGGAAATTCTTAAATCTTCTGTAGAAGCGGCGGTTATTCGCGATGCCGAATTCCATAAAGTCCGCATACCTCGCAGGCGACGGCATCCAGTCGTTTCCTTTCCAATCTCCATTCGGGTCGTTTGGCGGCTGGACAAATCCCCCCTGTACTCTGCGCACGGTATTCTGTGCCGGATCCTCGTCGTCACCCAGCGCGCATACGCCATCTACGGTCCACGCTTCTTTCAGCTTTTCTCGGGTATCATACTTATTCAGCAGAAACGCATTGAATTTCCGAACCACTTCCTCCTCATAAGGGACAAGATCGGGGTTGCCCTGTACTTCTCCGGTTCCTTTGATCGCCGATTCCTCGTTGTTCATCTGGACTACCACCACTGCCGGATCGTCAACCAATGCAAGCCCGGTATAGGGATTGACATGCGTCAAAAGTTTTCGCGCATATTCCATCTGTAACTGTATCAGACGCTCATTTATCATGGGAAAGAGCTTCACACATTCCTGAAAAGATCCCGGATAATCCAAGCCGTCCCCGGGAAGCATACGTCTTGCCACCATCAGATCGATATGGAGATAAATCCCCTTTTCTTTTAACTTCGCCGCAAAATAGTCAAAGCGGTCCAGACCTTCTTTGTGAAATTCCGTAGTCGTCCCTCTGTCATAATCCAGCAAGGGCGCTTCCTTTGTCTGCGACCAACTGCACGGTTCCTCACCGATCGGTACATCAGCCGCATGAAGACGAATGATATTGACGCCCATTGTCGCAAAACGCTCCGCCATCTTATCCGCAGTTTCATGTGTCGGCGTTGCCGATCTCGTCGCCATGTTAAAGCCGAGGAATCTGGCTCTGGTGCCGTCAGCAAAATAAAGATGTCCATTCTTTTCATGCACAAATCCGTGTTTGCCTGCCGGAGCATCCAAAAGCCACGAATAATCCAATATTCCTTTGTTCACTTCCGCCTTGTGAATCCGAATATTTTGTTTCATTGCGCCCTCCTTTTGATTTTCAGACTGCGAAAATTCTTCCCGATTCTCCTGCATGGTACAGAATTCTAAAATACCATTTGATTTTTATCATGATAAAACTTATTTTCTCTTTCGTATTGTAATTTTAAGGATAATATTATAAAATTTTATCTATATACATTCTATTTTGGAGGTTTTTATGGATTATACCGCTTTTTGCCATTCCTATTTCGTGGCAACGCAGATCCCGGTCTCTTTATTGAAAAACGAACAGCCGATCTATTCCGCCCTTGGTGAACTATTGTCAATAGAATCGACGGCAACTTTTGAAGTATTTCCCCTCGAGCACAACCCTACTTTCTGCTCTCTGTCACCGGATATAGAATATGGGCGCGTCCATGTGGAAAATACGGATTATGATGTTATCTTAGGACCAACCTTTGGTTTTGCTATAACAGATGATATTGTAAGAAAGTGCATGAAAGAAATGATGGTTCCGTTATCGGCTAAAGAACAGTTTGAAGAACTTCTGTATCAGATTCCCGTATTGACCCATTCGCAGCTTGGTAAACATCTGCTGTTCCTTTTCACGGCGTTAAACGGACGGGAAGCGGACATGGAAGAACTTTACCCCATTTTGCCGTCCGAAGACGCCAACCGTAAAAATTCAGCAGCCATAAAGCGCATGGAGACGCTGGAACAGGGTAACTATCATAATACCTATCTTTTTGAACAGACGATGTTAGAAAAAATAAAGAGCGGGAATCCTGCCACGTTAAAGACATTCTTTGAAGACAACATACACACGGTGCTGCATGAAGGCACTATGGCAGCTTCGCCGCTGCGCCACGCCAAAAATCTGTTTATTTCCGCCGCTGTCAAGACCGGATTTGACGGAGCGATCCCCGGCGGTCTGGATATCGAGAAAACCTATCAACTGGTTGATTACTACATTCAGGAATGCGAAAAGCTGACAACAACGGAAGCCATCGGAAATCTCATGTATGCCATGCAGTTTGATTTTTGTCAGCGTGTCGGCGAAGCGAAAATCCCACAGGGCGTTTCTTCCGATATTTATTATTGTATGAATTTCATTCGGACACATATCAACGAGCACATTACGCTGGACGACGTCGCAGCGCACATTCACCGCAGTTCCTCCTATGTGACAAAGAAATTCAAACAGGAACTGGGCATTCATGTAAGCGCCTACATTACCCGCTGCAAGCTGGAGGAAGCCAAAAGTCTGCTGGCATTTACCGACAAAACGCTCTCTGAGATCAGCGCTTACCTTTGCTTCTCCAGCCAATCCTATTTTCAAAACCTTTTTAAGAAGCAATACGGCGTTACTCCCATGCAATACCGTGAAAAAAATACTTCCCGATAAGGTTGCCCGATCAAAGTTTATGCCAGGATCACACACACCTCATGGATCTTCCCATCTCGGTAATCCGGAATCAGACTTCCGTCGATCCGCCTGTTATCCACGGTAATGGAAGAAACGCCATGACTTTTGTGATCCGGATTGCAGATCACGATGTGATACGATGCACCGCGAAACTGCCGCACGATCTCTGCGGAATCCCATTCCTCCGGAATACAGGGCTCTACCTTAAGTCCCGCGTAGTCACGCTTTACGCCGAGGATGCCTTCCACCATACAGCGCAGGGACCACGCCGATGTACCCGTCGTCCATGACTGATAGGACTTCCCGTAATATTTGGGATGCGTCGCATAACAGTTCGTAAAAACATAAGGTTCCGCGCCCGATCTCTCCGACGGATTCTGATCGCTGTCCGGCATGATTTTTTTCAATGTCCGAATCGCTTCTTTTGCCCGTCCGAGCTTACAATCCGCCAGCAGCTTAAAAGCCGAGGCATGACAGTATACGCCGCCGTTCTCAAACAATCCCGGCAGCATCCCCGACATCCTTCCTGTCTCGGGAAGATAATGGTCATAGGGCGGCAGGTTCAGGGGAAACCCGAACTCCTGTTCCATGCTGTCAATCGCTTCTTTCACCCGGTCCAGACGGTCTTTTGGCACTACATCGCCAAGGATTCCCCATGTCTGCGCGTTCAGATAGATCCGGCTTCCCTCGCTGTCTTTACTGCCGATTCTGCCGTCTTTTGTCAATGCGCGCACATACCATTCCCCATCCCACGCGTGTTCATTGATGGCAGCTTTTAAAATCTCATACTGCTGCTTTATGTATGCGGCATACTCCGTATCCCCCGCCGCTTCCATCAACCGCGACAATTCCAAAAATCCCAGGCAGGTCTGATGGGAGAGCATAACGGATTCCGCCTCCGGATCTGTTGTAATATTCAGAGCGTCATTCCAATCCGCAAAATAGATCCTGATCAGGCCGTTTCTCCCTTTATCCGCAAGCAGACAGGCCGCCGCCGCTTTGACATGTTCCAATACAGTACCCGCTCCCCCATCCTGCCACGCAAGCGTCTGCTCCAATATGGAAAAGTCGCCGGTTTCCCTGATCAAAGCGCAGACCGCCCATATGATCCAGAACGGCTGATCGGAATAGCGCGTATCGTCGTAAGGATACCATGTCAGTACAGTATGTCCGTCCTTGAATTGATGGCGCAGACATTCCAGTATCTCTTCTTTCGCCTTTTCGGGTCTGAAATTCAAGAGAGCGACTGCGATCTGGAGGTTATCCCGTACGCCTTTTTTTCCGACGATGCAGAAATCCACCTGTTTCTTGATCCATGAATTTAACTGCACGCTCAGTTTCTCATCCGGTATGCGCAGCGAAAGCGCATTGTATTTCTCTAAGACTGTCTCTTTCGTCCGTCGGTATTCCTTCTGAAAAGCATTTTTCGGAATATACGTTTTTACAACTTCTGCGGCTTCCTCCCGCGATTCGCAGACTCCAAAAACCATGCGGATCTCTTTTTCCTCACCCGGTTCCAGCGTCAATTTATGCTGCAACACGCCGCCCGGAATAAAGAGTGCCGCCTCGGATCCAGTACAGTCTTTTCCCTCCGCCACGATTTCGGGACGGACAAACAACGCCACGGGAGAAGTATCGAGACGTGTCTGCGTCTGCGTGGGTCCGCAGAAAACAGTCAGGTCGCCGTCATAAGCCGCCACTTCTTCCGAAGACGCTAAAAAACCGTTATATCTTTTATGGGGTGCGAACGGATGAGCTGACCGACAGAACACACCGTTCAGCCGCTTGTCAAAATCTGTTTCCAGGCAGCGGTACATCTCATAATAGCGGGGATAGGAAAAGCCCTCCAGTTCAAAGGAAACCGCGACAAAAAGACTGATCGTCCGCTGTCTGTCGTCCTCGTTGCGCACTGTCAGTTTCCACATCTCATGAAATGCCTCCTGCGGGACAAAAATCTGCCACTTTGCATCGATCCCGTCCTTATCGGTGGCGATCACCGAATCCCAGATACTGTGTCTGCATTCATAGCCGTCTATCGGCTGGTCAGACGGACCTTTTCCGATATTCCAGAATGCCCCACTCTCCTCATCGCGCAGATAGACAAACCGCCCGTCCCCCTGATTGATGCGGCACATATTCGCTTTTTCGTCAATATAATAACTACGTCCCTGTCCCGTCTGCGCAATCTGTGCACAATAGCCGTTTTCGTTCCACAAATAGTTGTACCAATAACGCGGCGTCCGTGGCTCTGTAATCACACAGGTATTTCCGTCATCCGAAAAATGATAGAGTTTACTCACCAAGCATACCTCCTGTAAATGTCTTACCGTTTCTGCACCCGTCCTGTCATTTTCAGCAGATTTCCCACCGCTTTCTCCATATCGTCTCTCGTCACTCTTCCTTCTGCAAGCCCCTTTTGAAGCTGTGCGATCACCGGCGGACCGCCCGGCATCACAATATCATTACCTGCTGCGACAGCATCCGCGCCGTCTACCGCCACATCCATATCGCCCCAATCAGTGACGACCACGCCTGCAAATCCCCACTCGCCCCGCAGGATCTGTGTGCAGAGTTCCCGATTGCCTCCCGCAAAAACACCGTTTATTTTATTAAAAGAAGTCATGATACAGGCAATATCCGCATCTCTTACCAACATTTCAAACGGCTTCAGATAGATTTCCCTGACCGCCCTTTCCAGTATGATAGAATCCACGGCGTCATATTTTTTCTTCGCGCTCCCGCGCCGATAGGTTTCCTGCTCATTCACCGCAAAATGTTTCGGACAGACCAGCACCGGGTGATTCTCCTGTACGCCCTTTGTGATTTCACAGGCACAGATCCCTGTCAGATAGGGATCTTCCGAAAAATACTCGAAGTTTCTTCCTCCCAGGGGATTTCTGTGCAGATTTACTGCCGGAGCAAGCCACACATCCACCTGCTGCCGTTCGCATTCCTCTCCCACCGCATCGCCAAACTGATACCACAATTCTTTGTTATATGCACAGGCGATCAGCATTTCCGTGGGCCAGACTACCCCGCCGATCCCTGCCGGACCATCCTTATAAAACACCGATCGGATATCTTCGCTTAAAATGGCTGGTGAAACATAGCCGTTTGTCCCTGCCGGATGACTGTTGGTCGTTATCGGATCGCCGTTCTCATCGAAAATCGTTTCCGGATCGCTGCCATCGCCAAAAGCCGAAAAGGGAGTCCCCGGCCCATAGCCTACGCACATGGCGGCAAGCTGATCTATAGACAGTCCTCTCGCTTTATCATCCCCGCTCCCCGCAGCCTCGTCATCCGTTCTATGTACGATCAGCTTCACATCTTCCCTGTCCAGATCAAGATTAAATTTGCACGGTTTATCGTTTTCTTTTCTCTTTTCCGCCGCCAGGAAATCAAGTTTTCCCGCATTACATGGACGAATACCGAGACAATTTGTGCAGCGCTCCGCCGTAATATCCTCCGCCACCGTCACACGGGCGGCTGGTTCCGTATTTTGGGAACAATTCCCCAGATGCAATTCATATCTTCCGGCTTCGATCACATAGGACGCGGTCTCCTCGTCGTAATGCGCAAGTTCCCGAAACGGCACGAACAAAAGTAAGCGGTCTTCTTCCTGCGGCACAAGCAGTTTTGTCTTTTCAAACGCTTTCAATTCTTTTTCGGCATGGTTCATCGCCGTATCCGCCGTGTGAAGATATAACTGCACCGTCTCTTTGCCGGGCATCTTGCCAATATTTTTGACCGACGCCTCCACCCGTATGCCGTCCGTTTCTTTCCTTACGTCCACAGGGCTCACCGCAAACGCAGTATAAGACAGACCGTATCCAAACGGAAACAGCGGCGCTTTGCCGAATGTATCAAAATAACGGTATCCGGCATAGATATCCTCCCAATATACCGTGACAGGACTCTTATCATAACCAACGCTTCCGTTATCCGCCGCACGCAGCCCATAGCTTTCATAAGTAAGTAAGTTCTCCGGATGTTCCTTGTCCCATGTAAAATGCGCTGCTGACGGATAGTCCTCATAATGCTTTGCAATGCTCACCGCAAGCTTTCCGGATGGATTGACCGATCCGGCCAAAATCTTTGCGAGCGCCGCCGCTCCTTCCTCCCCCGGAATGCCGATAAAGAGAATGCTCTTCACATTCTCATATGCCTCCGTCCACTCCAGATCGATCAACCCGTTTATGTTCAGGATGAGTATGACTTGAGAGAAGCTGCCGCACACCTGCTGCGCCAATCTTTTTTCCGAATCAGTCAGGGCATAATCCTCATCTAAATGCCGATCGCATTCTTCCCCACCCGAATTTCTGCCAATGACCAAAACAGCGGTATCCGTAAAATCGCGCGCCTTTGCGAGCAGATCTTCCGAAATTTCATACTCCGGAGCCGGGGCGTGATATCTGCCGAATATTTCATACATCAGACCGCTATTTGCCGTCTCCCCCGGCTTTGACCAGTCAAATTCGTCTTCTCTGCTTCCCGCTTCTTCCCCGATTTTTTTCTGATAGTATGCTTTCAACTCCGGTTCCGCGCAGAGCCCTCTTTTCTCGCATTCCTCCAGAATGTTCTTTGCCTTTGTTCCACGCGCCGCACCGGAACCGTTGCCGGAACAGATCGTATCGATCTGGCTTCTCCCAAAGACGGCAATGCGCTGTCCCTTAGAAAACGGCAGCGCCCGTCCCTCATTTTTCAGCAGGACAATCGATTCTTCCACAAGTTTCTCGGCAATCTTTCTGTTTTCCATTTTCCACTCCAACCTGACTTTGAAAAATATCTGCTATTCTACAGAGGCAGCCGCATAAAACTTCCTGTCCCTGCCCGCGATCCACCCTGTCTCTGTCACTTCGTATGCCCCCGCCAGACGAATATCCTCAGAAGAACTTCCGATTTCAACGTCGATCGTTCCTTTCTCGATGCGCCAACGCATATCCTTGTCCAGAAATGCCATCTGGCTGGCAGCCACCTCAAAAACGACTTTCCTCTTTTCTCCCGGCTTTAGGGATATCCTCTGAAAACCTGCCAATTCTTTGACCGGTCTGGTCATACTGGCAAATCGGTCTCTCAGATAGAGTTGAACGACCTCATCGCCTTCCCGATCGCCGATATTGGAAATAACCGCCTCGATCCGCAGCTTTCCATGCGGTGCGATCTCCTGCTCTGAAATTTTCAAATCAGAGTAAGTAAAATTCGTGTAAGACAGCCCATGCCCGAAACAGTATCGCGGCGTGTGCGGCAGATCCACATAATTTACAAACCCGATACTCTCCCCCTGATGCCATGCCGAACCGTTGGGATGGTTGTAATAAATCGGGATCTGCCCTGCACAGTAAGCAACAGATACAGGAAGTTTCCCGCCGGGATTATAGTTTCCCAACAAGGCATCGACTACCGCTTCCGCTCCCGTTTCCGCCGGGCTCCACGCCTCCAGTATCGCATCCAGACACTCGTCCGCCGCATCACCGGATATCGGTCTTCCGTCAAAATGTACGCCGACCAAGGGTTTCCCCATTTTTGCCGCCTTTCTGATAAATGCCTCCTGGCAGGGCGGCAGATTGATATTGGATGCGTCCACGCCCTCTCCCATAGATGCCATAGAACAGGTTCCGTGTTTTCCGCCGAGCGTCAGGATCACTGTGTCCGCTTCCCGCACAGCCTGCAATGCCTCCTCAAAACGCGATTCGTCCGTGCCTGCAATGGGATAGCCATACGCATAAATGATCTCTGTTTCCGGCATCCGGCCTTTCATCTCTTCCAGAAGACTTCTGCATTCCGGTTTCTGGCGGCGCAGGATCGCATCAAATTCTTCCGTTTCGTCTGACTGGATATTCGTTCCCGGAATCGTGACAATCTCTTTGCCTTCCGTATTCTCGCTGCCGCTCACGCCGGCTATGGAATTGGCAATCGCATAGGTGGATTCCATCATGCACATATGCGTATAACCGCCGAAAAATTTTCTTGCACAATCTGCATGGGGACCGATCAGGGCAATCTTTTTGACTCCCTGTCTGATCGGAAGCGCACCCTCATTTTTCAAAAGGATCAGCGACTCCTTCGCCGACTGCAAAGAGATCTCGCGGTCCTCCTCTCTGCAAACTGTCCGCCGCAATTCTTCCCCTTCCAGCGAATAGGGATTTTCAAAAAGCCCCATGCGGAATTTTTCGGTAAGCACACGCAGGACTGCCCTGTCCAGAATCGCAATGTCCGCTTTGCCGCTTTTAAACATCTCTTTCAGTTCATCCCCGTATCCCGTCGTACTCGGCATCTCGATATCCATTCCTGCTTCCATGCACAGCGCGCCCGCCCCGCCCATTGTCTCCGCCACATGCTGAACGTTATGCACACCGCTTATCCCACCGTAATCGCTGATACAAAGCCCGTCAAATCCCATATCATCCCGCAAAAGTTCTGTCAGCAGCCCGTGGGACGCAGAAAGCGGTTCCCCGTTGACAGAACAATAGCAGGGCATAACGCCTTTCAGATCGGCTTCCACGATCGCCGCCTGAAAAGGTTTTCCGTATATTTCCTGCAAAAGGCGCGGCGGCGTATCCGCGTGTGTTCCATGAATTCCTCCCTGTGAATTGTGGAACGCCAGAAAATGCTTCGCCACACTTTCCGTCTTTCTCCCTGCCGTCTCCGCTTTCTGGATGCCCCGCGTATAAGCTGCGCCCATCACCGCGGCAAGAGCCGGGTCTTCCCCGTAAGTTTCACCCTGCCGCCCCATACGGGAATCCCTCGAAATGTCAAGCACCGGAGCCAGTACATGGGTAATGCCGCAGGCGGCTTCCTGTCTGCTTACGATCTCTGCTATCTTTTCTTCCAATTCCGGGTCAAAGCCGGAACCCCGCCCGATCCCTGCCGGAAAGCTGGTCGTATCCTGTATAAATGCCCCGCATAACCCCTCCATATGAAAAATGGCCGGAATATGATGCGGGCTGTTGTCCATCACGATCTTCTGCACTTTCCTCTGCCACTGTGCCGCATCTTCCAGCGTTTCCATTCTGCGCATCTCTAACGTGCTGACTTCACCGATTCCGTAAGGGGTCTGACCGGAAATATAGTCGAAATCCATATATACTGCGTCAAAAGGAAATACCGTATTGACCTGCGCCATTTTTTCCTCCATGCTAAGTTCTGCAAGAAGCAGCTTTGCACGTTCCTTAGGCGCTAATCCTGTGTCCATATAGTTTTCGCTCATTATGAAACGCTCCTTTTGCTTTTTCTATTATTTATTACAAATTGATAAGCAGCTGCTAATAAAACGGTAGAAAATAATACTACTGTCATCCTTATCGCTAAAGTAAATTCATGGGCTGCATGGTTTATCAATTCAATCATAACCGGATGAATCAAATAGATCGGTAAGGAAATGGTTCCCAGATAACCAAAAACATCATTTATCTTATCATTTGTGATCTGTATGCCTTTTGCCGAAAACGTAACCGTAATCGCTATGAAGGTTCCGACTACCGTCACTATCATACACAACGGCTGTAAAGATGCGCTGACCGGAACAAATCCAAGCATGACCGGAAGAAAATATCCTGTCCATTCTACTGCCTTTAACGCCCTTACGCCTGTTTTGCCATATTCATGTTTTGCCACAGCCGCAGAAAGATAATAGGCAAGCATACCAAGAATCAGTTCCGCAGCCGCCCTTACTGCATAAATAAAATTTTGTTGAATGTGCCCTTTCAATATAACGCCGACTGCCAGAAAAAAGACCCCCATGATACCTAATGCACAAAAAGACGCAGATACGGCTTTTCGTTTTCTTCTCAAAAGCAATACTAACGGAAATATTACAACCATACTCAAAAGCATGGCAGACAAATACCATTCCGGAACAATTAACGCTTCATTAAATGATTCATTCCAAAGCGGCGCCATCTGCAAAAAGAACAGACCCGGCAGCCCTTTGATGAATCTCGTCATAAATGCGGAAGTTTCAAATAGCAGAATAAGAAACAACATAGCAATATTGGCTGTAATATGTATTGGCCAGATTCCTTTAACTTTCTTAGCCATAAATTGCAGAGTAGATTTCCCTATCTTTCCATTTTCATCAGAACTGAATCTTTCTATCGAGCGGGCCATAAAATATCCGGAGATCAAAAAGAAAAACTCAACTGCTACTGCTCCGTTTTCAAAGAAATTGATTGCAGAATCATTCATTGACATCTGGACATGATATCCAACCACTAATACGGAAAAAAGAAACCGCATCAACTCAACAATATTATTCCTGCCTTTCATTCAGTTCCTCCCTGTTCACATACCTTTCGTATTTCCAATCAGTTTATCTGAATATGCAGTATAAATATTGTAATTTTCATTCCCATATTGTAACTTTCCGTACAATTCCCCTATCCATTTACCTCAACGCTTATCGGATCTTCGCAAGCGCCTCCGCCGACAAAATCTTTCTGATATTGAGCAAAAACAATACCGTGGCGGTCGCCGCCGAGATCACATCCGACACCGGCTCCGCATAATAGACGCCCATCACGCCGAAGAAATGCGGCAGGATGATCGCCAGCGGGATCAGCAGAATAATTTTCCGAAGCACCGCGATAAACAGGGATATCTTCGCCTGCCCCAGCGCAAGGAATGTCGGCTGGATCCCGTTCTGTAAGCCGAATATCAGCATCCCCGCCATAAAGATTGGCATCACGCGCCCCACCAGTTCCACAAGCGCCGTCTCATTCGTAAAGAACCCCGCGTAAAACGTCGGGAACAGCATGGTCGTCGCCGTCGTGACCAGCATAAAGCCGAAACACAGGCCGATCATCCAGCGATAAAGCTGCTTTACCCGCCCGAAATTCCCCGCGCCGTAATTGTAGCTGACGATCGGCTGCATCCCCTGCGTGAAGCCGCTGATCGGTGCGGAAAACAACTGCATCACGCTCTGCATGATGGTGAGCGTTCCCACATAGAGATCGCCGCCGTAAGTCTGCAAGCCGTGATTCAAGACAATGCTGATAAAACTCTCCGTTGCCCGCATGATAAACGGCGATATACCCAAAGAAAAAATGCTGACTAAGATTCCCCGCTCCGGTCTTAAGCATTTTTTGCGGATCTTTAGGGAAGATCTGTCGCTCAACAAAAATCCCGTCACCCACGCCGCACTGAGCGCCTGCGAGATCACAGTCGCCACCGCCGCGCCCCTGACGCCCATATGCAGTCCGAAAATAAAGATCGGATCAAGGATGATATTCGCCACCGCGCCGATCAACACGGAAAGCATGGCTGTCCCCGGCTTGCTCTGGCAGATGATAAAGGCATTTAAGCCCAGCGCAAACTCCACGAAAAGGGTGCCCGCCAGATAGATGGTCAGATAGTCCGTCGCGTAGCCGATGGTCGCGTCGCTGGCGCCGAAACTGTAGAGCATAGGTCTCTGGAAAATATAGAAAACTGCCATCAATACTGCCGTGCAGACAAGCAGAAACGTCACGCTGTTGCCAAGGATCTTCTCCGCGTGGTCTCTGTCTCCTTTTCCCAGCCAGATGGCCGCAAGCGGCGCCGCGCCGCTGTTCACAAAGCCGGAAAACGCGGAGATGAACACCGTGATACAGAAGGTGACGCCCACGCCCGTCAGGGCGTTTGCCCCCACGCCCTCCATATGACCGATATAGATCCTGTCGATGATGCTGTAGAGAATATTGATGATCTGCGCGAGAATCGAGGGCAGCGTCATACTTGCCATCAGCCTGCCGATAGGCTCTGTCGCCATGCGTTCTTCGCGGGTCATCGTCCTTTTTTCTGCCGCCATAGTCCGGGATTCCCTTCTTTCTTCTGTAATCTTACTCGGATTCTTTGGGAATTGCAACCGCGCATCCGTTATGCTACCATAGAGACAGACGGAATATTTTCATAAATACCAAAGAACGGAGTCTTCCAAAATGAATCAACAGGAAAAGGCAGTATCGGAAAAATTTCCCATCTACCGCAACAAACTACTGGCAGGCGGCGTCTTTTTGCTGAAACTTTTTCTCGCCGCCACCATTGCCGAAATCGTTTTTATTCTCTTTTATCTGCTGTTTCTGCAGCCCGATACGCCGGGCGGATTTGCGCGCTTCGCAGGCTATACTGTAGTTCTGCTGTTAGCGGTTCTGCTGGACTTCTTTCTTTTCTGGAGCGGCATCATCTGCGTTTACGCCACATCCGTACAGCTCGGCCTCAAGTGGCGCATCATCGGCATTGCCTGCGGCTGGATCCCCTTTGTCAATATCTGGGCGCTGTGCCGCATCATCACCATGACTTCCCGCGAAGCGGCCTTTGAAAAAGAAAAGTACCTGCTGGATCAGGTGCGCGCCGAAAGCCGCCTCTGCGAGACAAAATACCCGCTTCTTCTGGTGCACGGCGTCTTTTTCCGGGATTTTCGCTTTTTTAATTACTGGGGCAGGATTCCCTATGCCCTGAAACAAAACGGCGCCATGATCTGTTACGGCAGCCAGCAGTCAGCCGCCTCCGTTGCGGACTGCGGACAGGAACTGACAGAGCGCATCCGCGCTATCGTACAGGAGACCGGCTGCGAAAAGGTGAATATCATCGCCCACTCCAAAGGCGGGCTTGACAGCCGCTATGCCATAAGCGCCTGCGGCGCGGCTCCTTACGTCGCCAGCCTGACGACCATCAACACGCCGCACAGAGGCTGTATCTTTGCCGATTATTTACTGGAAAAAATACCCGAAAAGGTGCAGAAAAGCGTCGCCCGCAAATACAATGCGGCGCTGAAAAAGTTCGGGGACAGCGCGCCTGATTTTCTTGCCGCCGTGCGCGATCTCACGGCCTCCGCCTGCGCCCTGCGAAACGAAAAACTGCCCGACAGCCCTGAGGTATATTATCAGAGTGTGGGCAGTAAGATGAACTGCGCTTCCAGCGGAAGGTTTCCGCTCAATATGGCATACCCGCTGGTCAAACATTTCGACGGCGCAAACGACGGGCTGGTCTCTATGGAAAGCGCCCGCTGGGGAGAACACTTCACCGAACTGACGACGTCCGAAGGCAGAGGGATCTCCCACGGTGATATGATTGATCTGAATCGGGAGAATATTGCCGGATTTGATGTGCAGGAATTTTATGTAAACCTAATTGCGGGTTTAAAAAAGAGGGGATACTAACTGCCATATGCTGTAACTTCAATGTATTATTGTAAATTTTATGTCTTTTTGATATGATAATTTGCAAAGGAACCTAACGCCAACTTTAGCCTAAACAGGCAGATATTTATATAGGTATAAGATGGAGGAAATTATCTTTGGAAATCCAATATTCAAAACAAGCCGAGAAGTTTTTGAAAAAACAGGATGCCGTCACCAGAAATCGCATACGAACCGCTATACACACTCTCCCCTCCGGCGATGTCAAAAAACTACAGGGAAGAAACGGATATCGCTTAAGAATTGGTGATTATAGGGTTATTTTTGACAGAAATGGGAATGTATTGTATATAGAGCGCATTGATAATCGTGGACAAATTTACAAGGAGGTTTAATATGACAGCTATAAAAGAAAAGATTGTGGGAGCCGTTACCGTAATGAGTGATACAGATGCAGAAGAATTTTGGAACATAATTTTACAAAAATACAAGCCCACCTCATGGGATGACATTGAAGAAGAAGAACCAGACGCCATTGATCTGCAAATGTTAAAAGCCATAGAGGAAGATCCTGAATGCCATAAATTCACCAGAGAAGACAATATAAACTGGGGATAAAACAAAAGAAGCGCCCATTTTGAGCGCTTCTTATACTGCGGATAACAGGATTTGAACCTGCACGGTCGCCCACCGGAACCTAAATCCGACGCGTCTGCCAATTCCGCCATATCCGCCGATCTCACAGGCGGATCAATTATGACATATATGTCACTTTTCTCCGTCCGCCCATGTATCATATCATTTTCTCACTCCGCTGTCAATTATCCGCACATCCACAAATGCGGTAGAAGTATAACCTCTCATTCTTCTCCAATGTGGCGAATCACCCGATTGTTCGTCCTGATCAGGAAAAAGATCGTCATGCCAAGCGACACCAGCTCCGCGATCGGGAAAGACCACCACACATAAGTCACCTCCCCCGCCAGAGACAACAGATACGCCGCCGGAAGCAGCACCAAAAGCTGCCTTGCAATGGAAACGATCATGCTGTAGACCGCATTTCCCAGCGCCTGAAAAGCCGTACCGCAGATAATGCTGAATCCTGCCATCAGGAAACAGATGCTGATGATCCTGAGAGCCGGAATGCCGATCGCCAGCATTTCCGCCGAAGCTTCAAAAAAGCCCAGCAGTACCTGCGGAACGCTCTGGAAAATGACCACGCCGACCGCCATAATGCTCACGGAATAGAGGATGCCCCACTTTAAAGCCTGCACGAAGCGGTCACGTCTGCCCGCGCCGTAATTATATGCCAGAATCGGCACCAGACCGTTGTTCAAACCGAACACCGGCATAAAGATGAAACTCTGGAGTTTAAAGTATACGCCAAACACCGCCGTCGCCGTGGAGGTAAAGGAGATCAGGATCAGATTCATGCCATAAGTCATAACAGAGCCGATCGCCTGCATGATCATGGACGGCACACCGATCTTGTAGATCTGCCCCACGATCTCTTTTTGCAGGCGGAGCTTCCTCACAGAAATCTGAATATCGTCATTCTTCTTTGCGTTTAGGATCAATGCGAGCAATCCCGCAATGATCTGCCCCGTCACCGTCGCTACCGCCGCACCGGTGACGCCCATCTTCGGCATGCCGAACAGACCGAAAATGAAGATCGGATCCAGAATGATATTGATGACTGCGCCCGTTCCCTGCGTGATCATAATATAAAAGGTTCTGCCGGTAGACTGTAACAGCCGCTCAAATACAAACTGCGTAAACAACCCGAACGAACAGCAGCACGCCACACTTAAATATGCTACGCCGTACTCCACGATCTGCGCGTCATTGGTCTGGCTTAAATAAAACGGTCTGGCCACAAACAGACCGACCAGCAGAAAGAGAAAGTAACTGAGCGCCATCATAACAATACCATTTGCCGCCGCATCGTTCGCCCGCTCCTGCTCCTTCTCGCCCAAAGCCTTGGAAAGCACCGCGTTGATACCGACACAGGTGCCGCCCGCTACCGCGATCATCAGCGTCTGGATCGGGAAAGCAAGTGACACGGCTGTCAGTGCATTCTCATTGATGCGGGAGACAAAGATGGAATCCACCACATTGTAAAGCGCCTGCACCAGCATCGAGATCATCATGGGAAGCGACATCGTGATCAACAGCCTGTTGACCGGCATCGTACCCATTTTATTTTCTTTTGTCTGTTCCATAAAACAACCTCCCTGCTAAAAAAAAAGTCGCTGAACGCGACGGTGAAAAAGAAAATTACAACAAATGAACCACGGGGGATTCGAACCCCCGACAACCTGATTAAAAGTCAGGTGCTCTACCGACT
>JAMPCE010000036.1 GCA_023666335.1 bacterium
CAGCGCCTCGCACACATAGCCGCCCACGCCGCCCACGCCGAACACCGCCACCCGCGAGCGCGCCAGCCTCTCCATCGCTTCCCGCCCCAAAAGCATTTCCGTTCTGCAAAATTCTTCCCGCATATTTTCCTCTTTCCCCAAAACTCTACCATTATGTCAGAGTTTTTTCCTGCCTCCGACTTTTCTCTTTCCATTTTTCCAAATCAATGATACAATACTTTCTGAAATGGTAATGCTGAAACACTGCTCAGTACCGAAATGATTGTGCAGATAACATAACCAAAAGCAGACTCTTGCAAGCCGTCAGCGCTTAACGAGGTCATGAGTTGCAACGCAACTCACGAGTTTAGCGTCTGCTACGGCTGGAATGAAGCGCAAGCGGGTCTGCGTTGGTTATGCTATTTGCACAATTTCAACAAGCATGCAAGTGTTTCACCCCACCATCCAAATATTTTTTGAACGGAGAAAGGAGAACCCCCTCATGCAAATCACAAGCGACATTCATTACATAGGCGTAAACGACCACGACATCGACCTTTTTGAAGGCCAGTACCTTGTAGAAAACGGCATGGCATACAATTCCTATGTGATCTGCGACAGCGAGACCGCCGTCGTCGATACGGTGGACAGGCGTTTCGTCGAACCGTGGCTCACAAATCTGGAGACCGTTCTGGACGGCCGCACGCCGGACTACCTGATCGTGCAGCACATGGAACCCGACCACTCCGCAGGCATCGACGCCTTTGCGCAGGCTTATCCGAATGCGGTCATCATCGCCTCCGCTCCCGCTTTCACCATGATGAAACAGTTTTTCGGCACGGATTACGCCGACAGACAGCTCGTCATCAAGGAGGGCGACACCCTGCATCTTGGCGCGCATGAATTGCAGTTCGTGGCTGCGCCGATGGTGCACTGGCCGGAAGTCATGGTCACTTACGACAAGCAGGATAAAGTGCTCTTCTCCGCGGACGGCTTTGGCAAATTCGGCGCCCTCGATGTGGAGGAAGACTGGGCATGTGAAGCGCGCCGTTACTATTTCGGCATCGTCGGCAAATTCGGTATGCAGGTACAGAATCTCCTGAAAAAGGCGGCTGCCCTCGACATACAGATCATCTGCCCTCTGCACGGCCCGGTCCTCACCGAGAACTTGGAGTATTATGTAAACCTATATCAGACATGGTCTTCCTACGGCGTGGAGTCCGAGGGCGTGATGATCGCCTACACTTCCGTCTACGGCCACACCAAAGCGGCTGCGGAACTTCTCGCGGAAAAACTGACAGCCAAAGGCTGCCCAAAAGTCGTCGTCGCAGACCTTGCCAGAGAAGATATGGCGGAGTGCGTGGAGGACGCTTTTCGCTACGGAAAACTCGTGCTTGCCACCACCACCTACAACGCGGACATTTTCCCTTTCATGCGGACGTTCCTCGACGAACTTGTCGAACATAATTACCAGAAGCGCACGGTCGCCCTGATCGAAAACGGCTCCTGGGCGCCCACGGCGGCAAAAGCCATGCGCTCGCGGCTGGAAGCCTGCAAGGAGATCACTTTTACGGAAACCACCGTGCAGATCCGCTCCACGCTGACCGAAGAAAACAAAGCGCAGATCGAAACGTTGGCGGAGGAACTGATGACCAAATAACTTACGTCTCCACGCCCAGCCTGCGCAGCTCTTCGATTGCCTGCGCCTGATCCTGAAACCGGATCGTATGGATCCCGAATTTTTCCGCCCCCTCCAGATTGCGGGGCGTATCGTCCAGAAAAACGCATTCCTGCGGCACAAGCCCGTACCGGTCGATCAAAAGCTGATAGATCTCCGGCATGGGCTTGATGATTTTTTCCTGATAAGAGAGAATGCCGCCGTCCATATAAGGAATAAAGTCAAGCGCCGCCGCGCATTCCTTATGCGCTTTTCCCGAAAAATTAGACAGATAGAGACAGCGATACCCCTTTTCTTTCAGCTTCTGTATCCACGGGATCGCATAGGCATTTCTTCTGACCATAGGACCCTTATCCGCTAAAGCCAGCCTGATCTCTTTCCCGATGCCGGGGTCATTGTCGATAAAGCCCTGCATAATCTCCTCGTCCGTCATGGCTCCCTTGTCATACTCATTCCACATATCGCTCTTCACGGTGGCATTTGCCAGACGTTCAAAAATTTCCTCCGCAAACCCGAAACTGCGGTAATGCGCCTCCCAGGTAAAATCCGCCAGTACATTTCCGATGTCAAATATGATCGTCGTGATCATTTGTCCGCCCTCTGTCATTAGTTTACATAACTTACTAGCTCCTCGCCAGCCCGTCCACATGCAGCACCTCGCCGCTGATATAGGAAGCCTTATCCGAAGCTAAGAAGACAAACGCATTGGCAATATCCTCCGGCTGTCCCATCCTTCTCAAAGGGATCTGCGCGATCATCGGATCGATCACCTCTTTGGGGACGCTGCGCATCATGTCCGTGTAGGTGATGCCCGGCGCCACCGCGTTGACCCGGATCCCTTTCGGTCCGAGTTCCCTTGCCAGCGACACGGTGAAACCGTTCACGGCAAACTTCGATGTGGGGTAGGCAATCCCCGCAGGCTGCCCGTACTTACTCACCATAGACGAGGTGTTCAAGATCACACCGCTGCCCGCCTCGATCATATATCGGCTCACCGCTTTGGAACAGTGATACACCGCCTTGAGATTTAAGTCCATCACCTTTTCAAATGTCTCTTCCGTATAGTCGGCAAACGGCGTACTCTCCGATACGCCCGCATTGTTCACCAGGATATCAATGCCGCCATACTTTTCCGCCACCCCGTCAAAGGCTTCCTGCACCGCCGCAAAATCGGACAGATCGGGGAAGATTCCTTCCACCTCCGCCTGCGGATACGCCTCCTTTAACTTGTCCACCGCCTTGTCGGCGGTCTCCTTGCGGCTTGCGCACAGCACGACCTTTGCGCCCTCCTGCAAAAAAGCCTCCACGACCGCGTAACCGATGCCGCGGCTTCCGCCCGTCACGATCGCAACTTTGTTTTCCAATAACATGATTTTCCCTCCTCTCGGTTTCTAGCCTATAATTAAGGCAGCGGAAAACCTGCCGCTGCCTTTCATCCTTTGTATCTGCCCTACTTTTTCAGCGGACTTTCTCTGTAAATGATATCCGTTCTTCCGGGGCCGTTTGACACCATAGTAATAGGATACCCGATCTGCCTCTCGATAAACTCCACGTAATTCCGACAATTCTCGGGTAGTTCTTCGTATTTTTTGACGCCGCGGATCTCACACTTCCAGCCCGGCAATTTCTTTAGCACCGGTTTTGCCTTTTCCAGCTTACAGGTCACGGGGAAATCCGTCGTCACCTGACCGTCCACCTCGTAGCCGACGCACACCGGAATCTCGTCCAGATATCCCAGCACGTCGAGCACAGTAAAGGCGACATCCGTTGTCCCTTGCAGACGGCAGCCGTACTTGGAAGCCACGCAGTCGAACCATCCCATTCTTCTGGGCCGCCCCGTGGTCGCGCCGAACTCGCCGCCGTCGCCGCCGCGCCGTCTCAACTCATCCGCCTCATCCCCGAAGATCTCCGAGACAAACGCGCCCGCGCCCACCGCGGAGGAATACGCCTTGCACACGGTAATGATCTGTTTGATCTCATAGGGCGGCAGCCCTGCGCCGATCGCGCCGTATGCCGCAAGCGTTGAGGAGGACGTCACCATCGGGTAAATACCGTGGTCGGGGTCTTTTAAGGTTCCCAGCTGTCCCTCTAAGAGCACAGTCTTTCCGTCTTTCAATGCCTGGTCCAGATAAGCGGACACATCGCACACATAAGGCTCGATCATCGTCCGGTACTGCTGCATCGTGGCAGACAGTTCCTGTGGATCGACCGCGGGTTTATGGTATAGATGCTCTAAGAGCACATTCTTTGTCTCACACACCCGCGCAAGTTTCTCCTGCAAACGTTCCTCGTCGAACAATTCGCTGACCTGAAAACCGATCTTCGCGTATTTGTCGGAATAAAAAGGCGCGATCCCCGACTTCGTGGAACCAAAAGACTTTCCGCCGAGTCTTTCTTCCTCATACTGATCAAATAAAATATGGTAGGGCATCACGATCTGACAGCGGTCAGAAACCAGGATCTTCGGTTTCGGCACGCCCCTGTCGGTCAGGGACTTGATCTCCTCCGTGAAGATCGGGATGTTGAGCGCAACGCCGTTTCCGATGATGCTGGTGGTGTGCCCGTAAAACACGCCGGACGGCAGCGTATGTAACGCAAACTTGCCGTAATCATTGACAATGGTGTGTCCCGCATTCGCGCCCCCCTGAAAACGTACCACGATATCCGCTTTTTCCGCCAGTGTATCCGTGATCTTACCTTTTCCCTCGTCGCCCCAATTGGCGCCCACTACAGCCTTTACCATGATATACTCCATTCCGAAGCGTTTTGCGGCGCTTCTAAATTTATTCGCCCGTCTTTGCGCCGTGCGCCTTTTTCCAGGCTTTGATCTGTGCAAGTCTCTTTTTAAGCGCGGCTTCTTCCCCCATGCCCGCAGGCCGATAGTACTCCCGCCCTAAAAGAGCGTCCGGCAGGCACTGCATATTGGTCAGTTTCTCCTCCGTGTCATGGGCGTACTGATACCCTTTCCCGTAATCCATCTCGCGCATGAGATCCGTGACGCCGTTTCGGATCACCAGAGGCACCGGCTCCGCCAGATCCTCCATCGCATCCGCCTTTGCCTCGTTGTAGGACACCTCCATAGCGTTCGACTTCGGCGCGAGCGAAACGTAGACCACCGCCTGCGTCAAATGGACATTGCACTCAGGCATCCCCAGAAAATGGCAAGCCTGATAGGCAGCCACCGCGATCTGCAATGCCTGCGGATCAGCCAGACCCACATCCTCGCTGGCAAAACGCACCACACGTCTCGCCACATAGAGCGGATCCTCTCCCGCCTCCAGCATCCGCGCCAGCCAGTAGACCGCCGCGTCGGGATCGGAATTGCGCATGGACTTGTGCAGGGCGGAGATGAGATTGTAATGCTCCTCGCCCTTTTTATCGTACAAAAGTGACTTTCTCGCCGTACACTGTTCCAGCGTCTCCTTTGTCACCGTGACGGCGCCCTCCGCGTCCATCTCGCCGTTTAGCACCACCATCTCCAGGGTGGAAAGCGCATTCCTCGCGTCGCCGTTTGCAAAGACGGCAAGCATCGTGAGAAGCTCGTCGTCCATGATGACTTTCTGACCGCCAAAGCCTTTCGGAGACTGCAAAGCGCGGGATAAAAGCCCCCTAATCTCCTCCGCGGAAAGCGCCTGCAAGACAAACACCTTACAGCGGGACAACAATGCGCTGTTGATCTCAAAAGACGGATTCTCCGTGGTCGCGCCGATCAGGATGATGCTCCCTTTCTCCACAAAGGGCAGAAAGGCGTCCTGCTGCGCCTTGTTGAAGCGGTGGATCTCGTCCACAAACAGGATTGTCTTCACACCGTACTGACGGTTTTTCTCCGCCTGCTCCATGACGGTGCGGATCTCCTTGATGCCGCTGGTCACGGCGGAAAAGTCAATGAAAGAAGATTTTGTCTTATGGGCGATGATCCTGGCAAGGGTCGTCTTTCCCACGCCCGGCGGTCCCCAGAAGATCATTGAGGAAACCTGATCCTGCTCGATCAGACGCCGTAGCACCTTTCCTTTTCCGAGCAGATGACTCTGCCCCACATATTCCTCCAGATTTTCGGGTCTTAGTCTGGCAGCCAGAGGCTGCGGCATTTCCCTGTCAAATAACGAAATCTGATCCACTGTTCCTATCTCTTATTCCATTTATTATTGCCGTTATTGTTGTTATTGTCCTTGGACTCTTCGCCGGGTTTCTTCTCGGCATTCTCCCCTGCTGCGGGTGTTCCCGGAAGCGGCGCAAGCCCCTCGGCGTTCATGATACACTGTCCCTGGAAGACCGCATTCTCGTCCACGATCAGGCTCTTGGTGCGGATGTTGCCGATCACCTTACCGGTGGAAGCCACCTCGGTCCTGCCGCCGGAGGTCAGATCGCCCTCCACCGAGCCGCCGATGATGATGTTACTGCCTTTCACATTTCCTTTCACGCCGCCGCCCGCACTGATGATCAGGGCGCCTTCGGTCTCCACATCTCCCGTGACCTTGCCCTCCACACGGACTGCCTCTTTGGCGCGGACATTTCCCTCCACTACCATATCAGACCCGATGACGCTGCTGATCTTTGCATTGATCTGTTCCGTCGTTTTCTTTCCCAACATGATATCCTCCCTATCCTTTGATCTCTATCAATTCCAGCGGATCCACATACTCGTCATCCTTGCGGATGCTGTATCCGGTCTCCGTGTTATCCTCCCCGACTAAAAACAAAGCCATCCCTTTTACCACCTGACCGCCCTCTTCCACGATGGGGCTTCCCAGATTCCGATAAGTGGTGACATAACCGTTTCCGTGGTCGATCACCACATAGCTGACTTCGCCCTCCGCTTTCCGGACCTCTTTGACTGTGCCGGGCGCTGTGGCGACTACTTTCGTCCCTTCCGTGGACACGAAGATACGCTCTTTCCATTCGTCTTTCGCCTCCACTTTCAGCGTATCGTCGTCTTCCGCCGCCTGCTCCTCCTCTTCGCCCTCCGTCTGGGCTGCGGTATCCTCCTCGAGGATCTGCGCCGCGCCACTCATGGGAAAACCTTTCGGGATATAATTTTCCTCGTGCGCCGCCACCAGTTCGTGCTCCTGCTCTTCCTTGCGCGCAAGCGTCTCCTCCAAAGAGGAAGCTCTGTCGCCCAGCGTCTTATTCTCCGCCGCAAGCGTTTCGTTCTCCGCTTTCAGCTCCACGATCTGTTCCACCTGCTTCGCGCTCCGCTCCACATAACCGCCCATCGTAATGGTAACGTACACCGCATAACAGATGACAGCCACAAACAGCACAAAAGAGACCACCGCAAGGGCGCCCGTCTTAATGTGCATTCTCCCGTGGCCCGCCGCCGGAGAATCCGAGGTCAATATGATCGTATAAGTGATCTTTCTCTTGCGCAGACTCGTGCTCATAAATAAGGTCACCTCCACTCATCTTTTCCATTTTAACACATTTTCCGAAAGAAAACTATAGTAAAACGAAAAAAGGCGATACCGCCCTTAAGACGGGTTCACATGCACCATGATGTGCTTTACTTTCGGGAAGTTCTTTTCTATGGCGTCGTGCACCCGCTCCGCCGTCTCGTGCGCGCAGCGAAGCGTCTCCTCGCCGTCAGCGCGGATCTCGATATCCACATAGACCTTATTGCCGAATACCCTGGTATGTAACAGATCGATGCCAAGCACCCCCTCCTGCGCGATCGCGCAGTCTTTAAGCGCCGCCTCCATCTCCTCGTCGCACGCTTTGTCTACCATCTTATCCACCGCGTCCATAAAGATCTCATAAGCCGCTTTCTCGATAAACAGGCAGATCACCAGACTTGCGATCGGATCAAGGATCGGAAAACCGAGTCTGGCGCCGCCGATGCCGATGAGCGCACCGACGGAAGAAAGCGCGTCGGAACGGTGATGCCATGCGTCCGCCATCAGCGCGCCGGAGTCGATCCGCTTTGCGCTGATCCTCGTATACTGGTACATCGCCTCTTTCACCAGAATGGAGACAACTGCCGCAATCAGGGCAAGCAGCCCCGGCACCGCCAGCTCTTCGTAATGTTTCCCCGCGATCTTCATGACCGCCGCATAGCCGATGCCAAGACCCGTAGCGGCAAGGATCGTGGCAAGAACGATAGCCGCCACGCACTCCAGCCGTTCATGACCGTAGGGGTGGTCCTTATCGGAAGCCTTTCGGGAGATGTGCACGCCGATCATGACCACCACGGTGCTGAACACATCCGAGGCGGAATGCACCGCGTCGGAGAGCATCGCGCCGGAATGCGCGATCACCCCCGCAAAGAGCTTAAAGACCGTGAGTATGAAATTGGCGGCAATGCTGACGGAAGACACGCGCATGGCGGTCTTCTCAAAATCCGGTTCCAGGCTCATCTGATCTCCTCTTCTATTTCTCACACGGTGATTTCCGCTTCCACACCCAAAAGATCCCTATTTTCTGTAAGGATGGGATTCACGATCTCCCTTAAGAATTTTTCTACCTGCAAAGGCGCTCTGCCCACATAGCGGGCGGGATCCATCGTCTTTTGCAGCTCCTCCAAACTCATGTTAAAAGCAGGATCTTCCGCGATCAGTTCCAGAAGATTGTTTTCTTTCCCCTCCCGCTTTACATTTGCGCCTGCGGTCATGGAGAGTTCCCTGATCTTCTCATGCAGTTCCTGCCTGTTTCCGCCCATCTTTACGGCATCCATCATGATATTTTCCGTTGCCATGAAAGGAAGTTCGCTCAACAGATGTTTTTTTATCACTTTATCGTATACAACCAGCCCATCCACCACGTTGAGACACAGATCGAGGATCCCGTCTACCGCCAGAAACGCTTCCGGTATGGAAAGGCGTTTGTTCGCGGAATCGTCGAGCGTCCGTTCAAACCACTGTACCGCGGAAGTGATCGCGGGATTTAACGCGTCCACCATCACAAAACGGGCGAGGGATGCGATACGCTCGCTGCGCATGGGATTTCTCTTGTAAGCCATAGCCGAAGACCCGATCTGGCTCTTCTCAAAAGGTTCCTCCACCTCTTTTAAGTGCTGCAGCAGGCGGATATCGTTCGACATCTTGTGGGCGGAGGCGGCGATCCCCGCCAGAACGTTACAGACTCTGGTATCCACCTTGCGGGAATAGGTCTGCCCCGATACGGGATAGCATTTTTCAAAGCCCATTTTCGCCGCGATCATGGGATCGATCCGATCGATGGTTTCCTGATCTCCCTCAAACAGTTCCAAAAAGGAAGCCTGCGTGCCCGTCGTGCCTTTGGAACCGAGGAGTTTCAAGCCGCCCAGCACATAGTCCACATCCTCCAGGTCCAGACAAAATTCCTGCGCCCAGAGCGTGGCGCGCTTTCCCACGGTGGTCGGCTGCGCCGGCTGGAAATGCGTGAAAGCCAGCGTGGGAAGTTCCTTATATTCATCGGCAAAATCCGCCAGTTTCGCGATCACGTTCACCAGCTTTTTTTTGACCAGCCGAAGCGCCTCCCGCATGACAATGATGTCCGTGTTGTCTCCCACATAACAGGAAGTCGCTCCCAGATGGATGATCCCCGCCGCTTTCGGGCACTGTTTCCCGTAGGCGTAGACATGGCTCATCACGTCGTGGCGCACCTCTTTTTCTCTGGCTTTTGCCACGTCGTAATTGATATCCTCCGCATGACTCTTTAACTCGTCGATCTGCTCTTTCGTGATCACCGGCTTCCCGTTCTGGGAAAGCCCCAGTTCCATCTCCGTCTCCGCGAGGGCGATCCAAAGCCTCCGCCACGTCCGAAACTTCATATCCGGCGAAAAGATATACTGCATCTCGCTGCTCGCATAGCGCTCCGAAAGGGGGCTTACATACTTATCCGTACTCATATCCTGTTTTCCTTCCTTTTTCCGATTTTATGATTTGGTATTGAATTTCTGTTCATACTCCTCGACCGTCTGCATGATCTCCTTGGCATATTTGGGATAACGCTCCACCAGCGCCTTGATATCCTTCTGCGAAGTGCCTGCCACCACTTCCCGGTTATAATCCATGCGCCGTCTTAAGGACTGTCTGCGGATGATCAGGTTGTGCCGGATCTCCACCATCTCTTTCGGATCCAGGATGGCTTCCGTCTGATGCAGCCAGATCGCGGGATCCTGCACCTGATAGCATTTTAAGATCTGCAAAAGTTCCTGCTCGCTGTAATCAAGATCCAGCTCCGCCCGCCTGAATTTCTCCCGCTCTTCTTTCTCGATGCGGTAATTTTCCCACAGCTGCGACAGCTCCTGCATACTCGACACACCGTACTTCATATAAAGATATTCCAACAGGTTCGTGTTATTCACATAGCGGATCTTTACTTTATTCTGCAAAAGGATGATCTTATTGATTCCCGTCTCCACGCGCTTAAGTTCCCGTCTGGCGTCCGTATGCCGGACATAGATCAACGTGAGCATCACCGCCGCCGCGCCCGCTGTCAGAAGATAGCCGATCCGCGTGTCCATCTCCAGAAAATACTGTAAGAACAGAAGTAAGAGCGCACACAGCGCAAGCGCCGCCACACAGATCACCGCCATGCCTCTGGTGTCCGAGAGCAGGCGCATGACCTCGTTCTTTCGGTAGAGGTAAGCGTGCCGCTCGCCATCCAGGCGGCTTAAGTCCTTGCGGATCAGGTCGCGGTAGTCCTCCGCCTCTTTCAGTTTGGAAATGCCCTCCTCGACCTCATCCTCCATGCGCTCGATCTGGCGGTACTTTTCATCCGTGATCCGGCGGGGGCGCCCCATAAAATCGGTCTTTTTGTCCTGCAAAAGGGAGACCCGCCGCGCGCAGTCCTTGAGCTGTTCGCTCTCCTCGGGCGGAAGCGCCTCGATCTCCTCCATATCTTTCAGATAGGAAGTGACCATATTGTACTCGAAGTTCAGGTTTTCCAGCTCTTTCGTAGCCTCCGCCATCTTTTCCAGGCAATTTCTGACATAATCGTTTCGCTGGTCCCTGTTATTAAAATCGATCTCCCGGGGCGCTTCCTCCTCGTCCCATTCCTCATCGTATTCCTCGTAATCCCTGCGGAATCTGTCTAACAGTTTTTTGATAAAACCCATTTTTTCCTCCCTGTCGAAGCGGTCCGCTCCTTCATCTCATACTCTTGCGGTACTGCTCCCGAAGCCCCGCCGTCAGTTCCCCGATCTCTTCGTAGTAAGGTGCAGAGGAGCCGATCGCGCCCGCTCCCTCCTCTTTCATCACCTGATAGGTGACAAGCATCCTGTTTTCATCCGAGCCTTCAAAAGAATCTTCTGCCCGCCTGATCAACCGCTCCACCTCCAGCGACAGTTCGTGGTACTCCGGATGCTCGGCGATATAATCAATGTATGCCTTTTCCTGGTTTCCCATGCGCAGCGCCGCCAGATACATCACAAGCCCCTCCCGCTTCCCGTCCGTCTCATAGGCTTTCAGGAATTGTTCCGCCGCCTGGTCGTACAAAAACATCCCCGCATAGACCGCCCCCATATTGTGATAGATCCGCCCGAGCAGGAGTTTTTCGGTATCCGGAAGCGTAAGCGCGAGACTCCGGTACTGCCTGAGCGCCGCCAGATACCGCTTTTCACCGAAGAGATAATCCGCCCGCGCCCCCAGCCGCTCATAGGGATTTAAGCCCTCGTTGCCCCGCACGATCTCCTCCGTTTGCCGCACCGTCTCCGCCGGATAGATGTTCACATAGGACAGGACCGCTCCCGCAAAAGCCGCCACGGAAGCCTTTTTGTTCAAAAGCGCTTCCAGCGTGTGGGCAAGCTCGCTTAAGCCGCACTCCGTCTCCAGCCACCGCACCAACTCCCGCTGCTTGATCTCCTCATCGAGAAGCGGCGCTTTGTCCACCAGCAGAAAGCAGAGTTCTTCCACTGAATATAGGTTTACATAAAATCTTTCCACATAGTAGGGATGCGCGGCGCGTCTGCCCGTCCCCAGGATCACCTTGCTGCTCATACTTTTCGCCCGTACCTCACCGTCATAAGATCTGAAACGATTCCTCCCATTTGCGCCCGTCCGTCGGGAAAAGCTCTCCCAGCCCCAGTTCCGTGGCTGTCACCTGCACCGTATCCGCCGAGACCATAGATACGTCCAGTTCATATCTGGTAAAGGGCGCCTCCGTTTTTTTTGCCCCCGAAAGGGTGATATCCTTTGTCTGCGGATTCCTGCCCGTGAGGGGCGTGATCACAAAGGAAAGCGTCTTATCGTCTTCTAAGAGGATCTCACAGGTCTTGTGCAGATCATACCAGTTTTCCCCCGCGTCCAGAAGCGCGTAGTAGGACTCCTTTCCCCTGCGCAGCACATACATACCGATATTCGCCTTGAGTTTGTCCTCCCCCAGAAAGATATGGCTTTTGCCCTCCTTACTGGGATCCCATTTTTCCAGCAGGCTGTAGACCGCCCCCTGGCTGAACAGATTGTTGCCCTGAAAGACCCGCCTGTTTTTACACAAAAAGCGCAGGGATTCTTTGTGCCACTCCTCCCGAAAACCGTCTCCCAGAAGATAGGCTGAGGAGACGATCCGCCCCTCGCACAATCCCTCCAGGATATCCAGAAACCGTTCGTCCGCCAGCCGGTACGCATCCGTCCTGACCGCCTCCGTCTCATCCTCCCCGGGAAGCGGCAGCGTTTCAAAGAGCTGTTCCTCGATCAGCGCCACAATGGGCGTCGTCCGCTTATTGCACGCCATGCGGTAGGTCGTAAGCCTCCTCCCGTCATGCTCGCAGACAAGCGCGCTGTAAGCCCACAGTTCCGCAGGCTGATGCAGCATATAGGCATACAGGCTCTCCGTGTGGTTCTGGAAAAAGATACGGTCTGTCTTGAGATTCAGATTAGCCGCCGCCTGTAACAGAACTTCCACCATGCGGTCATCCGTGCGGGCGACCGTCACCATAAAGGCGTCGATCTCCTCCGGCGGCGCGATGATGCCAAGAAGCCCGAGGCTCCGCCTGATAAAAAGGGTCAGAAGCGCGACCGGATCGTAAGTCTCCCCGTCCAGCGTAAGTTCCTTTCCCGCCCTTGCAAGAGACAACAAGCCCTCCACCGGGAGCAGATCTTCCGCGTCGGCATTTTCCGCCGCCTCCCTGCCGTAGAGCCACTGTTTGCTTCCTTTTCGTTTACATAACATGGCAGGAATGTTGTACTGCTTCGTCCCCGCCACGGGTGCGAGCGTCTCCACGCCGCCCTTTTCAAAAAAACAGTAGCTGATCTGGGCATAGCGCTCCCCCAGATCGAAACCCACGAACACGCTTCCCTTATGCGGTTTTTCTTCTTTGCGCTCCAAAAACATGATACTCCCCATACCCTTTTCGCACAGCATTTCAGCGCAGCGTGAAGATCCGCTCCGTCATGTGATCCTGCTGATAATAAGTAAAGAGCAGATCCTCCACCGTATTGTAGTCCTGCAGCGTCTCGCCGATCATAATATCGTTCAGGATACTGAAACGTCCGGCAGCGCCGTCCTCTCCGGCGTCGCTCTTGCTCATGACGCAGCTTTGTGTGACCTGTTCGCCCGCCTCCGTCTCCTCCGTGATGTAATATTGCAGCTTTTCCCCGAAAAAGAGGATAAAGTCCCTGACATAGATGCCGCCGAACATATCCCGCATCTCTTCGTGCGTATATTCCTGCGGTTCACTCCCGCCGCCCTGTAACAGATAGTGGATCGTCACCCGGCTGCCGGGTCTTGTGCGGTACTCCACCATCGTCTTGTCCAGGTAGGCGCTAAGCTGCGGGACGCTGCCAAAATAACTGCGGTAAAAGGGCATCACGATCCCATCCGCAAGCAGCGATTCCAGAAAATCGCCGCAGATCTTCATGGTCTCCGCAGAACGCTCCCTGTCCGCAAAAAAGCGCAGGAAGCCGAGCTTACAGACCGGATGAAACGCCACTTCCTCCCGGTAGAGGTGCTGTACGCTCTCAAACACATAGGCGTCCGTAATCTCTTCATTCACCAGAAAATCGTAACAGCATGCCGACACAAAAGCTGCCCGCACCCTGTCGCTGCCGCCGTTTAAGCTGTAGGCGCGCAAAATCTCTATCTTTTCCCCTACATGCGCACCCGTGTAGAGCATCTGTAAGAGCATACGCTCACTCAGCCGATAGGTATCCACGCCGAAAGATTCCGCCACCAGCCAGATATCCCGCAGTTCCTTGATCGTCCCCGAAAACCACCTGATCAGATACTCCAGACTGTTATCGTCATATTTTCCCTTTTTCATCACAAAAAAGAGCATTTCAGTCAGGAGCGGATCTTCCGAGACCTCCTGCGACTTTGTCAGTTCCAGCAGGCGGCTTCCGAGTTTTAAGAGCGTCTTTGCATCCACTTCATAAGGACCGAAAGCTCCGATCCAGCGATATGCCTCCTCATACATCCCGCGGTTCACCATGCAGCGCACGATCCCGCCCCGGTCATCTTTTGCCACGTCTTCCGGGCGCAGGGAGAGGAGATATTCGTCCAGCTCCCGCATCCTGTCCCGCTCGTAAAAGAAATCCACCACCATGCGGCGGATCTTTTTCCTCTCCGCTTCCTCGATCCGCTCCGACCGCGAGAGCAGCACAAAAAGATCCGCATTGTCCTCCTGCACGGCAAAGGTATTTTGCCGATCGTAGCAGGCGTAGACCGCGTAGCCTAGGTGATTTCTCACAAAAGGCGAGATCAACATGGCAAGTTTTCCGGGATTCATCAACGTTTCTGTCTGACAGGAGATACTCTGCGTAAAGCGGTTCCCCCTCTCATCCCCCAGAAGAATCTTACAGCCCTCCTCATAGACCGGCACAAACGCCCTGCCGTCCGTAAGCGGGTAATGCTTGATGTCCGCCCGGCAGGGATAAGCGAGCAGGGCTTCTTTCGCCTGCCTGTTATCCGTCCTCACTTCCCGCATAAAGAGCAGAGATACGAGCGCCTTTGCGCTCTCCTCATCGATCATGGGAAGCTCGATCAAACGGCTGTAGAGATAGGCAAGATCGCGGTTGATCCGCCCGCGCCTGATCTGCTCGACCACAAAGCGTTCCATAGACGCCATGTAGTTTACATAAATATCTACCAGCGTATCCCTCCGCCTGTACACATAAGCATAGAGACGGGCTGTCGTCTCCCAGGGAAGGTCGCTCCGATAAGCAAAGTACATGAGCACCATCTGCGGAAGCTCCCCGTCAAAGTCCGCAGGAAGCGACATCATGTAGGATTCATAAAGTCTCGTGATCCGGAGATTCTCCTCCACGCCCGCCCGATACCACGGAAAACAGGCTTCGCCGAAGCGGCTGCCTTTGATCAGCTGCGTACAGATCTCGTGCAGCGCTTCCCTGTGCGGAAGCTGCTCGTAGCAGCCCTGCAAAATGCGCACCACGCGCTCGGAATAACTCCGCTTCTGTCCCGCCAGATACACCACCTGGAGCAGGACGTCCTCCTGCATCAGTTTATTTTTGACCGCATAGGTCAATATTTCTTCCTCGAACCGATCCAGTTTCCGCAGCATGGCGGGATTCATAGCCACGACATTCCACGCCTCCAGATAGATCAAGGGCGAAGTGCAGCGTCCGGCGAACAGCTCCTCCAAAAACAGCCATCTGCGGGCAGGGCTCTCGGTATATTCTTCGGAGAGATACAGAAGCAGCCAGGCGATCCGCCAGTCCCCGCGCCTGCGCTCGTAAAGGCGCCGCACTTTCTCCGCGACTTCGTCCACATAGGCGTCGTCATTTTTGACCAATGTAGTCAAATAGAGGTAATAACACCAGACTGCCGGATTCCTTTCCCGTTCCGCCTCCGCCGCGCCTTTCAGCTTCTCGATCTGCCATTTCGCCTCGTTGTCCCGCTCTCCCGAAAGGAGCATCTGGCTCTGAAAGAGCTTTACCGCAACATCCTTTCCGTCGAGCTGCTCCATCCGCTCCAGCAGTTTTCTCGTCTCGGCAAGCCAGGTATCCTTGCCGATCTTTTTCAGACGATGCGCCTGATAATAGGTCATCAACTGCACCGTGAGCTGTTTTTTCTCCCGCCGGAACGCCGCGTGCCGCCCGTCCTGCCTTTGCCGCACCACGGTGACGGGGATCCGGATCTCCCCGTTCTCCCGCCCAAGCAGGATCGCCCCGAAATTGCAGCCGTCATGGAGTCTTTCCGTGTCGATATGATAATACAGACGGTAGACATTGCCCAAAAAGGAAACGTCGTCCGCCGTCTCCTCCTCCGTCCGCAAAAAATCTCCCTCCGTCCGAATCAGCAGCTTCGTATAACCCCAGCCGTTGCGATTGACGACAAAGGCATAGCGCATATCCTCCACCGGATCTTCGATGCGGATCTCGCTCTCCTCCGGAATGTATTCCATCGGTTTCTTTTTATTGATCTCCAGCAGAAACTCTTCCACATTATGGACGTTTCCCGGCGTCGAGGAAAGCCCCTTATAAGCCGCGTAATACTGCCTGTCGTGCCCGGAAAAAACGCGCCCAAAAGCCGGGCTGTAAAAAAGTTTTACCGCCTCCTCAAAGCTGCTCCGCGCAAGGTTCGTAAAATGAAAAAGGTTGCGGATCTCTCCAAGGCTTGAGTCGATCTCTCCCGACTCGATCTGTACCTGAAACGGCAGATAATATTCTCCCCTGTTGGAAATGAGGTGAAAGGAGCCGGAAACCGCCTCGCCCGCTTCCATACCTACAGCGTCAAAACGGTAAAAGATCTCGTCTTCGCTTCCGCCGAAACGCTCTGTCACGCACTCCATACGCAGATCCGAAGCCTGAACGCGCCCCTCCGTCACAAGCCCCTCCGGTCCGTACACGAAAAAAGAGCCCTCGCAGACCGAGCCTGCCGAAAGGGACAGCTCGACTCGCGGGCAGGAAAAAGTAAGAGGTCCGTCCTCCACATGAAATTTGCCGTCTAAGATCTCATCCACTACCATATGTACAGTATAGCATTGAGAGGGGCGCAAGCGCAAGCCTAACCCGAAAGGCACCGGGAAAACCCCTCCCGCATATGCTAACCGTAAGAGAAGCACCTGTCAACTATGAGGTAAGCAGATGGATGAAAAGAAAAAAGAAGCAGCTTTGCTGTATACACAAACCGAAGACGATGTGGCGTCGAGATCTGATACGGTCGGAAGACTACAGGTCAACGTCACTGCAAACGTGGGCCTGCTCCCCATTGAAAACGCCACCATCACCCTCTCCTTTACAGGCGATCCGGATTCCGCGACGGAAACGCTCACAACGGATTCTTCCGGTCAAACCGAAGCTGTGGATCTGCGGACGCCGCCCTTACAGTACAGTCTGACCCCCGATTCGCCCATGCCCTACTCGGAGTACACGGTGTCCGTCACCGCGCCCGGCTACGAGCCTGTCATCGTATCGGGCATAGAGGTGCTGCCGGATGTGACCGCCGTGCAGAATATCGAGATGATTCCTCTGGAGACGGCGGAAAATGCGGAGGAGATCATCTCCATCCCCGACCACACCCTCTACGGCGATTACCCGCCCAAGATCCCCGAGGACGAGATCAAACCCATCGACGAATCCGGCGAGATCGTCTTAAGCCGCGTCGTGATTCCGGAGTACATCATCGTGCACGACGGCGTCCCCTCGGATTCCACCGCGCAAAACTACTATGTGCGCTACCGCGACTATATCAAAAACGTCGTCTCCTCCGAGATCTACGCCACCTGGCCGGAGAGCGCCATCTACGCGAACACACTGGCGATCATGTCTTTCACCTTAAACCGCGTCTACACGGAGTGGTATCGCAATCAGGGCTATGATTTTACCATCACTTCCTCCACCGCCTACGACCAGAAATGGATCAGGGGACGCAACATCTACGCGAACATCGATCGGCTGGTGGATTCGATCTTTGCCAATTACCTTTCCCGTCCCGGCGTACGCCAGCCCATCTTCACTTCCTACTGCGACGGCAGGAACGTGACCTGTAACGGCTTAAGCCAGTGGGGCTCAAAATATCTGGGCGACGAGGGCTACACCCCGATCCAGATCCTCCGCTACTACTACGGCAGCGATATGTATATCAACACCGCCGTGGCTGTCTCCGGCGTCCCCTCCTCCTGGCCCGGCTACAACCTCAATATCGGCGCCACCGGAGATAAGGTATTGCAGATCCAGCAGCAGTTGAACCGCATCGCACAGAATTACCCCGCCATCCCGACGATCACCGCAGACGGGATCTATGGTCTGCGCACCGCCGAATCCGTGCGCGTCTTCCAGCGGGTCTTTAACCTTCCCCAGACCGGGATCGTGGATTATGCGACCTGGTATAAGATCTCGGAAATCTATGTGGGCGTGACGAGAATATCAGAGCCGGGGTAATCCCCCGGCTCTTTCCCCTGCCTTTATGCTGACGCAAAAATCCGCTCATAGATCTCCCTGTCTTCGTCTTTAAAAACATTGAAGATCACTCTGTCAAATGCGTTCTCGTGCGCGCCAAGAAACGCTGTCACGGTCTTCACCGCGATCTTTGCCGCCTCCCTGTTCGGAAAATGAAATTCTCCTGTGGAAATGCAGCAGAAAGCCACCGACCGGATCCCGTTTTCCACGCAGCACTGTAGAACGCTCTCATAACAGCTGCGCAGATCATTTTTGACCGCATCAGTCAATCCCCCGTACACGATCGGACCCACCGTGTGGATCACATGATCGCTGGGCAGATTGTAGGCTTTTGTCAATACCGCGCCGCCCACAGGTTCCTCATAATGCCCGCCATGGCACATCCGCTTCTTTGCCATGATACGGCTGCACTCCTCCCGAAGCTGCATACCCGCCGCACTGTGGATCGCATTGTCGATGCATCGGTGGCACGGGACAAAGCAGCCCAGCATCTGCGAATTGGCGGCATTCACGATCGCGCCCGCCTGTAGGCGCGTGATGTCGCCCTGCCAGAGTGAAATCTGATCCGCAAAGGGAATCACCTCCGCCGCGCAGCGTCCGCCAAAACATTCCCGAATCGTGGGAATCTCGGCAAGCGTCACGATTCCTTTCTCAGAAAGCGTCTGCCGCAGATATTCGTCCTGCGCCGCAAGAAGCGCCTCCGACAGACCGCCCGGCATACGGATATTCATCAGAGAGCGGATTGCCTGCCGCTTCTGCGACACGCTGTAGTCTCTCGTCTCCAGATTCCCGTATTCGGCGGAATCCGCCTTTAATTGTTCGAGTAATATATCTTCTCTCCGGTTTTCTGTTTCCATAGGATCTCCGCCTTTTCTTTTTATCTTACTTTTTGACGGATATCGTGTCAATGGCTGCTATCAGGAAAATCACCAGATAATACCCGAGAATAAAAAGCGAGATCCATTGCGCCGTCGAAACTCCAAAGAAAATTCCCCGCACGGCGTCTCCTCTGAAAAATTCGATCACAAACCGGAAAAGACTGTAGGCGATCAGATAGAATCGCAGCCCCCGAAATCCCTTATGTTTTTCCGCTGCAAAAATCACAACGCAAAGAAGAAATTCATACATTGCTTCTATCATCTGGACCGGAATGCGCTCAAACACAAAAATGCCAAACAGCAGAACGGGTTCCGAAAGCGCCTTTCCATAGCAGCATCCCGCCATCATACATCCTATTCTTCCAAATCCGTGAAATAAAGGAACCGCCGGAGCGATCATGGACCAAATGCGCTTTCTCATGTCATGGTCCCTGCGCGTACAGACATGGATCGTAAAAAGCACGCCAAAAAGACCTCCATAGAATACAAAGCCGCTTTCGAGCACAAGTAAGAATAGATTTTTAAGCGAAAAATCGGCAAGCAGATGCGGTATCTGCGTCACGGCATACAGAAGCTTACTCCCAAGATATCCGCCGATTCCACTGAGCAAAAACAACTTCAAAAAAGTCGCAAACGGAACCTGATACTTTTCAAGCCTCAAATAAGTAACGATCAGAACCGCAAAGCAGCCGACAAACGCCATCACGCCATAAGAAGGCAATGTGATATAAATATACGGATACATCGTTATTCTATCTTCGTTCCCTCTTCCATAATATCGAGTCCCAGTCTTCCCAGCCCGTCCGAGCCCGCGCAGCCGCCGCTGCCTTTCCTGCATCCGATCAGTTTTTCTTCCTTGTCGGAACTGCCGTAAAAACAACCGCTCGTTTTGCCTGCCGAGTCTTTCTGATTGACACAGCCCACATAGGAAGATTTCTGCTTCTGTTCACATCCCGCGCAGCCTCCTCCATAATAGCGCGCATCGCATCCGATGACCCGCATCCTGTCAGTCGAAGTATTCCCGTCTTCCTCTTCCACTTCCTCGCTTTCCGAACCTGCCACACACTTATAGGACTGTGCCCACAAGCAGCTGTTACAGCCTTCTCCCGATGTCAGACAGCCTCCGCACCCCGGAACCGATATCCCCGTTATGACGAGACCGTCTTCATTAACGCTGTTACATTTTATTGTTTCGCAGGATTTGCCGCCGCAACCGGTAAGGATGACCGCACATAAACAGCCGACTGACAGCAGCATCATGAGAAACACCTGTTCTGATTTTGATTTGGCATTAAAATTTTTCATTGTTCTTTCCCTTCCGCGTTTTTATCTGTCTGAATTTTATATCCGCATTGAATGAGTTGCTGCACAAACTGATCAGCCGGTTTTCTGCTCTCATTCTTTTTCGCTTCCGCGATTGTAGAGACGGCTCCCAGCACAGCAATGACTATGGCAATCGGCAGGGCATACGGAAACATAAAACTGACGATCAGCCCAATCAAAATAATTCCGCCCGCCCCCATCACCATATTCTTGACTCCGCTCTCCTTTAACACTTTCTGATATTCTCTGCTCTGCGCGATCTCATCGGCAAACCGCACCGCGATGTAATCGTTCCATTCCGTCTCCATCTTGGGCTTCCACCCGTCTGCAAGGTCCATCTGCCGCAGACAGTCGATTGCTTCCCTGTACTGCCCGCGATCGATCATTTCTCTCAGCTTTTCAAAAACGGCGTCACGGCAGATTTCATAAGCCTCCTTTTGCCGGACCGCAGCGCGGGCGCTCTCGTGATCTTCATATACGACGCCCTCCACAGTCCGCTCTTCCCTGTCGATCTGCTCTAACGTATGATCGATCTCTTCCAGGAAAGTTCCGGCTTCCTCGACCCGATAATTGCTTGCGGCAATTTTTTCCCGCAGCTGCCGCAGGCTCTCTTTGCTCGTAAAATCAGTCTCGCTTTTCCACCGCTCCAGATCTTCCTTTTCTCTCTCCAGTTCCGCCTGTTCCGCTTCATACGCCTCTCTCGCTTTTTGGGCTTCCTTTGCCGTATCGTAGACGGTATCCCGAAACGTGCGCATTTCCCGATCCAGTGTATCCATACGCTCCTGAAAAACGGCAAGATATTCTTTGCCAGCCTCTTCCGATACGCCGTTTCTCCGTATCGCGTCAGACAGACTTTCCATGACCTTCTCACAGTCGGCGATCGTCTCTGCCGGCATATTGTCCACGATCTCCTTCAGCGCAGCCCGCTTATATCCGTCCAGTTTGTTTTGCATGGAAAAAGCCTCCGCGATCTGCTGCAATTCCAAGCTGCTGTCTCCGAATCTTTTCAGCGCATAGCGGTACAGGGAATCATTGTAAGGATCGATCTGAAACAATCCGGCGATCATGTCCGCCGCTTCCTCTCTGTCAAGCTCTCTCGAACTGATATTGCTTATGACCGTGTCCACTTTGACTTTATCTTCCGCCTGCCGCACTCTGAAATGAATGGCAAGCTTGTCCTCCAGCAGGAGCAGATAGCCCTGAAAGATCGTATGCAGATCGCTTGCAAGCGCAGCCCGCAGACGCTGTCTGGTCTGTGCGTTTTGATATATCTTCTGCCCCTCTCTCTGCGCCGCGGCATCCGTCCCCATATTGCCGATCGCATTCGCCACGCTGTGCCCCAAACCACTGAGCATATTGGCGGTTTCTGCCATTGCGATCCCGCCGATAGCGCCCCCAAGACCAAACCCGCCTCCTACTATGCGCCCTCTCGTGTCCTTACGGTATTCCCGATATCTTTTCACATCCTCCTTTTCCCGTTCCAACTCTATGTATTTTTCAATCATGGAATCGCAAAAACTCACCGTTTCCAGCTGGCGCGTTATTCTCGCTACATACTCTTCCCAGAAAATATCCGCGCTCAGATCGTAAAATCCTGCGTCGATCACCTTTTCGACAAATGTAGATGCAAATCCGGACAGAATCCTGCTGCAATCCGTTTCTATCCGATTCACAAGATTCGTAAATGTACCATATTCGTCATACATCGCGCAAAGCATCCTGTCCGCGCCATCCTGCATCATAAGATATGACCCGTAGCACTCTGCAAAATTCATGGTATCATCCGAAAATTCTATTGTTTTTCCCAATAATTGAAATGCTGCCATTACATTACCCGCCGCCTTATTTTCTTTCTGCGATCATACGATCTTCGTCTTTTTACGACATGATTTTTCATCATTTTAGCCCAAAATGTTCTAAATGTCAATAGAACATTTTGGGCTACCCTAATATAGAAATAACGAATCACAAAACTTCTATATAAATGAAAGGGAGGAATCCGCCATATATCACAGAATCAGAGATTTACGCGAAGATGCCGACCTGACGCAGACAGAGTTGAGCAGACATTTAAATATATCCCAGCGCGCCTACTCCCACTACGAGAACGGAACAAGAGATATTCCCACCGGCATTTTGATTGCCATTGCCGATTTTTATAACGTGAGTATCGATTATCTGCTGGAACGTACGGATTCAAAGATCATATCCCGCTAAAGCGGTTCTTTCATCCTGCCGAAAACGCCGCCCGGACAGCAAATGCTCCTCCGGACGGCGTCTTTAGTTTACATAACTCATCTCGTTTTACTTCGTCAACAGCATCATGATCTCGTTGCTTCTTGCCACAAACTTTGTCATCGCCTCCGGCTCCAGCGGCGCCTGCTGCAAAAGCGCCAGATCGTAGAGCTGTTCGCAGATCGTCTTGACATTCTCGCCGTCCTGATGCTCCAGCACATACTGCACGAGCGGATGGTTGGCGTTGAGGATCAGGGTCTCGCCCTCCTTGCCGAACATCCCCGCATCCATGCCTGGCATGGAATACATCTTCATCATATCCTGCATCCGGCGTGTCTCCTCGGAGAGCGTGATCATGGAGGAGATCTTCTTATTTTTCAGCTTCTCGATTTTTACCTTGATGCCGTCTTTCCCCAGGACTTTTTTCATCAGCTTTGCGATGCTTTCCGCCTGCTCCTCCATCTCTTTCTCTGCCTTTTTGGAAGTCTTTGCCTTAAAGGTATCCGTCAGGTCCGCGTCGATGCGCTGGAACTTGATGCCCTCGTTCTTCGCCTCAAGCTGGGAGACAAAAGGCTGGTCGATATTGTGCGTCAGCACCACCGCGTCCATCTTCGCCGCCTTGAACATATTGATGTACTGGCTCTGCTGCTTCTCGTCCGTCACATAGTAGATGACCTTTTCTTTCTTCTCCTCTTCCTCCGCAATCGGCTCGCCGTTCTCATCGACGACCTCGGCTTCTGCTTTTTCGCCGCTTTCATCGACGACTTCTGCCTCCACCTTTTCACCGTTCTCGTCTGTGGCGTTCTCCGCCTCGTCCGGATCGATCTTGTTGACTTCCAGACACTCCGGCAGCGTCATGTAATCGCCGTCCAGATTCTTGAAGAGAATGTAATCCGTCATCTTTTCGCAGAACTTGTCGTCCTTTAAGCAGCCGAACTTGATAAAGGGACTGATATCATCCCAGTATTTCTCGTACTCTTCCTTTTCGGTCTTACACATGCCGGAGAGTTTATCCGCCACTTTCTTCGTGATGTACTCGCTGATCTTTTTCACAAAACCGTCATTCTGCAAGGCGCTTCTGGATACGTTGAGCGGCAGGTCGGGACAGTCGATCACGCCCTTTAACAGGAGCAGGAACTCCGGTATGACCTCCTTGATGTTGTCCGCGATAAACACCTGATTGTTGTAAAGTTTGATCGTGCCCTCGATGGACTCGTACTCCATATTGATCTTCGGGAAGTACAGGATGCCTTTCATATTAAACGGGTAATCCATATTCAGGTGGATCCAGAACAGAGGCTCCTTGTAATCCTGAAAGACTTTGCGGTAAAATTCCAGATATTCCTCTCTCGTGCACTCGTTGGGGTGCTTCGTCCACAAAGGCTGCGTTTCGTTCAAAAGCTCGGGACGCTTTTTGATCTTAAGCTTCTGCTCGTCCTCTTCTTTCTCTTTCTTGATCTCCTCTACGACTTCGTCCGTCGGCAGCTTCTCCGCCTCCGTGATCGTCTGGGTGTCCGTGGTGTTCGCCTTGGACAGCCAGATCTCCGTCGGCATGAAAGAGCAGTATTTCTTGATCACTTCTTTTGCCTTATATTCGTTGCAGAACTCCAGGCAGTCCTCATTGACAAAAAGGGTGATCTCCGTACCGACCTCGGTTCTTGTCCCCTCTTCCATATCGAACTCCGTGCCCCCGTCGCATACCCAGTGTACTGCCTGCGCGCCGTTCTGATAGGACAGGGTGTCAATGTGCACCTCATCCGCCACCATGAACGCCGAGTAAAAGCCCAGACCGAAATGCCCGATGATCTGGTCCTCGTTTGCCTTGTCCTTATATTTTTCGATAAAGTCCGTCGCACCGGAAAATGCGATCTGGTTGATGTACTCCTCCACCTCGTCAGCCGTCATACCGATTCCGTTGTCGATGAATTTTAACGTCTTCTCCTCGGGGTTTACGATCACCCGGATCTTTGCCTGATAATCCTCCGGCAGAGCGTATTCGCCCATCATATCGAGTTTTTTCAGCTTTGTGATCGCGTCGCAGCCGTTGGAGATCAGCTCCCTGAAAAAAATGTCGTGGTCGGAATACAGCCACTTCTTGATGATTGGGAAAATATTGTCGCTGTTGATTGATAAATTGCCATGTTTCGCCGCCATGTTACCACGTTCCTTTCTCTCTGTCATTGATGCTTTTCCTAGAAACATTGATTGCCTGTTTCCCGCTCAATTTACCTGAATCTGAACGGATATAACCAGTGTAATACCCTCAAAAATAGAAGTCAAGAAAAAATTAGCACTCATTTCGTGTGAGTGCTAATAATTTGCCATTTATTCAGATTTTATGCGGCGTTGCAAAATTATAAACTTTTTCTAAACTCCGAAATACTGCGTATACACCTCAAAGAAATTCTGTGTCGTGACCGCCTCGTCATGAATGAAATTCACGGTATCCCAGAGTTCCTCGTTCAGGTTTCTGGTAAGAGTCTCCACATAGGCGTCATATTCCTGCCCGAAAGCCTCCTCCCGCCGCTGTTCTACGATCTCGATCTTATTGGCGTCGGTCTCCTCCCTGTCAAAGGTGTTGATGCACTTGATGATATGATAGCCAAACTCCGTCTCCACCACATCGCTGATCTCCCCTGTGCCAAGGTTAAACGCCGCCGTCTCGAATGCCTCCGACATCTCTCCCTTGCCGAAAGAATAGGTGGATTTATCATCCTCACTGTACTTGCGGATCAGGGCGTCAAAGTCCTCGCCGTCTTTCGCCAGTCCCAGCGCTTCAACCGCCCGACTGTAAGCGTCTTTCTTTGCTTCCTCCGTGTACTCGATCTTCTTTCCTGTCCCGTCCAGCGCATAGGTCCTGATCAGGATATGCTGCACGGTGATGGTCCTCGCCTCGTCGTCGCTGATCTCCGGATTGATGTCCTTGATGGTGTACTGGTACATCTTCTCCGCTCTGGCAAGTTCCTGATAAAGCGCGCAGACCATCTTTTCCGTGACGCCAAGCAGCTCGATCTCCCGCTCTCCCAGCGTCTCATAATAAGCTTTCGCCGCATTCTCAGCCCTTGCTTCCTCCTCGGCATCCAGCGTCACCTCGTATTTCTCCGCCATCAGATTCATGGTCTTGATCTGCGCGATCTGCGCCAGCGCGATATTTTTGACATTCTCCTCAATGGTCACGCCGTCCGCACTGATCCCCCAGATCTCGCTCCCGTAAACGTTCTCGTAGCGGTTCTGGATCGTCGTCAGATAGATCATCAGTTCCGGCAGCTTACAGGAGTTTGTCTCAATGCGGAACACTTCGTCTTTCTCAAAGCCTGTGGTGAGCACGACTTTTGTGCCAAACCCCGAACCCTCCGCTCCGCACCCACTGACCGATGTGGTCAATAGGATTGCCGCAAAAAAAGCCCCTGCCGCCTTTTTCCATTTTCCTTTTCTACCCAATCTGCCGCCCTTTCCGATCATACCAATCCTTGCCGTTCGTCATCACATAATCTTCACCCTGCAGGAGCGCCTGCACATAATCCTTGCCGGAGCGCAGTCTTCTGCGAAATGCCATGCCGCCGCCAAGCAGATTCGTCACATGGATATCCGATCCCGCGCTCATGGGCAGCCCGTGCGCATTGGCATAGGCGACCGCCTCCCTGTCATACGCGGGGTTATTATGCCCGCCGCTTTTCGGGTTGGAATGCGCCGCATTGATGCCCTCCACGCCGTCCACCCACTCCGGATAAAGACGGGTCTTCGGGATATAAGGCGCCTGTCTGAACGGGTGGGCGTGTACCACCATGCCGCCCGCCTCATGCACCAGCGCATACTGCTCCTCCACGGTCGCCGTCCACAATTCCGGATGCCGTATCATCCAGTCTTTGTCAATGCCGTAGAGCAGAAACTCCGTGCCCTGATAGCCTGCCTCGTAACCGAAGAACACATCCAGACCGATCTTTTCTCCCTCCGCTTTCGCGTCCTCATAGCCCGCACAGAAAAGATCCACCCATTCCTCCCAGGGCAGGCTCCTGTCCACCGCCGTATTGCCGCCCCAGTTGTGATCCGTCACAATGATTCCCGCATAGCCGTATTCCTTGCAGGCTCTCGCCATCTCGGCGCCGCTGTTTCTTGCGCAGGCGCTTCCCTGCGAAGTATGCAGATGTGTTTCATATAAATAAGGATATTCTTTTTGCATGTTCATATGCGCACTCTTCTTATTTGATCACATGGATCCAGCCCTCGGGCGCTTCCACCGTTCCCATCTGAATGCCTGTCAGCGTGTCATACAGCTTCTTCGTGATCGGTCCCATCTCCGTCATGCCGCTGGGGAAAGCGATCTCTTTTCCGTGGTCCACGATCTTTCCCACCGGAGAAATGACCGCAGCCGTACCGCAGAGCCCGCACTCCGCGAAATCCTTTACTTCCTCAAATGCCACAGGTCTTTCCTCTACCTCCAGCCCCAGATAATCTTTCGCGACCGTCATCAGGGAACGTCTGGTGATCGAGGGCAGGATGCTGTCAGACTTCGGCGTCACCACCTTATTGTCTTTCGTCACGAACAGGAAGTTCGCGCCGCCCGTCTCCTCCACATAGGTCCTGCTGCCCGCGTCCAGATACATATTCTCGTCGTACCCCTCCTCATGCGCCGTAACGATCGCATGAAGGCTCATGGCATAATTGAGTCCCGCCTTGATATGACCCGTGCCGTGCGGCGCCGCCCGGTCAAAATCACTCACCTTGATGGTGATCGGCTTCGCGCCGCCCTTGAAATAAGGACCCACGGGGGTCGTAAATACCCTAAACTGATAATCGTCCGCCGGCTTTACCCCGATCACAGGGGAAATACCGAACATATAAGGTCTGATATAGAGCGTTGCGCCGGAACCGTAAGGCGGTACACA